>DASWSC010000151.1:0-32846 GCA_036402855.1 Candidatus Elarobacter sp. | reverse complement strand
CGCGACGCGGAGCTCGCGCTGCGCAACTCGGTCGTCGCGACGATGGCCGGAGCGAACCCGGCGACCGCGCTCCAAGGCGAGGCGCTCCACGCGCGCGCCGCGCTGGCGCTCGCGCGGCCGTGGGAGCGTCCGCCGTGGACGCGCGAGGTGCTCCCGGGGACTTGGTTTCAGGCGGAGCTCGACGTCCTCGGAGCGTTCCACGCGCTGCGCGCCGGCGAGACGGCGCGTGCGCGGCGCCTGCTCGCCGAGGCGCGCGCGCACGCGGCGACGCCGTACGCGCCGTCGATCGCGATCTACGGCTCCGCCGCGGATGCGGCGCTCGGGGACCCGATCGCGCCCGCCCCCGCATTGCCCGCGCCCGGCGATCTGCTGGTCGACGAGGATCTGCGCGTGTTCGGGGCGGCGCCGCCCTAGCGACTCTCATCCCGCCCTCATGCAAGCAGGGTCGGCCTCCGGGTACAACTAACGAAATAATACTAATTCGTTCGGTCCGGGGGTTCCATGCCGCATCGCGCCCTGCTGATCTCGGTCGTCCTACTCCTCGCGACGCTCGTCCCCAGCGCGCCGGCGTTCGCGCAGATCGCCCCCGGCGAGCTGGTGATCACGGTCGTCGACGCGACGACGAAGGTGCCGCTGGAAAACGCCGAGGTGTTCCTCATCGGTCCGGTGCAGACGAGCGCGCTGACGCCGAGGGCGGGGCTGCTGCGCTTCGAGGAGGCGCCGGCCGGGATCTATCGCGTGAAGGTCCAGCTCCGCGGTTACCAGACCGCGACGCTGAACGAGATCGACGTCGGCGACGGACGGCGGGTGACGGTGAGCGTCGCGCTCGTGCCGACGCTGCAGCAGATCGGACACGTGCAGGCGCGCAGCACGGCGACGGCCTCGGCGCAGGACGTGAACGAGAACTCGCCGGTGCGGCGGATCAGCGACTCGCTCAACGACGCGCTCGGCCAGCTCGCGGGCGTGAGCGTGAACCAGAGCGCGAACAGCGTCGACGGCTCGATCACGATCTCGCTGCGCGGGATGGAGGAGTCGCAGACCGGGGTGAGCGTGAGCGGCGTGCGTCTGAGCGGGGCGGCGCAGGGCGCCGCATTGCGCGCGCTCGGCACCGATCTCTTCAGCGGCGCCGGCGTCGACTTCAGCGGCAACGCCGCGTCGATCGCCGGGCAGGTGGCATACCGAACGCTCGAGCCGACGAAGCAGTGGATCACGCGCTTCACGAGCTCGTACGGAACGTACGATCGCTCCTCGTACCTGGCGGCCGCGACCGGGAGCCTCGGAAAGCTCGGGATCGCGGCGCAGTTCGCGCACCGCTCGACCGGCTCGCCGTTCGACGGTCTCGTGTTCGGCGACCAGAGCGGGCTCACGTACGAGCACGACGCGGGACAGCGCTGGACCGGCGAGTCGCTCAAGCTGCGCTACGCGCTCAACGACAAGATCACGCTCAACGGCGGGACGCTCATCGCCAACCGCGGCAGCTCGCTGACGTGCCCCGTCTATACGCAGGAGCTCGCGTGCGGAACGGGCCCCCACAACTCCGACTCGGACCGGTTCAAGCTCGGCTCGTTCGGGTTTCAGGCGCAGCTCGGCAACGTCGCGCTCGCCGTGAACGGCTCGGCGTATGGGGGGCGCTACACACAGAACCGCTTGAACGGGGTGCTGCTCGGCGTCCCGTCACCGTCGGAAGACATCTACGACTACGACGGCCGTTCGGCGTCGGCGTCGCTCAACGTCACGGTCCGCCGGCACACGCTCACGCTCGGCTTCGACACCAGCAACGGGCGCGAGATCTTCACGCCGGTCGAGCTGCTCTTCTCGCGCGGCGTCCTCTATCGCGATTTTTCGTCGAGCGTGAACCTCACCGACGTCTACAAGATCGGAACGAAGCTTTCGCTCAAAGGCGGGCTCTCGCGCGCCAGAGCGACCGGAACGCGCGCGTCGCTCCTCGAGTCGATCGGCGGTACGTGGAAGCCGGCGAACGCCGATACGATCGAGGTCAACGCGCAGTTCGGCAGCGCGCAGCCGAGCGGCACCGGCGCCGACTTCTTCTCCGAGCCGTCGATCGCAGCGTACAACTGCGGCGGTGCCTCGCGGCTCGGCGGGCCGGCCGACAAGAATACGCCTCAATCGTCGGCGTCCTACAACGCGTCGTGGGCACACAACTGGCGCAACGGCTCGCTGACCGCGACGGCGTACCGCCAAACGCAGATCGGCCAGACGTTCTACGCCCCCGTTCCGATTCTCAGCGAGTCCGCAGGCTATCTCCCGGCGGGCTATCTCGATGCGATCCGGCAGGCCTGGAACCGCCCGCAGTCGTGCGCCGGCGTCCCGTTCGATCCGAACTCCGTCTACATCGGCCAGGCGATCGCCGGAACGACGCGCCGCTACGAAGGCTGGTCGCTGACCGGCCGCGTCGCGCTCGGCCGCGCCGTCGTCGTCTTCCCGACCGTCTCGACGAGCGCCGCGACGCTGCTGACCCTCGACCCGCGCCTCACCGGCCCCTACAGCGTCGTCGTCCCGGGCTGGCAGCTCCCGAACCGGCCGCTGCATACCGCGACGCTGACGATCGATGCGCTGCAGCCGCGCGGGCGGCTGGAGTGGATCGTGAACGCGCAGTACGCCGGCGCGAACAACGGCCGCCGCCTCGGCGCGTACACGCAAGTCAACGCCGGCGTCTCCCGCGCGCTCGCGCGCGGGACGCTGACCGCGTTCGTCTCGAACCTCACCAACGTCGACTCCGGAATCTTCTTCACGACGCAGTACGCGTACCGGCTCCCGCTCGCCGGCGGCGGCGTGGCCGTCCCCTTCGCGAACCCGCTGACGCCGCGCAGCTTCACCGTGCAGTACTCCGTCCGCACCAACGCTCGTCCCGCCGCGTCGCCGCCGGCCGCGAACCAGCGCTCGTAGGAACCGCGGCGGCGCGGCAGAAGCGCGCCGCATGACGGTCTTCGATCACGTCGATCTGCGCGTCGCGGACGTCGAGCGGTGCAGGCAGTTCTACGACGCGTTCCTGCGCGAGTACGGCTTTCGCGGCAAGACGCAGCCTGACGGCGCGCAGCTCTACTATCGCCTCGAAGAGCGCGAGGTCCGCGAAGTCATCGTCGTGAGCGCCGATCCCGAGCACCGGCCTACCGCGACCTGCCTTGCGTTCCGGGCGGAGACGCGCGCGGACGTCGACCGCATCGCGGCCGTCGCCGAAGCGGCGGGAGCACGGGCGTTCGAGGCGCCCGGCCCGTGTCCGGAGTACACCGAGAGCTACTACGCCGCGTTCTTCGAAGACCCGGACGGCAACCGGCTCGAGGTGGTTTGCCGGTGACCGGCGCGCAGCTCGAGCGCTAAGCCCTAAGCGGCGCGCCGGGAGCGCCGGCGGCGGCGGACTTCGAGGCCCAGCAGCGCGAGCAGCGGGCCGGGCGGGAGCAGCAGCACCGCGGCGATCGCCGCGTGGTGCACCGACGCCGCCGCGCCGGTCACGGACAGACCGCACGTGTGCTCGACCGACCACGTGAGGTGGACGGCCGCGCGCCGCAGCGGGTCGTACGCGAGGCCGGCGACCGCATCGATCGCGGCGCGCGCATCACCGGGGGCCCAGTTCGCGCCGGGGATCGCGTCGGCGATGCGCGCCGTGCCGTCGAGGACGATCAGGCGCTCCGCGTGGTCGAGCGCGCCGTCCGGATCCGCGTCGCTGCGCGCGATGCCGAAGCGCGCGGCGAGCGACGCGATCTCGCGCGCGTCGCCGGTCACGAACGTCCACCGGGCCGGGTCGGCGCGGTAGGCCGCGCCATAGCGTCGCAGCACGGCAGGCGTGTCTTCGCGCGGCGCGATCGTGAGCAGCACCAAGCGCACGCGCTGCGGATCGATCGAGCTCTGCAGCCGAGCGAACCGCGCGCTGACCGCCGGGCAGCCCGCCGCGTCGGTGCAGCGGGTGTAGACGAAGGAGAGCGCGATCGCCCGACCCGTTCCGTCGTCGAAACGGAACGGCCGTGCATCCTGCGTGAGCAGGCGCGCGGCCTCGACGCGGTCGCCGATGGCGTACGGCACCGCCTGGGCGGCCGCCGTCGCCGGGCGCGCGTGAAGCGCCGGCACGAGCAGCGCCGTCAGCACCGCGGCGAACCGGAGCGGGCGCCCGATCATGCGTGCAGCGCGAAGCCCTGCGTGTCGGCGCTGAGCAGCTCCCGGGTGACGGAGCCGACGTTCTCCCGCAGCGTCTCGTTGTGCGAGACGACGGCACCGGCGCCGAGCAGCACCTGGGCGGCGGTCGCGCCGACCCGCATGCTCGCGTCGGCGACGCGTTCGATCGCGCCGCGAATCTGCTCGGTGCCGACCGCGACCGTGCGGACCGTCTCGGCGATCATGTGCGTCGCACTCGACTGCTCCTCGACCGCCGACGCGACGTCGGTCGCAGCCGAGGTGAGCTCGCCGACCGACGCGCCGATCTCGCCGAGCGCTCCGGAGACGTCCTTCGACGCGCGGCGCATCGACGCGACGACGTCGGCGATCTCACCGGTCGCCGCGCTCGTCGCCTCGGCGAGTTTGCGGACCTCTTCGGCGACGACGGCGAAGCCGCGCCCGCTGTCCCCGGCCCGTGCCGCTTCGATCGCGGCGTTCAGCGAGAGGAGCCGCGTCTGGTCGGCGACGTTCTCGATCAGCGTCGTCACGGCGTCGATCCGCTCCGCCGCGTCGGAGAGCGAGCGCGCGAGATCGCCGCCGCGGGCCGATTCACGCGTCGCGCGCTGCGCGACGCCGACGGCGCGCTGCATCCGTTCCAGAATGTCGCCGCTCGCGCGTGAAAGCTGCGCGGCCGCGACGGCGACTTCGCCGATCTGGGAGCCGGACTCCGCGGTGATCGCGGCGACCCGGTCGACCTCTTCGCGCGTGTTCTCGGCGAGCCGCTCCGCTTCGCGCGCCGAGTCGAGCATCCGCTGCGAGGCGCCGAGCACTTCTTCGACGACGCCGCGAACCGACTCGTCGAGCCGTCCGACGACGTCGCGCACGATCGCTTCGCGCTGCAGCGAGGTTTCGCGCTCGCTCTCGATTCGGAGACCTTCCTCCCGTGCGGCGGCGACGGCGGCACCGCGCGCTTCGTCGAGCGCGCGCTGCGCGTCGCCGAGCGCGGCGGTCTTCGCATCCGATTCGGCGCTCAGCATGCCGCGCAGCCGCTGCGACTCCGCGAGCGCCTCGTTCGCGCGATCGTTCTGCCGCTCGGCCGCGATAAACAGCGCGCGGACCCGCGCGGTCATCCAGAATAGGATCCCGCACTCGACAACGACGATCACCGCGTGCAGGATGACGCGGGGCAGGCCTTCGAGCCCGCTCTGCTGCGGAAACACCGCGGTCGAGAAGGTGAAGTCGAGCAGGAGATGATGGAGGGCCGTGAGCGCGGCCGCGAGCGCGATCGGCCGCCAGTCCACGTACGCGGCGAGCATCGCGAAGACGGCGAAGAAGTACATGTGATAGTCGATCTGCCACACGCCGCTTCCGGCGTGCACCAGCAGCATCGGCATCCCGACCAGCGCATACGCGACGGTCAGCCGTCCGCCGAGCCCGGTGGGCGAGATCCGCGCGCCGGCCGTTCCGATGATCGCCAGGACCGCCGCGATCCCGGCCGCGCTCCACACGGCCCCGTGGTTCGCCGCCGCGACCCCCGCGACGACCGGGACGTGCAGCCACAGCACGACGGTGAAGACGAGCGACGCGCGGCTGCGCAGCTCGCACAAAGCGGCCGGTTCGAAATCGCGCAAGGTACCCTCCATGGATTCGCTAACCGCCCTAATGATCGGCCGCCAGCCTGCCCGAGCGGACCCGAGCCTCGTGAACCACGACCCGATTTGCCGAAGCTTTACCGGGCCGGCAGGCGCCTAGAACGTGCGGAGGTAGGCTTCGCGCTCCCAGGGGTGGACGGCTTTGCGATAGCGCTCGTACTCGGCGAGCTTCGCGTCGCGGAAGGCGTGGTAGATGTGATCGCCGAGCGCGCCGCGGATCACGGGATCTCCGTCGAGCGCCGCGATCGCCTGGCGCAGCGATTTCGGGAGCTGCCGGATGCCGTGCTCGGCGCGGAAGCGCTCCCCGAGCTCGTACGTCGAGCCGGTGAACGGATCGCCGGGGAGGCTGCGCGTGCGGATTCCGTCGGCCAGCGCTTCGACCAGCACCGCCATCGCGAGGTACGGGTTGCACGAGGCGTCGGGACTGCGGACTTCGAGCAGCGGCGGCTCGTCGCCGAACGCGGGCGGGACGCGGACCAGCGCGTTCGCGCTGCGGTGCGACCAGACGGTATAGACGGGCGCGTCCCACGCGGCGACGAGACGCTTGTACGAGTTCACCGTCGGGTTGCAGATCGCGGTGAAGCCCGGCGCGTGCTCGAGCAGACCGGCGATCGCGTGCAGCCGCGTCGCCTCGTCGGTCTCGCCGAGCGCGAAGTAGATGTGCAGCCCGCTGCCGGCCGTCTCTTCGAGCGGTTTCGGCATGAACGTCGCGTGGAGCCCGTGGCGCCCGGCGATCCGCCGCACCACGCCGCGTACCGTGAGCAGCCGGTCGGCCATCGTGAGCACACCGGACGCCGCGAGATCGAGCTCGTGCTGCCCCGCACCGTGCTCGTGGTGCGCGCTGGAGATCGGGATCCCCATCGCTTCGAGCGCGGCGCTCGCGTCGAGGCGCGCTTCCTGGCCGCGATCGCTCGCCGAGAAGTCGAAGTACGATCCGGCGTCGGTCGTGCGCGTCGTCGGCGTTCCGTCGGCGGCGACCTCGTACAGGTAGAACTCGATTTCGAGCGCCGCCTGCACGGCCTGCAGCACGTCGCCCGCGTCTTCGAGGACACGCTTCAGCGTCGTGCGCGAGCAGCCCTCGAAGGGGGTTCCGTCGGGCATCGTGATGTCGCACAAGATGCGCGCCTCGACGTGGTCGTGCTCCAGCCACGGCAGTACGACGAACGTCGCCGGATCGGGCCGCAGCACCATGTCGATCTCTTCGCCCCGGACGAAGCCGTCGATCGAGCCGCCGTCGAACGTCACCTTGCCGTTGAACGCGTCCTCGAGCTCGGCGGCCGGGATCGACACGCTCTTCTGAATCCCGAGCACGTCGACGAAGGCCAAGCGCACCCAGCGCACGCCGCGCTCCTTCACGGCCGCAAGCACGGAACGCCGCGCCGCCGCCGAGTCTTTCACCGTCGTCAGCATCAGGTGTCGAGCGCGTCGACGGCCAGCGCGGCGCGGACCGTGAGCTGGTCGTGCGGCGAGTCGAGATCGAGGCGGCCGATCTCGCCGATCTGGCGCAGCCGGTAGAAGACGGTGTGGCGGTGGACGTTGAGACGTCCGGCGGCTTCCTTGATGTTCTGTCCCACGTCGAAGAAGAGTTGCAGCGTTCTGACCAGCTCGGTCTGGTGCTTTTCGTCGTACGCGCGCAGCGGTTCGAGGACCCGCGTCGCGAAGGCGCGCCAGTCCTCGCGCGTCGCGCCGGTGCGGTGCAGCAGCGGGTAGACGCCGAGCTCGTCGTACGGCATCACCCGGCCGCCGCCGAACATCCGCCGCGCGATGATCATCGCTTCGCGCGCCTGGTCGACGCTCTGCGCGACGTGGAGCATCTCGGCGTGGCGGCCGACCCCGCCGACGACCTTCACGTCGAGGCCCGCGCGCTGCACGCCGCGCGGGATCAGCGTCGCCGCCGTCCGCGCGTTTTCCGCATCGACTTCGAGCGGCGCCGGGACGAGGAAGAAGAAGCCGCCGCCGCGCTCGACGACGACGACGTCGCCGGTCCGTGTCCCCAGCGTATCGAGGCAGACGCGCCGGATCTCGGCGTTCCGCTGCGCCGCGACCGTCTCATCGAGGCCGTCCGCCTCGACCGAGACGGCGACGTAGCCCGGCGCGAGCGCGATCCCGCGCGCCGCGGCGTCTTCCTTCGCCTCGAGCGGGTCCTCGTAGGCGCGCGCCAGCAGCCGGTCCCAGAAGCCGCGCCGCCGGCCGCGCCCGCCGCCCGACTCGCGCGACAGCTCGACGGCGATCTGCGCCGCGGTCAGCCGGATCATCCCGCCGCGCTCCTCGACCGCGCGCGCCCCCGTCGGAAAGACCGAGATCCAACCGAGGCGCGCCTCGCCGGCACGGACCGGGTAGGCGCGCGCGTTGGCGTCGGCGGGCGCCGTGAGCGCGACGGCTTCGTCGCCCTCCGCGTCCTTCGGCAAGAGATCGCGCACCGAGGGCGGGATCGCGCGCTCGCCGGTCCCCGCGACCGCGAGGTGCCGCCATTGCGCGTCTTCGACCAGCACGGCTGCGTCGATCGAGGCGGCCAGGTGCGCCGCGAGCGCTTGCGCGCCGCCGCCGCTCGCCGCGACGCGCGCCAGCGCCTCCGCAAACGTGAGCAGTGTCTCGGAACGGTCGCGGCGGATCGGCCGGGCGGAAACCACAGTCTCGTCGTGCACCAGTAGGCCAAAGCTTTCGGCGTGAAGGGGGCCTTCCTGCGGCCCGGAGAAGGGCAACGCCGGCGCGGCATCCCGCCGCGTTCGCCATTTGGATAGGAAAGGAGAGCCGTATGACGACGTCCGTCCTTGCGCCGACCGGCGCGACGAGCTCCCTTTCCCCCGCCGCCTCCTCGTAGCGCGGTAGCTCCGCGGGCCGCGCGCCCGCCCTCGTCGCGCCCTTCTCGTCCGGTACTTCACCGCTGCACGAAAGGCACGACCTTGCTCTTCGACCACCGCATCGCGGCCGACCGCGGTGCCGATCTCGTCGCGCTCGCCCCCGACGGGCGCGAGCTCACCGTCCGCGTTCTCCCGAACGCTCCCGACCGTCCCGTCGTCGGCGACTACGCCGCGGTCGAAGGCGGGCGCGTCGTCGCGCTCGCGCCGCGGCGCGGCGTCCTGGCGCGCGCGCGGCACGACCAGGGCGGCGCGCCGCAGCCGATCGCCGCGAACCTGGACCTCGTCCTGGTCGTCACCGCCCCCGGCCGGGACTTCTCGCCGCCGCGCGTCGAGCGCTACCTGGTCGCGGTCCGCTCGGCCGGTGCCGACGCGGTCGTCGTCCTCAACAAGTCCGACCTCGCCGCGGACCCGGCCGCGCTCGTCGCCGAGCTCTACGGCGTCGCGGCGGCCGCGGCGGTCATCGCGCTCAGCGCCGAGTACGGCGACGGCTGCGAGCAGCTCCAGCCGTATCTCGTGCCGGGGACGACCCTGGCGCTCGTCGGATCGTCCGGCGTCGGCAAGTCGACGCTGGCGAACCGGCTGCTCGGCGACGCGCGGTTCGCCACCGGCGCGGTCCGGGCGTCGGACGGCCGCGGCACGCACACTTCCACGCGCCGCGAGCTGATCGCCCTGCCGTCGGGCGCGTGGCTGATCGACACCCCCGGGATGCGCGCCTTCGCGCCGTGGTCGGGCGAGGAAGGCTTGGACGCGGTGTTCTCGGACGTCGCGGAGGCCGCCGCGCGCTGCCGCTTTCGAGACTGCGCGCACGATCGCGAGCCGGGCTGCGCGGTGCGGGCGGAGATCGATCCGGGCCGCCGCGAGCGCTGGCGCGCCCTGCGGGCCGAGCTCGCGTACCTCGACCGCCGGGACGACCCGGTCGCCCTCGCCGCGGAGCGCCGCCGCTGGAAGGCGATCCACAAGGCGCAGCGCGACTTCGGCAAACTTCGGTAAAGCCGCGCCGCAGGTGACTGTGCCGCGGGTACGGCCGCTGCACGGGTACTCCCGGGCTAGGGTACAGGATGTTGCTGCACACGGACGTGCCAGCCGGCGCGCTTCAGACGACGGCCACACAGCCGCGCTTCCCGCGCGGTCCGGGTTCGCTCGTCCTTCCGTCGCCCGCCGTCGCCCGCCTCGCCGAGGCGGCCCGCAAGCCGATCGCGCTGGTCGTCGCACCGGCCGGCTTCGGGAAGAGCACCCTCCTGCGCGAGTTCGTCGCGCAGCGGCCCGCCGCGCTGCTGATCGACCTGGCCGCGGGTGAAGGCACCTTCCGGGACGCCGTCCGCCTGATCTGCGAGGCGCTCCACGCCGTCGCGCCGGGCGCGCGGCTCGCGTTCCCGAGCGCGTACGCGCGCGCCGCGGAGCGGGGCCAGCGCACCGTCTCGCTCGCGCGCTGGCTGGCGCGCTACCTCGACGAGACGGACGTCACGATCGTCGTCGACTCGGCCGGCCGCCTGAACGGCGAGACGGCGCTCTTCGCCGAGTTCGCCGAGACGCTGGCACGCTGCGCCGCGACCGCGCACCTCGTCGTCGCCGCGCCCGACGACACCGATCTCCCGATCCCGCGCTGGTTCGCCGACGACTTGATGTCGATGCCGGTCGGCGCCGACGATCTGCGCTGGGGCCTGGAGCAGGCCGCCGACGCGGCGCGCCGGCTCGGCGTGCGGCGCGACGACGCCGCGCTCGCGCGCATCGTCGAAACCGCGCACGGCCGGCCGTTCGAGATCGTCTACTCGCTGCGCACGGGCGAGACGCCGCCGCGCGGCGAGCCGCCGGGTGAGACGCTGTTCCGCGGGCTCGGCGCGCACGAGCGCGCGTACGTCCTCGAGACGTGCCTGTTCCGCGTCCTCGACGACGCGGTGCTCGCCTCCGCCGGACTGGCGGCGCACCCGCTGCTCGCGGCGCAGTCGCGCCTCGGCGATCTGATCGGCCGTTCCGACGAGTCGTCGTACCGCTACGACGAAGCGCTCCGCGCGCAGGCGGAGCGGATGCTGCGCAGCGATCCCGAGGCGTTCGAGCGCGTCGCGCTGCGCACGGTCGACGCGCTCGAGCTGGTCGGGCGCGTCCGCGAGGCGCTCGACCGCGCCCGCGAGGCGCGGCTCGAGAACCGCGTCCGGCGCCTGCTCCATGTCCACGGGCTGCGGCTCGAGGACCGCGGCGACGTCGACGCCGTCGAAGCGGCGCTCGACGTCGTGGTCGACGACTCGCTCGACGCCGTCTTGTATCTGCTGCGCGGCACGCGCGAGTCGCGGCTGGGCCGCACCGACACCTGCGAGGCGTGGTTCCGGCACGCGATCGCGCACGCCGGGACGCGCGACGTCACCGCGGAGGCGACGTACCGGCTCGCGCGCGAGCTCGTGCGCCGCGGGCGCGGCGACGCGGTCGAGCTGCTCGAGCCGTTCGCCGCCGAGGAGGGCCTCGCGATCGAGCAGCGCTGCGCGATCCTCTCCGTCCTCGCCGAAGCGTACCTCGTCGTGCGCCGTCCCGGCGACGCGCGCGCGACGCTGCGCCGCGCGCTGCTGCACGCGGACGACCTCGACGTCGCCGCGCGCGCGCACCTGTTCACCCGCGCTTCGTACGTCGAGCTGTACGCCGGCGAGCGCGAGCGCGCGCGCGAGTACGCCACGATCGGCGCCGCGCTCGCCGAAGAAGCGCACCTCTACACGATGGCCGTCGGCTCGTACAGCGTGCTCTACAACGTCGCGTACGAAGACGCGGGCCCGTCGGAGAGCCTGGTCTACCTGCGCCGGCTGGGCGATTCGGCGATCCGCTCCGGCAACGTCGACTTCTTGCTGTACACGATCGTCGCCGCGTACGAGCTGCGCGTCGAGCAGGGCGACGTCGCCGCCGTCGAACGGCTCGAACGCGATCTGCGCGAGTTCGACCTGCACTACGGCGCTTCGGCCGCCCTCGAAGGGCTGCTGCCGTCGCGCGCGCTCGTCGCCGCGTGGAAGGGCGACTTCGCGACCGCGTACGAGATCCTCGCTCCGAGCGGCCCGCAGCAGAGCTCGACCGAGCGCGAAGCGCTGCGCTGGGCCGAGATCGCGCTGTACGCCGCGGCGGCGGGGATGCGCGAGGCGGCGCAGAGCGCGCTGGCGCGCTTCCACGAAGCGTTCGCGCGCGACGAGACGGCGCACTCGCAGCACGGAGCGCGCGCCGCGATCGTCGCACGGCTCGCCACCGCGTCGTGCGGCGGCGATTGGCGCGCGCCTGAATCGCCGCCGTCCGCGCGCCTGCGTGCGCTCGAGCACGCGGTCGACGTCGTCGTGCGGCACCGCCGGGACGACCGCGACGCGGGCGCCGAGACGCTGCTCGAGGCGTTCGGTGCGCTGCGGCGCCACGAGATGGGCGGGATGGCGAAATTGCTCGCGGCGCTGCCGATGGGAGACGCATGATGTCGTACGCACTCGGACCGGCGCTGGTGCGCCACGAGCAGGCGGTCGCGGGCGAACTGCGGCGCACGCTCGACGGCGCCGACGGAACGGTGCTGTGCGGCGCGATCGTCGAAGCGTTCGTGCGCCGTGCGGCGGCCGCCGGGACCGACCGCGGCCGCGAGGAGTTCCTCGGCTGGCTGCGCGAGATCTGCGGCTCGTACGGCGACCTCGCGCCGCTGCGCGGGATCCTGCTCGACGCGCCGGAGGCGCTGGCGCGCGCGCTCCGCGAGACGCTGCACGTGACGCTTCCCGATCGCGAGGTCGCCGCGCTCGCGCGCGACGTGCGCGCGGTCGTCGACGGAGCATGGCGCCCGCTCGCGACGGTCGACGACGAGCCGCTCGACGAAGTCGACGCGCACATCGACGCGATGATCCTGCGCCTGGAGCGGCGCGATCCGCTCACCAGCGAGCACTCCCGCGCGGTCGCCGGCTGGTGCGCGCGGCTCGGGCGCCGGCTCGGCCTCGACGCCGCCGACGTCACGTTCGCGGCCCGCTGCGGGCTGCTGCACGACATCGGCAAGGTCGTGACGCCGCTCGAGGTGCTCAACGCGCCCCGCGCGCTCGACGAGCGCGAGTGGGGCCTCATGCGGGCGCACGCGGCGGCCGGTGAGGGGATCGTCCGCAAAGCTCCGGCGCTGCGCCCGTTCGCGCCGGCCGTCCGCAGCCATCACGAGCGGCTCGACGGCCGCGGCTATCCCGACGGTCTGCCGGCTTCGGCGATCCCGCTGATGGCGCGGGTCGTCGCCGTCGCCGACTGCTTCAACGCGATGATCGGGCGCCGTCCGTACCGTCTGCCCCTCCCGCCCTCGCGGGCGCTCGAGGAGCTGGTGCGCAACCGCGGGACCCAGTTCGACCCGGAGATCGTCGATGCGATGATCGCCGTCGTCGACGGCGAGTAACGCAAGGCTTCCGTTAAGACCCGGGACGAAGGTCCTGGCGCCGGGTAGGCCTTGGGGAGACGCTATGGATAGCGGGGGAGCGGGCGTTCTCCGGCATCACCACGGAGGGGAATTCGGATGAAACGACTCGGCTGGTTCTTGGCGCTCTGCGCAACCGCAGCGCTGACCGCGTGCGCGAACGTCGGCGGCACGACGATCCCCGACGCGTCGCGGGCGCCCGAAACCCTCCGCGCGATCCCCGTTCCGTCCGGCACGCCGGCTCCCGCCCCGGCCGACTCGCCGGCGCCCGATCCGTCACCCTCCCCGAGCGCGCCGCCCGCGAAGAAGAAGCACACGCTGCGCGCCATCCCCGTCCCGTCGGGGACGCCCGCCCCGAAACACTAGCCTCGGTTCCTCACCAGCGCCACGGACGGCGCGGGAGCGGATGCTCCCGAGCGAGACACGGAAGGATCGCATGAACAGACTCGGATGGTTTTTCGCGCTCGCCGCGACGGCGGCGCTCGCCGCATGCGCGCAATCCGGCGGCGCGATCCCGAACGCACCGCTCGCGCCCGAGGCCGCCTCGCGCGCGCCCCAGGTGCTCCGAGCGATCCCGGTCGTCTCGCCGACGCCCGGCCCGAACCCCGGGCTGGTCGGCGGCCTCCTCAACGTGGTGACGAACCTCGCCTGCGGTATCACCGCCGGGGTGACGTGCCACATCCTGGCCGGCACCGGACCGCAGGGTCTTCCGGCGGGGACGGCGGCCGGCTCGCTGCCGGGGCTGCACCCGGCAGACCTGCGCAGCGCCTATGCGCTCCCTTCCGATACGGCAGGGTACGGGGAAACGGTCGGGATCGCGGTCGCGTATGACGACCCGAACCTCGAGGCCGACCTCGCCGTCTACCGCAAGACGTTCGGCCTTCCGCCGTGCACGACCGCGAACGGCTGCTTCAAGAAGATCGGCTCCGGCGGGCTGCTCGGCGCGCTGCTCGGCGGAAACCAAGGCTGGGGTCAGGAGTCCTCGCTGGACGTCGACGTCGTCTCGGCCGTCTGCCCGCATTGCAAGATCGTCGTCGTCGAAGCGTCGTCGGATGCCCCCTCCGCGCTGCTCGCGGCCGCGAAGACCGCGGTCGCCCACGGCGCGACCGTGGTCAGCGACAGCTACAGCCTGAACGAGTACGCGGCCGAAAGCGACGCGGCGTACGCGATCGGCGTCCCGTTCGTCTTCGGCGCAGGCGACGCCGGCGCGGGCGCGCAATGGCCCGCCTCTTCGTCGCACGTGATCGCGGTCGGCGGGACGTCGCTGACCCGCGACGACAGCGCGCGCGGCTGGTCCGAGTCGCTCTGGAGCGCCACCGGCGGCGGCTGCAGCAAGTACGTCGCGAAGCCCGCCTGGCAGTCCGCCGCCGTCTGCTCGGGCCGCATGTCGAACGACATCGCCGCATTCGCCGATCCCAATCCCGGGTTCGCCGTCTACGACAGCTACCTCGGGACCGGTCCCGGCTGGCGGACGTACGGCGGGACGAGCGTCTCCGCGCCGATCGTCGCGGCCGCGATCGCGCTCGGCGGGAACTCGAAGAGCTTCCTCACCGCGGCGCCGATCTACGCGCAGGCGGATTCGCTGAACGACATCGACGGCGCCGACATTCGCGCGGGGAACGGTTCGCCGAACGGCGCGCTCTGATCAGCCGCGGCCGGTGAGCTGCTGCCAGACGTAGACGAGGGCGAGGCCGCCGATGACGACGGCCGTCGCCCAACCCACCGCGTTTCCGAAGCGCGTGTTGACGTAGCGGCCCATCACGCGCGGGCTGTTGACGATCCGCAGCATCAGGACCAGCTCGAGCGGAAGCAGCACGCCCTGCACCACCTGCGCGTAGAAGATCAGCTTCAGCAGCGAGGCCTTCGGAACGAGCAGCACCAGGCCGGCGCCCAGCACGATCGCGCCGGCGAAGAGCGCGTAGAACACCGGCGCCTCGCGAAAGCGCCGGTCGAGCGAGGCTTCGAGGCCGAACGCCTCGCAGACGATGTACGCGGTCGAGAGCGGCAGCACGGTCGCGGTGAAGATCCCGGCGTTCAGGATCCCGAGCGCGAAGAGCGTCGCGGCGAACTTTCCGGCCAGCGGCTGCAGCGCGCGCGCGAAGTCCTGCGCCTGCGCCGTCCCGATGTCGAGCGGAGGATGGCCGCCGTGCAGCTCCGCCTGGTAGATCGTCGCGCCGTTGGCGATCACCATGAAGCCCGCGAGCACGATCGCGAGAACCGAGCCGACGACGATGTCGGCGCGGATCGCGCCGAGGTCGCGCGCGCGCGAGCCTTTGTCGACGACCGCCGATTGCAAGAAGAACTGCATGTAGGGTGAGATCGTCGTGCCGATCAGACCGACGATCGTCACCAGGAACACCGGATCGCGCTCGATCGTCGGGACGAACGCGCCGCGCGCGACCTGCCCCCAATCGGGGTGCGCCGCGACCGCCGACCACACGTACGCGAGATAGATGAGCGAGAGCACGACGAAGACGCGCTCGACGATCTTGTTCGGAAGCCGCAGGACGAACGCGAAGACGATCGCCATCGAGAGCGGAACCGCGGCGTAGCGCGACAGGCCGAACATCTCGGAGGCGGCGCCGATCCCGGCGAACTCCGTCGCCGTGATGCCGGTGTTGACGAAGAACAGCGCGGCCATCGCGAGGAACGTGGTGCGCAGCCCGAAGTTCTCGCGGATCAGTCCGGCCAGGCCTTGTCCCGTCACGGCGCCCATCCGCCCGGCCATCTCCTGGACGACGATCAGCGAGACGGTCAGCGCGAGCAGCGTCCACAGCGTCGCGTAGCCGAAGCGAGCGCCGGCGGCCGAGTACGTCGCGATCCCGCCGACGTCGTTGCCCGCCGAAGCGGTGACGAAGCCCGGACCGAGCACGGCGAAGAAGGCGAGCAGCAGTCGCCAGTTGCGTCGCAACATCGGACCGCCCTAGCGCGCCGCTTCGGCGCGTCGTCGCTGCCCGCGCTTCGTGAAGCGCGGAAGCTGTCTCTTCAACCGGTCGGGGATGATCGCGTCGATCGCGTCGTCGACCGTCACGACGCCGAGCATCTTCCCCTGCTCGTCGGTGACCGGGCAGGCGAGCAGATCGTAGCGCGCGATCGTCGCCGTGACGTCTTCGGCGGGCGCGTCCGGGCGCACCGAGACGATGTCGGCGTCCATGATGCTGTGGATCGTCGCGTCCGGCGCGGAGAGCAGCAGCGTTCGCAGCGACAGCACGCCGAGCAGCTTCTCCGACTGGTCGGTGACGTACAGGTAGTAGATGAACTCGGTCTCGGGCGCGATCTGCCGGATCTTCGCGATCGTCGCCGTCACCGTGCGGTGCGGATAGATCCAGAAGTAGTCGGTGGTCATCAGCCCGCCGGCGGTGTCCTCGTCGTAGGCGACCAGCTCGCGCAGATCTTCGGCGGTCTCCGCGTCCATCTCGCGGTACAGCTCTTCCTGCTGCTGCTCCGGCAGGTCGCCGAGCAGATCGGCGGCGTCGTCGGAGTCCATCTCCTCGATGATGTCGGCGGCGCGCTCGGTGCCGAGATCGTCGATGATCGAGCGCTGCACCTCGGAGTCGAGGTGCTCGAGGGCATCGGCCGCGCGCTCGTCGTCGAGCGAGCCGACGACGCGCGCGGCGTCCTGCGCCGAGAGCTCGCTGATGATGTCGGCCAGCTCCGAGGGATGGAGGCGCGAGAGGCGGTGCTCGCTGACGGAAAGCCGGATCTGGGTCGGGTTCAGGTCGTGCAGCGGCGCGACGTTGTCCCAGGCGATCAGCGAGCGCGGCACCTTGTCGACCAGCCCCGGGATCAGGCGCGCAGCGCCGAGCCGGCGCAGCAAACCGCCGACGCCGATGTCCGCTGCGACCACGCGCAGCGCGCCGGCGGTGCGCGCGACCTCGATGTCGTTGATCCGGACGACCTTGCGCCCGTCGATGTCGACGATCTGCTTGTCGAAGAGGTCCTCGACCAGATAGAGCGCCTCGTCGTCGGGCGGCCGAACGATCTTCGGCGGCGCGGTCAACACCACGCCGGCGGTGTCGAGCGACGCAACCTCGGAGAGCGGCGCGGCCAGCTCCCCGTAGCGCGTCTTGACGATCACCGCGTCGATCCGCGGAAACGTGTCCTCCGGGTGCTCGACGACGAAGTCGGCGATCTTGCCGACCGTCTCGCGGACGCCGTCGCGCTCGACCACGGCGGGGCGGCCGACGAGCTCGGAGACGAAGCCCTCGTGGAATGCTGTGGTCGCCATCGCCGGTCACCCCCTTTCAAAAGAACAGGCCGGTCCGGGAACATCCTCCCCGTCCGGCCGCTCGGCGCGCTGGCGACCCCCGGCACCCGCGTGCGGAGGTTCGTCCTCAACGTCGAGCTTCAGCACCACACGCCCTCACCTTTTGTCATCCTGACGAAGGAGCCGCGTTGAGCGCCGCCTTGATTCGGCGGAGCCTGGTCAACCACGTCGGGGTCTCTCGACCTTTCCGGGCAGCGGCGTATCTGCGTGTGGACGCCTCACCTAACGAGGAATCCACTTTTCAGTGTACGCTCGGGCGTCAAGGCCGCCGATCACTGAGTACGGTGCCGACCTCGAACTCGCGCGCTGTGCGCTCCCTCATACCCTTGACCGCCGCGGGCCTGGCCGCGCTGCTCCTCGCCGGGTGCGGATCGCGCTCGCCCGTCAGCGCCCCCGCAAGCGCCGCCGTCGCGCGGCCGGCGCAGCCTGCGGCCGCGCCGCCCGGACCGCCGAACGCGCCCGCCGCGAAGGCCGGCCGGCCCGGCGCGATCCCGCTCGACGCCGCTCAGCGCCGCGAGCTCGACGCCGCCGTCGCCCGCGCCGCCGCACCGCTGCGCCCGCGGCTGCGCTACGCCCTCGCCGCCGGCGACGACGGCGCCCGCCACCTCGTCGTCTACGACGGGCAAGGGCTGGGGATCGACGGGCGGCCTCCGGGGAAGCCGCACGCCTACGTCGTGTTCGCGGTGCTCAACGCGACGAACGGCGAGCACTACGACCCGCTGCAGAACAGCGTCGTCGCGGCGATCCCGCCGCCTCCCGAGCGCGACTCCGCCGTCGCCTCCGCGCCCTCGCGCTAGCGCCCCGGCGCGGGGCCCGCGACGACCTGGGCCGTCGTCCGCGCGCCGCGGTCGTCGCCGAGCGCGATCGAGCCGCTCGGGTTCGAGCCGCCGTAGACGGTCGCCGCAAGCGGGTTCGCCGCGGTGAGCGTGTCGCCGCGCAGGCTCGGCGCGAAGCCGAAGCTCGCGTTCGAGCGGCGGGCCGTGATGCCGCGGTTGAGGCAGTCGAACGCGCCGAGCTCCGCCGAGCCGCTACGCGGAACGGTGAGCGGCGAGGACCCTGACCGGAGCTGAATCTCGTTGATCGCGTACGGCACGAGCAGGATGTCGGCCGGCCACGACCAGGTGAAGAAGACCAGCCAGCCGCGCGACGCGCCGTCGGCGAGCAGCGGTGAGACGGAGCCGTTCGGCGCGATCGTCGCGGTGCTGCTGAACGTCCCTTGCACGTCGACGTTCCAGCGACGCGTGGCGAACGTGGCGATCGGCGGCGCGTGCGTCCCGGTGTACGCGAGCGCGAACGGGCTCGGCCCGGCGCTGACGACCGGCGCGGCGAAGCTGAAGCCGAACGGCGCAAGCGATGCGTCGCGGCAGAAGTTCAGCACCGGCGGCGTTCCGGCCGGCGTCACCGACTGCGCCGAGCGCGCGGCGTCGCGCGGTCCGCGCGGGCTGCTCGTCCACGCCCACACGGCGCAGTCGGTCGCCAACGTCCCGTTCCCGCACGACTGCACGAACGGAAGCTGCAGCGTCCCCCAGTCGCCGTCGTCGTCGTTCCCGTCCCGGCCGAAACTCTGCGGCGAGCGGCTCGCGGTCCCGGCGTGCGCGAGGATGAAGCGGGCGGCGGACGACCCGTCGAGTCCCTGCGGGACGGCGCTCGTGGGCGGTGCGGTCGAGTCGATCCCGGCACCGGCGCATCCGGCGGCGAAGACCAGGGCGAGCGCGAGCGCGGCGGCGCGTCCGTGAAGCATGCGGCGTTCTCCTACAAGCAGAGCTCTCGAGGAGTCTTCGGCAGAATGCCGTCGCGGCTGCTGCGCCTGCGGTGAAAAACTCTCCGTTCGGGCTAGCGGACGATCGCGTCGGCGACGAGCGTCGCGAAGGTCTGCGCCAGCTTGTCGGCATCGGCGACGAGCCGGGTCTGGAACCGGTTCTGGATCTGGTCGCGGGTCAGGGACGTCACCGCGGCGCCGATGTTGAGGTCGCGGATCGCGCTCTCCGAGGCCTGCAGGTTCAGGCTCGAGGTGTTTCCGCCGCTCGCGGCTGCCTGCAGCGAGATGGCCTGCGCGCCGAGCTGCGCGCGCGAACCGCCGAGCGTCGTGATCGCGTAGTCGATGCGGTACTCCGCGGCCTGGTTCTGCAGGTCGTCCCCGAGGATCACCTGGTTCACGCCGAGGTTGATCGAGCTGACGGCCTGGATGTCGACCGAGATGACCGACCCTTCCGCATCGCCGCTGTTCACGAGCAGGGCCGAGCCGTTCGCCTTCTGCTGCGGCGGCAGGGTCACGAGCAGTCCCGTCTTGCCGACGTCGGCCTGGGTGAGCGTGCCGACGTTGAAGCCCAGGACCTGCGGACCGCTGCCGCCCTGCGACTGCTGCACGAAGGTGGGATTGCCGAGCGACGGAGGGCCGAACCCGTTCGGCGTGTTGGAGCCGTTCGGAACCTGCAGCGCGTACGTTTGCTCCGGGCCGAACGTCGGGTCTTGGCTGTTCAGCGTGATCGTGACGTTGACGTTGTTGGTCGCCGGATCGTACGAGTCGACGGAGACGAGCTGCGCCATCTGCGGCGCGTCTGGCGCGATGTACGGCGCGCTCGGATCGACCGACGTGTCGATGATCTGACCGCCGCCGCTGGCATCGGGATTGAGCACGAGCATCCCGCGCGTCGGGAGCGGGATCTGGCTCGACGCGCTGCCGTCGAGGAGCGCGCGACCGTTGAACGAGGTGTTCTGCGCGATGCGGTCGATCTCGGCGCGGAGCTGGTCGAGCTCGGCCTGGATGTCGCTCCGGTCTGCCTTGCTGACGAGATCGCTGCGCGCCTCGACGACGAGCCCGCGCATGCGCTGCAGGATGTCGGAGACCGTGCTCATCGCGCCTTCGGCCACGTTGACCGCGTTGTTCGCGTTCTGGATCTCGTGGACGCCCTGGTCGATCCCGGCGACCTTCGAGGCAAGGCTCTCCGCGATCGCGAGCCCGCTCGGATCGTCAGCCGCCGTCGTGATGCGCAAACCCGAAGCCAGCCGACGGGTATCGTCGGCCAGCGCGCGTTGCGTGCGCAACCCCGCGCTAAGCGCGAGGTCCGCAAGACCTCGAACGTCCATGCTGGTGGTGCGGTCTTCCCTCCATGGAAGCAGCCCGTCCCTGGGCAAGGGGCGAACCCCCCTTAGTACCGCTATCGGCATGGCGTCGTGGGACGTTAACCGGCGGGCGGTTTTCCGGGGTCTTGACGGAAACTGAACGCGGCCGCTATCGGGTCTCCCGGCCGCCGCCGATGGTACGGATGTGCGTCCTCGTCTGCGCCGCGTCATCGCGGTCGCCGGCGCCGCGTGCCTGAGCGCTTCGGCAGTCTGCCTCGCGTCGGACACGGCGCTCCGGGCGGCCCCGCTCCTCGCGGTCCAGCTTCATCTGCCGTTCGCCCCGCCGCGCCTCGCCGTCGAAGCACCCGCGCCGGCCGTCTCGCCGCTCCCGACGCTGCCGCCGCGCCGCCGCCGGTTCTTGGGTGAGGGCCCGATCGTCCTCAAGGGCAACGGGACGTATCAGCTGGCCCTGAACCGCGCGAACCGCAACGGGATCGCCCAGGCGCAGGACAACTACGCGACCGCGCTCTCGATGGTCGCCGAGCGCCGCACCGAGCAAACCTCGTTCTCCGTCTCGAGCGCATTCGGGTACGGCGCCGGCTCGCTCGCCGCCGGCTCCCTCATCCTTGCGTACAACACGCCGAAGTACGGGCTGACCTACGGCCAGGTGACCGGGCCCAGCGACAGCCAGCTCCAGATCGGCGGCTTCGCCCGCGGGATCGGGCTGACGGTCCCGGTCCGCAACGGCGACGCCTCGTACCTCGTCTCGACGGCGCAGCAGACGGACGGCACGACGTACCGCGTCCTCGGGATGCGGCGGAGCTGGAACGCGCTGGGCGGGTTCCTCGCCGCGGCCGAGTACTACGGAGCCTCCGAGCAAGGCCGCGGCCACGAGTCGATCACGGACTTCGCGTACCGCCGCTACGGTGCGAAGCTTTCGACCGACACCGAGGTCGCCGTCTCGACGCACACGGGCGTCGCCGGGGTCCCCGACGGGTCGACGCTCGCGGCCGCCTTCCACGCCGACCTCGCCGGGAAGACGACGAACAGCAGCCTGGGGCTGCGCTTCGATCCGGCGGGCTTCCAGACGCTGACCGGGACGATGAACGGCGGGTTCAGCGGCGATCTCTCGGTGCGCCGCCACTCCGATCGCTTCGGCGACGTCGACCTGAACCTGGGACACACCGACGACAAGCTCGAGGGCAGCGTCACGCACCAGAACCGCGCCACCCTCTCCGGCGGGCGGAGCTGGAACGGCGTCGGCCTGCAGTACGTCTTCGGGCTCTCCGGGAGCAACGCGAACGGCTTGTCGCAGCTCGAGCGGACCGGCGGGCTGACGATGACGGAGAGCCTCGGAAAGTTCTCGTTCTCGGAGAGTCTTCAGGGCAGCTCGGTCGCCGCGTCGAGCGGCTCGGCGCAGCAGCGCCAGCTCGCGGTCGGCGTGAGCCGCGCGCTGTTCGGCGGCACGGGGTCGTACCAGTTCGCGCACAGCTCGCTCGCCGGCGGCGACAGCGCCGGCGATGCGACGACGCAATCGTTCGCGTACCGCCGCTCGATCGGGAAGAAGCTCGACGCGCAGGTGACGCAGAGCGTGCAGACGTCGTCGAACAACGGGATCGGGACGACGCTGACCGACACGACGCTCAGCCTGGTGCGGCGCCTCTCGAACGTCGTCGCGCTGCAGGTCAGCGCCAACGTCTTCCGCCAGACCGGGATCGGCGGCGGGAGCGGAAGCGGGATCCAAGCCTCGCTGGTCGGCCCGTTCGGCTTCGGTCAGCCGCGCACGACGACGGGCCGCTCGAACCCGAACATCCCGGCGGTGATCCGCGGCGTCGTCACCTACTCGACGTCGGCGACGCCGTTCGCGTACAACGCGCCGGCGGTGCGCGGCTACAACAACGTGCTGGTCATCCTCGACAACCGCATCACCCAGCGCACCGACGCCAACGGCGAGTTCGAGTTCCGCTTCGTCCCGCAAGGGACGCATACGATCCGGGTCGATCCCTCGACGATCCAGCCGGGTCTGATCGCCGACCGCGAATACCAGACGCTTCAGGTCCTCGGCGGCCAGACCTCGACCCTGTCGTTCGCGATCGGCAACTTCGCCGGCGTGAGCGGGACGGTCGTCGCGAGCGGGGCGGGCGGCCAGCGGCGCGGCATCGGCAACGTCGGGATCGCCGTCGACGGGATTCAGGCCGTGATGACGAGCCCCGACGGCCACTTCTCGATCGGGCGTCTCAGCCCGGGGGCGCACACCGTCGAGATCGTCGAGTCGACGCTCCCCAGCACGGTGGCGTTCACCGGCGGCGACAAGAAGCGAACCGTCACCGTGACCGCGGGCGCCTCGACGCCCCTGACGTTCGTCGCGACGCCGCTCGGCTCGATCGCGGGGAACGTCCTCGCGCCCGGAGACGGCGGGTTCGGCCAGCTCATCGGGCTGAAGAACGTCTACGTCGTAGCGCAGCCCGGCGAGCACGCCGTGATCACCGACGACGACGGCTCGTTCATCCTCGACAACATGCCCCCGGGTGCGTACTCGCTGAGCGTCGACCCGGACACGATCCCCGACGGCCTCTCGGTCCTCTCCGGCCCGGAGGCGCAGATCGCCGTCGAAGGCGGCGCCTCGGTGACCGGGCTGCTCTTCAAGCTGGGCGCCGGCGCGAAGCAGGTGGTCTACACGTTCAACGACGGCCACCGGCAGGGGATCCAGGTCGCGACCGATCCGGCCGTCGTGCCGCCGGGGGCGATGCTGCGGATCGTCGCGCGCACCTCCGCGAAGGACGTCAAGGACCTCTCCGTCGAGAGCGACGTGTTCGGCGGCTTCCCGCTGCGCTACGACGCGCGCGCCGGCCAGTGGACCGGCTCGGTGCTCGTCCCGGCGCTGGCGAAGGGCGACTACGCGCTCAGCGTCACCGCGCACCGGAAGGACGTCACCGACGGCTCGTCGCTCGTCCCAGTCGACCCACGCCTCCCGCTCTTCACGATCCGGCTGAGCCCGCGCACCCCCGAACCGGGCCACACCGTGCGCGTGACCATCAAGGCGCTCGCCGCGATCGAGGAAGGCGACGCGCTGGTCTTCGAGGACGGCTATAAAGTCTTGCTCCCCAAGGCGAACGGGCACGTCTTCGGCTTCGACATGCGCGTCTGGCGCCACGGGCTCCCCTATTCCGCGAACCTCGTGACCAAGCGAGGGCAGACCTACCCGCTAAGTCTGCGTTAAGCCGGGGCCAAGGCGCGGTGCTGGGCTTAAAGTCCTGGGACCTCGGTCCGAACAACCAAGGGAGGGGGCGACACCCGCCCTTTCGCTCTGCGTCCCACCTCGAAAGGATTCGAACGTGAAAAGAGCAGTCGCTGCTCTCGTCATGCTGGGGATCACCGCGTCGGCTGCGCCCGCCTTCGCCGCCGGTACGCCGGTCTATGGATCTGCTCAGCTCAAGTACACCGTCAATGCGACGGCCGCCGTCTCGATCGCGGTCAACTACGACCCGACGACCGGCTCGATCAAGAACGCCACGGCTGGCTCGATCCTGCCGTCGGCTGCCGGCAACTGCTCCGCCGCGGTCGCTGAGGGTGCGAACGCGACGCTGACCTTCGGCGGCATCACGCCCCCGGGCGCCGGGTACACCGGCTGCTACTACCAGAACGCGATCTCGGTCGGCGTGCAGTCGAACGACTCGCTCGGCATCGATGTCTACGAGTACCTTGACGTCGCCCCGACCGGGACGGCCGTCTGCGTCTTCAAGCTCGGTGCGGCGAACACGCTCAACGCGCTTCCGCCGGCTTCCGGCGCGTCCGGCAACCCGGCGTCCTACAACGGCGCCACCTGCCCGACCGTCAACGGTATCGCGGGCGGTGCTCCGCTGACGGCGCTCGGCGCCGCGACCGCGGGGACGGGCTTCGGCGGCTCGGGCGCCCCGGCCGGCGTGACCACGAACGTCACCGCGACCCCGACGGCGACCACGTACAGCGCGGGACCCGCCGCGATCTACGCCGGCAGCACCGGGCTCAGCGGCACGACGTTCAAGTACATCGGACAGGACGTCCAGATGAACGTGAACGGCAGCGCGGCTTCGGGCGCGGCGACGTCGATCATCACGTTCGCCGTCGTCCCTCGCTAGACGCTCGCCCCGCCGAGCGACCGAGTGAAGTCGACAAGCGGAGCGGCCGAGACTAAGAACGTGATGCGTATGCGTCTGGTTCGAATCCTCGGGACGATCGGAGTCCTCGGACTCGCGTTCACCGCTCCGTCGTCGGCCGACATCTCGGTCGACGTCTCCCCGGCGAAGTACGAGCTGCAGACGCAGCCCGGCAAGCAGGAGACGTTCCCGATTACGGTCCGGAACACGAGCAACGCGGCGGTGCACATCGTCGCCTCGCTCTCCGACTACTCGGTCGGACCGACGGGGAACTATGCGTTCGCGCCGCCGGGCAAGTCCCAGTACTCGCTCTCGAAGACGATCTCGATCAACCCGCGCGAGTTCGACCTCGAGCCGGGATCGTTCACGCAAGTCCGGTTCTCGGTCGACGTCCCGTCGAGCGCGGCCGGCGAGTACAGCAACCTCGTTTTCTTCACGACCCGGCCAACCCGGAAAGGCGGCGGCCTTTCGGTGGTCGAGCGCATCGCGTCCAAGATCTACGTGATGATCCCGGACACGACGCACATCGGCGGCGAGATCGACGACGTGAAGGCCCAGTCGCTCGGCGACGGCCAGCACTACCTCGTCGACTTCCACAACACCGGAAACGCCCACGTCTACCTGAGCGGCCGCGTCGAGATCAAGCAAGGCGGCAGCGTCGTGGATCGCGTGCCGTTTCCGCAGGGGATGCTCGTCGAGCGCTCCGGCAAACGGCTGATCGACGCGGTCGGCAAGAAGCTCGCACCCGGCTCGTACTCCGTGGTCGCCCTGGTCGATTACGGCGGTCCGAACCTGGTCGCAGGCCAAGCGAACATCACCGTGCGCTGAGGCGCACGCGCGTAGCAACGGAACGGATTCCGGAGACTTGATGCACCACCTGACGCGGACGCTGGCGGTTATCGCCATCGTCGCCGCTGCCGTCCTCGGCGCCGGCGGTCTGGTCGCTCTCGCGCAGTCGACGCAGTCGACCCAGCGCGGGATCTCCGGACCTCATTCGGCGGCCGGCGGACCGACGGCGCCCCCGCTCCCGTTCGGCGATCAGTCGCGCGCCTCGCAAGGCGCGCGACGTTCGAGCGATCTGGGGGCCGGCGGCAGCGAGCTCTCCGCGCTGGCGCGGATGCCGCTCTCGCGGAAGCTGGGCTCGACGCGCCTGGTGAGGTACACGGGTCCGCGCCCGGAGATTCCGAAGCTCACCGACCTGCTCAAGCACAAGGTGCGCTGGAAGCGCTCCGCGAGCGGCGGCTCGATCGTGCTCACCGGAACGTCGTCGGTTCCGTACCTCGACGACCAGACGCTCTCGTATGGTGCGCAGGTCTACTGGCTGTGCCAGAACATGACTCCGAACACCACGTACCGCTACCTGGTCTTTCCGCCGGACGGGACCGCGTACCAGGTGCAGTCGCGCGACTACAGCGCGGGAGCAGGAACGTATCGGGCGACGTTCACCACCGACGCGCAGGGCCGCTGCCTGCAGATGGTCGGCGGCCAGGAGACGCCCTGGTACGCGCAGCTCACGCTGCAGACGCCGCTCGCCGCCTCACCGGATCCGATCACCAGCATCGGAACCGGAACGCGCGCCGGCCCGACCGACGTGCCGTACTCGGGCGTCTGGGCGATCGCCGTGCAGAATTCCGCGACGAGCGCGTACGAGGCCATCGCCTACTC
The DNA here is from genome assembly GCA_036402855.1 of Candidatus Elarobacter sp. Lineage (GTDB taxonomy): Bacteria > Vulcanimicrobiota > Vulcanimicrobiia > Vulcanimicrobiales > Vulcanimicrobiaceae > Vulcanimicrobium. Next base: position 6,708 of record DASWSC010000151.1, on the reverse strand, counting down.
CGTCGTCCTCGGTACGCTCAACTTCTCGACGTTCTCCGACGCGGGCTTCACCACGAAGGCGAACGACTTCGGCTCGGGCAGCACGGTCTACGTCTCGGCCAGCGGGCTGAACGCCGCGCACTTCTACGCGATCGGCTTCGTCAACACGGCCGGGAACGGTTTGCCGTGTGTCGGCGCGATCCCGACCGGTTCGCAGAACTGGGCGAACGGAACCTGCTTCGGGATCGGCGCGACGGGGATCATCCCGACGAACCAGACGCTGACCGGGCAGTACACGACGCCGGCGAACGGCGCCAACAGCATCGGTACGCAAACGGTGCAGCTCTACGACGCGACGACGAACGACCTGATCTCGACGCAGCAGATCTCGCTGAACCCGGCCTCCGTCACGTGGGCGCCGCTCGTCCCGTACAACCAAGCGCTGGGGAACGGCACGAACATCAACGACACCTTCGCGTCGGACGGGCTGCTCGGGACTCCCGGCAGCGCGGCGGCCGAGCAGTCGGTGAGCGGCGTGAACTACTCGATCACGAGCGGCCTCGTGAACGGGCACGTCTACCGGATCACGGTGAGCAACGCGAACGGCGTCGTGCTGAGCTCGACCACGACCGACGGGAACCCCGTCTTCGGCTCGCCCCAGTTCTTCTCGCTTCCGACGCAGTTCACGGCGGCCGGGACGTCGAGCGGCGTCAGGGCCGTCGACTTCCCGATCAACGCCACCAACTTCACCTCGTTCGGCGCGACGCAGATCCCGTTCGCCCCCAACGTCTACACGGCGCAGCTCTACGACGTCACCGCCGGGACGGTGGTCGGCTCGAAGTCGTTCTCCGTCGTCTCGTACGCGGGGACGTTCCAGTGGACCAACCCGGCCGGGTCGTACGTCAACACGCTCGCCGCGAACGTCGCGACCCCGGTGACGGCGACGCTGCGCAACAGCGGCGGAACGTTCTACGGCAACTGGAACGGCGACGCGATCAAGGCGATCACGATCCGCAGCGACAGCGCGAACAAGGTGACCCTGAACCTCCAGGCGCCGCAGGCGGGCTGCGTCCCGGCCGCGCAGGCGTGCGCCTTCGACTCGCTCGGCCAGCAGTGGAACATCACACGGGTGAGCGCGCAGCAGCTCAATCTCGTGCCGAACGTCGCCAACCAGTCGATGCCCGCGAACGCGACGATTCAGGTGCCGTTCACGGTCGCCTCGAACACGGGCGCGTGCGCGACGGTCTGCCTCCTTCAGACGCAGATCACGCCGCTCCACGGCATCGCGCCGAGCAACTATAACGCGACGATGACCAACACCGCGAGCGACGGGCTGCCGGTGTTCAGTGCCGGCATCATCGGAACGAACACGCAGGCGACGTACGCGTTCTCGGTCGGCGCATACCAGACGACCGGGCAGCTCGGGACCCCGCGCTACAGCCAGTCGATGTACCGCTCCGGGACGCACGCCGCTCCGGCGAACGGCACCTGGCCTCCCTCGGCGCTGAGCAGCTACTACCCGATCACGATCAACGTCACCAACAACAGCGGCAAGACGATCTACTACATCGACTTCGACATGCCGGCGACGGTCGACCCGAACGTCCTGACGCCGGTGCTCTCGACGGCGACGGTGAACGCGGTGAACCAGCTCGCGAACTACCGCATCTACAACCAGAGCGGTACGCACGGGGCCACCAACTCCAACTCGCTCGGACCGAACTCGTTCGCGATCGTCGCGACGACCGCCGCCGCCGGCTTGGCGACCGGCAAGAGCGCCACGTTCGTGATCCAGCAGCCGATCATGCTCTCGGCGTTCCCGTTCCAGCAGATCTCCGCCACGGCGAACCGCATCGACTACCGCGCCCTCGGCTCGTCGCCGCAGTTCGCGATGGCCCCGACGAACGCGCTGACCAACGCCGTCGCCGGGACGCAGAACATCGACTCGACCGAGCTCGCCGTCTTCTCGCTCGACCCGCAGCTCATGTCCCCCACGATCTCGCCGGTCGTCGTGCCGGCGCTCGCGAACCAGAACTGGTCGTTCTCGTTCCTGAACACCTCGACCGGTCTCGACCCGAACCCCGACTACGTCAGCCAGCTCATGATCACGGTCCCTCCCGCGGGCGGCGCCAACTACCCGACCGTCACGTCGGTCACCGCCTCCAACGGCGCGACCTGGCACGCGACGGCGACCGGAACGGCCGGTCAATGGCTGGTGACGCTCTGCAACGTCGGAACCGCGCCGAACCAGGCGACGCAGACGTCGACGCCGTGCGCCGGAAACACGGATACGTCGGCACTGCCGCCGGGCGGGACGCTGACGGTGAACTTCAACTACGCCGCGGCCCCCGCGGTGGGAACGTATCCGATAAACTGGACCGTCGTCGGCGCGAACGGGGGCGGCGTCGTCAACGCGCAGGGCTCGCAGATCCCGAACATGGTCGTCGCGAACACCACCGCCCAGACGAGCTTCACCTATTCCGGCGGCTACACCGCCGCGCCGGCGTACCCGCCGGTCGCGCCGATCCAGAACGTCCCGTTCGGAAGCCAGCCGATCATCGGTTCGTGGTCGGACTACAACGAAGGCAACGGCTTCGTCTACGAGCTGCACAACAACGGGTCGACGGTGATCACCGACGTCAGCCTCGCGATCCCGTGGGCGAACACGTCGGGCCAGCTCTTCGACACCGCGAACCCGTGGAACGTCGATCCGGCCGCGATCCATGTCTACGGTGCAGGCGCGGCCGGGGCGAAATGCAGCGGTAACGGGATCCTTTCGCTGACGCAGGCGGTCAACGGTGCGCCCGGGACCTCTGGCCTGCTGCGGCTCTCCGGCTGCAACATCGCGGTCGGTCAGAACCTCGACATCTTCATGTACGCGAAGGAGCCGTACGACGTCGGCTCGACCTTCCGGTTCGACGCGAGCGTGGCGACCGGGAACGCGACGCCGCCCGATCCCCGCGTCGCCGGCAACCCGAACACGCTCCCGATCTACAGCCTGTCGAACACCGTTCGCGTCGTGACCGACGCGCGGCTGGTGATCCAGGTTCCGACCGGGCCGTACCCGTCGGCGTATGCTCCGGCACTCAACGGGCAGTCGAACCCGACGCTCGCCGGGTGCGTGGGGTGCACGTTCTCGAGCGCCGGCGCGCTGCCGCTGATCAACCTGAACAGCATCACCGGGACGGTCTCCGTCAACGACGGGCTCGCGGCTTCGGTCTACAGCGACAACAGCGCCGGCTGGAGCCTCTCGGTCTCGGCCGACGTGAATCCCGGGACCTCGAGCGGTCAGTTGTCGACGTGGATCGACGGGCCGGCGTCCTCGGCGCCGGGCGCGGGGACGTACACGAAGACGGTGGTCGCGCCGACGCTCGTGCCGACCGCCGGAACGCTGACGCTCTCGAGCTTCAACGGCGCCGTGCAGAAGCGGCCGATCGACAACATCATGAACTACCGCGTGACGGTCAACCCGCTCTCGGTCAACAACAACACGACCACGACGGTGACCCTCACGTACACGCTGGTGGCGAACTGACGATGACGAAGACGATTCGCGCGTTCGCCGTCGCGCTCGCCGGCCTGGCCGCCGTCCTGATCTTCGCGCCGCCCCCGGCGCGGGCGGCGTTCACCGGCTCGGCGCAGCTCAACTACAAGATTCTGCCGACCGTCAAGGCGCAGGTCATCCCCAACTACGCCAGCGGCTTCGGCCCGACGGGCGGTATGGGGAGCGGTGCGACGCCCGCGCCCGGGCCGGGTGCGGTGCTCAACGGCGGAACCGTCGACTTCGGCAACGTCATCGTCGGCTTCCAGTACCTCTACAAGTACGCCGCGCAGATCAGCGTGCAGACGAACGACAGCGCGGGCTTCGTCGTCTACGGTGAAGGTGCGACCGACTTCAACGGCAGCGCTCCCGTGCCGGCTCCGCCGACGCTCCCGATCTTCCAGACGCTGTACTGGCTGCAGTCGAACGTGAGCAACACACCGTTCAGCCCGGCCAGCTCGTTCAACAAGACCAACGGCAGCGCGATCGGAGGCGGCGCCGGCGGCATCGACTACTCCGGCGTCGGCGGCGTGCCGTCCCCGATGTCGGTGGTGTGGTCGAGCCATACCGCCGGCAATCTCGTGCAAGGCTACGACTACCAGTTACGCCTCTCCGGCGCCGTGCCGACCAGCCAGTTCAACGTCTACATCGTCTACACGGTGATCGGAAATTGAGACGCCGTAATCTCTTCGCGCTGCTCGCCTTCGCGGCGCTGACCGTCCTGACCGTCGTCTCGCAAGCCGACGCGCTCCAAGCGCAGAAGGCGTACAAGGAGATGGTCGTGACGGTGATCGTCACGCCGAGTCCGGTCCCGGTCGGCTTCGCGCACCCGGCCCCTGCGCCGCCCGCCTCGGCGCCGCTGCCCGTGCCGCTCGAGATCGCGCGACTGCTCGAGGACCCGTTCGGCGGCCCGGTGCAGATCGCGTCTTCCGGAGCGGCGTGGGACGTCGCCCCGGGCGGCGGCGCGATGGTCGCGCAGGCGACGGCACAGCCGACGCCCGTTCCCGTGCGTTTCGTCGCGAAGCCCGACCCGAACGCAGCGTATCTCCGGATCCTCCCGCACACGCCGACCGTGAACGCCGGGTACGGAACGACGGTCTATCCGTGCGTGTTCGAGGTCTTCACGTTCTACACCAACACGTACACGCTCTCCGACTGGGGCTACAACACGACCAAGACCGGCGGCTCGAACAGCGGAACGTTCCCGATCGAGAACTACTCGACGGTCAGCTACCTGTCGTGGGCGGTGCCGGACTTCTCCAGCGTCTTCAAGGCGTACAACAACTCCGGCCCGCCGGGCGAGACGACCTGGAGCGGCGCGAAGAACCAGTCGCAGCAGCATTGCGTCGACCTGACGCTCGTCGTCCCGAACACAAAGCCCGCCGGGACGTACACCGCGACCGTTCAGTACAACCTGTACGTCACGCTGCCGTAGCGCTCAGTCGGGGCGGCGCGCGGCCGCGATGATCAGCGCGCCCAGCACGGCCAGCACGACGCCGCCGTAGACGCGCGTCGAGCGGTCGTGCAGCGCGCGATACTCCGCGCTGCGCACGTCGCTGGTCGCCGCCATCGCGGGGACGATCGCGCGCTGCTGGTACGTCGCGAGCGCGAGGGCGATCACGACGAGCCCGGCTCGTGCGAAGTCCCACGTCCGGTCGGCCGCGCCGGCCGAGCGGAAGAGCGCGACGACCAGCGCGACGCCGCCCAGGACGTATCCCCACACGGTCAGCACGCCGATGATCTGCGAGGTCAGCGCGGCGAAGCGCGACACGTCGAGCGGAGCGACGATCCGGAACGCGAGCGGCGCGACGGCGAACGCGAAACCGGCCAGCGCGCCGAGCCAGATTCCGAGCGCCGGAATCTCGATCGCCGCGAGGACGCGGTCGCGGCGCCCGGAAGGGAGCTCTCTCATCCCCGCGCCTTTCCGAGGAGGAGCTGATTGGACCCGCTCGCGTTCATCACCGCGCTCGCGCAGGATGCCGGCGCGCTCTTGCGCGAGCGGCTCGACGCACCGCGAGCGATCGCGCAGAAGCGCCCGCACGATCTCGTCACCGACGCCGACCGCGCGAGCGAGGCGCTGATCGTCAGCCGCATCCGCGATGCGTTTCCTTCGGCGTCGATCCTCGGCGAGGAGTCGGGGATGCACGCGGGACCGGGCGACGAGCGCTTCGTCGTCGATCCGCTCGACGGGACGACGAACTACGCGCACCGCTATCCGCTCTTCTGAGTCTCGATCGCGTACGAGCGCGGCGGCGTCGTCGAAGCCGGCGCGATCTACGCGCCGGTCCTCGGCGAGCTCTTCGCGGCCCGCCGGGGCGGCGGCGCCACCCGCAACGGCGCACCGATGCACGTCTCCGCGATCGCGCGCGTCGAGGACGCGATGGTCTGCACCGGCTTCAATCCGGCGCGCTACTCCCGCAATGCGAAGTACTTCGCGCACATCTCCGACCGCGCGCAGGCGGTGCGGCGGGACGGCAGCGCCGCGCTCGATCTCGCCTTCGTTGCGGCGGGCGTCTACGACGGGTTCTGGGAGTGGGACCTCAGCGCGTGGGATGTCGCGGCCGGGTCGCTCATGATCGAAGAGGCCGGCGGCGCCGCCCGCGCGATCGAGGGCGGGGCGCTCGACATCGCGGCCGGCTCGATTTTGGCGACGAACGGCACGATCCAGAACGAGATGACCGCACTTCTCGGGAACGCATGAAGCGTGGAACCGAACGAAGAGATGGTCCTCGTCTCGCGCGCCGCCCTCGAGCAGCTCCAGCGCCAGATCGACGGGCTCCCCGACGTCTTCGCGAAGTCGACGCAGGAGATCAGCCGCGGCCTCGCCGGGCGCCTCTCCAAAGCCCTCGACGACCTCGCCGCCCAGCTCACCGAAACCACCGAAGACGCCCTGCGCTCGATCCGCGACGCCATCCCCGTCGTCATCGCGCAGCACGCGCCGCAACTCGACCCCGACATCATCGAAGCGATCACCGAGCAGATCTACGCCCGAGCAGCGGAACGCTTCGCAACCCTCCACGCGGCCCAGCGAATCCTCGGCGAAAGCCTCCAAGGGCCGCCGGCCTCGTAGGCTCCGTCCTGTCGAGTGTGGCGCGGCGGGGGCGCTACGCTGGGGGCGCGGCGGGGGCGCCATACTACCGTGCGGGGGACGCTCCCTGCGCGCTTCCTGCGCTTCGGTCGCTACCGCT
>DASWSC010000150.1:0-5079 GCA_036402855.1 Candidatus Elarobacter sp. | reverse complement strand
AACACGCATCTCGGCTCGTACGGCAAGCGCGATCGCAACGACGGCTTCGCCTCGGTGATCGCGGCGCTCGAGGACGCGCTCGACGGGATCGATCCGAACGTCGCGCTCGTGATGGAGAACAGCGCCGGCGCGGGTCAGCTCTGCGGCGGGACGATCGAAGAGCTCGGCGCGCTGGTCCGCGCGATCGGTCACCCGAACCTGCGCGTCTGCCTCGATACCGCGCACACCTGGGCGGCGGGCTACGCGATCGATACGCCCGACGCCGTCGAGCGGTTCTTCGCGCTCGTCGACCGCGAGCTCGGGCTCGACCGTGTCGTGATGTTCCACTTCAACGACACCGAGATCGAGCTCGGCGGGCACCGCGACCGGCACTGGCACATCGGGGAAGGCCGGATCGGGATCGCCGGGTTCCGCGCGATCCTCGCGCACCCCGGCGTCCAAGGCAAGCTCGGCATCCTCGAGACGCCGGGTGAGGAAGCCGACGATCTGCGCAACATCGCGACGCTGCGCGCGGTCCTGGAGGGCGTTGCCGCATGAGCGCAGGGCGGGGCGAGCGTTCGATCCGGGGTATGCTAGCGGCGGAGGAACTTTCGTGAGCGAGACCCCCGAACGCCGCCAGGCGAAACGAATCGCGATCCGCCTGCCCGTCGTCTACCGCGCCGCCGACGGGACCGCCCGGCACGGCACCACGGAGAACATCTCGCGGCGCGGGATGCTCCTCGTGGCGCAGGCGCAGCCGGAAGGGACGCGCCTGCGCGTCGCCGTGACGGGGATCGACGGCCGCGAGCGCGAGATCGCCGCCGAAGTCGTCCGGGCGACGCCGGAAGGGAAGCTCGCGATCTCGATCGCGGAACACGACGCCGACCAGATCGACGCGATCGTCGAGGCGGAGACGGAGAAGAGCCCGCCCCAGCGGTGATCCTCCACTTCGACCTCGACGCGTTCTATGCGTCGGTCGCGCAGCGCGACGATCCGTCGCTGCGCGGCGTTCCGCTCGCGGTCTCCGGTCGCTCGCGGCGCGCGGTCGTGCTGACCGCGTCGTACGAGGCGCGGCCGTTCGGCGTCCGCTCCGCGATGCCGCTCTACCGCGCGCTCGAGCTCTGCCCACAGCTCGCCGTCGTCCCGCCCGACTTCACGGCGTACCGCGAGACGTCGCGCCGGGTCTTCGCGATCTTCGGCGACGGCGCGCGCGCGGTCGAAGGGCTCTCGCTCGATGAAGCGTTCGTCGATCTCCCGACCGCCGATCTCAACCTCGCCGTCGCGTTCGCCGAACGCGTGCGCGAACGCGTTCGGGCGGAGGTCGGGCTCACCGTCAGCGCCGGCGTCGCGTCGGTGAAGATGGTCGCCAAGATCGCGAGCGACGCGAAGAAGCCCGACGGTCTCTCCGTGGTGCCCGCCGGCGCGGAGGCCGAGTATCTCGCGCCGATGCCGGTCGGGCGGCTGTGGGGGATCGGTCCGAAAACGCAGCCGCGGCTCGAACGCGCCGGGATCCGCACCATCGGCGACGTCGCGGTGCTCGACGACGCGCGGCTCTACGAGCTGTTCGGCCGGGCCGGGACGTCCTACCGCGATCTGGCGCGCGGGATCGACGAACGTGAGGTCGATCCGTCGCGCGAACGCAAATCGATCTCGACCGAGGAGACGTTCGAGTGGGACGAGCGCGACGAGTCGCGCATCCTCGCGCTGCTGCGCACGCAGGCCGACGAGCTGGCGCGCGATCTGCAGAAAGAGCAGCTCCGCGGGGCGACCGTCGGGGTGAAGATCAAGAAGGCCGACCACACGATCACCGGCCGTCAGACCTCGCTGGCGGTCGCGACGAACGACGCCGAGGCGATCCACGACGCGGCGGTATGGTGCTGGCAGCGCGCCGGGATGGCCGGCGTCCCGATCCGGCTGCTCGGAACGCGCATCGCCTCGCTGACCGACGAGGAAGCGCGGGAGCTCCGCCTGCTTTGATCCGGTGCGCCCGATGAGAACGGTGCGGCGTTCGGAGGTCGCCTTCGAGACGCCGCTCGAGCACCTGCTGGAGCCGCTGACGCCGAACGACGCGTTCTTCGTGCGCAACCACGCGCGCGCGGTGCCGCGGATCGACGCGGCGGCGTATCGCCTGAGCGTCGCCGGAGCGCGCGGTTCGCGCGACGTGACGCTCGCCGGCCTGCGCGCGCTGCCGCGCGTCGCAGCGACGATCACGCTGGCCTGCTCCGGCAACGGGCGCACCGCGTTCGACCCGCGCCCGTCCGGCGTTCCGTGGTCGTTCGGCGCGATCGGAACCGCCCGCTGGGAGGGCGTGCGGTTGCGCGACGTCCTCGCGCTCGCCGGGATCGGCGATGAGGACGCGCACGTCGTGCTCGACGCGTACGACGACGCGCCGCCCGACGGACGGCCGCCCTTTCGGCGCAGCATCCCGCTCGCACGCGCACTCCATGATGCCACGATCGTCGCCGACACGATGAACGGCGAACCGCTCGCGCCGGAACACGGCGGCCCGGCGCGCCTCCTGGTCGCGGGCTGGACCGCGAATCACGCCGTGAAGTGGCTGCGCCGCATTGCGCTCTCCCCGCGCCCCGACGAAGGATGGTGGATGACCGAGGACTATCGCGTCCCCGGTCCGAGCGGCGCGATGGAGATCATCGAAGCGGCCGCCCCGGTCGCAATCCTCGCCTCACCGCGAACGGGCGCGACCCTCGCCCCCGACGTCCTCCTGCAAGGGATCGCCTACGGAGAGCCGCCCCCCCAGCACGTACGCATCGACATCCAGCCGGCCCACGCCGCACCCATCGACCGCACGGACGCGCATCACGCGGACGTGCGCTACGATGACGGACCGTACGCATGGGGTCGCTGGTCGCTACGCCTGACGCTCACCCCCGGACCGCACCGCCTCGTCATCCGCCCGCTCGACGCCGACGGCAACCCCGGACCCGAGCGCGGCACGCCGAACCCCAAGGGCTACCTCTACAACGGCCCCCACACCGTCCAAATCACCATCAACCCCGCCCCAATGTCATCCTGAGCCTGTCGAAGCCGTCATCCTGAGCCTCCGCTAATGTCATCCTGAGCCTGTCGAAGCTGTCATCCTGAGCCTCCACTAATGTCATCCTGAGCCTGTCGAAGGATGAGCCACGGCCGTCACGCCGCACTGCGACGCTTCCTGGGCTAGATGTGATCGGTGCTCCAGACGGGGTCGGCGGCGACGCCGGTCTGCGCCTGGTGCGACCGCAGCGCGGCGCGGAACGGCGCGCTCAACGCGACCGCCATCGCGATCGCGTCGCGGCGCGCGCGCACCGCGCCGCGCGGCAGCGCCTCGCGCGCCACCGCGGGCGGAAGCCACCCGCGGATCGTGCGCAGGTCGCCTGCGGCGGCGCGCAGCAGCGGTGCGATCAGCACGCGGTCGTCGTCGCGCGCGAACGCGAGCTCGTCGAGCACGAACGCGTCCGCGCTCGGGATGCGGCGGCCCGTGACGTACGCGGCCAGCGCGCGCCCGCGCCGCACGCCGAGGCGCACGAGGCCGCCGGTGTGCTCGCGCGACGAATCGCGCAGGCGCTGCCACTCCCAGTCGAGCGGCGTGCGCGCGAACGCGAACGGCCGGCGCGCGTCGAGCGCGTCGAAGACGCGCCGGACGGCGGTCGCGTCGCGCTCGCCGAGCGCGCTCACGGCGACGCGCTGCGCCGGTATGCGATCCGCGCGCAGCGAGATCGTGCGTGAGGGGAACGCGACGAACCCCAGCCGCTCGTAGAACGACGGGTGGATGTCGCTGAACAGGTAGGCGAGATCCGTCCCGGCCGCGCGTTCCGCGTCGAGGAACGCGCCGAGCAGCGCCGTCGCGTACCCGCGCCCGCGCAGCGCCGGCGGCGTGAACACGGCGCCGATCCCCGCGCTGCGATACGCGCGCGCACCGCACCGCAGCACGCGCTCGTAGCGCTTGCACGACGCGACGAGCGCGCCGTCGATGCGCAGCCCGACCGTGCGGAAACGGCGCCGTCCCCAGCTCGATGCGGCCGCGGCGGTGAACTCGCCGACGTACTCCTCGAAGCTCCGCGCGCCGGCCCACAGCGCGCGCGAATGCGGAAGGACCTCGCGAGCGTACTCTTCGGGATCGAGGACGTCGACGCGCAGCACGCCGGCGGAGATCATCGCACCGCGCGTGCGGCGGGCGCCCAGACGTCGCGCGGTACCGACGCGCAGACGAACCCCGGGTTCAGCAGGCCGGAGCCCGCGTAGCGCAGCGGCGCTCCGTCGAGCGTCGTGACCGAGCCGCCTGCCTCGAGGACGACCGCGTGCCCGGCGGCGGTGTCCCACCACGATGTCGGGCCGAGCCGCGGATAGAGCTGCGCCGAACCGTCGGCGACCAGACACAGCTTCAGCGAGCTGCCGAACTCGACCAGGCGATGCGGCGGCAGCGCCGCCAGGAATGCCGCGCGCGCCGGGCTGGGATGTGAGCGCGTCGTGAGCACGCGCAGCGGACCGCCGGCCGATGCGTGGATGCGACGCGTCCCGCGCGCGTCGGTTCGCGTCGCGCCTCCGCCGCGCACCGCCTCGTAGGTGACGGCCCGAGCCGGCGCGTGCACCACGCCGAGCACCGGAACCCCGTCTTCGACCAGCGCGACGTTGACGGTGTACTCGCCGGTCCCCGCGATGAACTCGCGCGTCCCGTCGAGCGGATCGACGAGCCAGAACCGGTGCGGGCGCTCGGCGGGCTCGCACGGCGTCTCTTCCGAGATGACGACGCCGCGGGGGTCGAGACGGCGCAACGCGTCGAGCAGGACTGCGTCGGCCGCGAGATCGGCGCGGGTGAGCGGCGAGTCGTCGGACTTGCTCGACGCCTCGACCGCACCTTCGCTCGCGACGGCGAGGATCGCGTCGCCCGCCCGCAACGCGGCATCGCGCACCACCCGTAGCAGCGTCGCAAGATCCGATGCGGCGAGCGTGTCGCTCCCGGCCATCGCAGCGTCCCTACCGCGCGTTCGTCAGCAGCGCCGAGACTTCGCCGGCGAGCTCGGGGGCGGCGATGCCGCGGGTCGGCTTTCCGCTCGCCGAGACGGTCACGGAGACGTCCGCGCGCATGAGCGCCGCGGCGAA
>DASWSC010000149.1:0-12149 GCA_036402855.1 Candidatus Elarobacter sp. | reverse complement strand
GAGCGGCAAGCTCGAGATCATGTCGATGGACCGGCGCTACGAGACCAACGTCGACTCGCTCGGCCGCATCCCCTCGCAAGCGCAAGCGGTGATGGACCTCGACCCCTCGTATGTCGTCGTTGGTAACCAGCCGATCAGCCTGCGCGAGTCGATGCTGGCGGAGGCGTACCGAATGGGCGAGGACGTCGTGCGCGTCAGCCAGGAGATCTGCGGGCCGAAGGGGCTCTTCGGGGCGTTCTGCATCGAGACGATCATCACGCCGGACACGCAGTTCTACATCATGGAGATCTCGGCCCGAATCGTGGCGGGTACGAACCTGTTCATCGACGGCTCACCGTACTCGTACCTGAACTACAGCGAGCCGATGTCGACCGGGCGTCGCATCGCGCGCGAGATCAAGAACGCGCTGCTCTCGAACTCGCTCGATGCCGTCCTCGACGACAGCACCATTGCGGCTCACTAGGCTCGTCGCGGCGGCGGCGGCGCTGACGATCCTGCTGCCGTTCGCGCCCGCGCGCGCGGCGCTCGACATCGATCCCGCACAGCTCTACCGGCAGATGAAGGCAGCGTACGACAAGGGCGCCGCCGCCGGGTGGCACCTGGCCGACCAGCTCGACTATTTCTCGGCCGTCCTGGACGCCGGCCGCGGATACGAGCTGCGCCGCCGGGACGACCCGCAGAACCTTGCGATCAAAGGGATCGCCGTCGACCTCGCAACCCAGCTCTCGTACGACCCGCTCATCAGCAACGACGCGGCGGAGTGGTACGTGCGGCTCGCGGCGCAGCAGTACAAGGACGATCCCGCCCGCGGTAGCGCCGCGCGGGCGCTGCTGGCGAAGCTGGCCGCCGAGGATGCCAACGTCGAGACGCTGGCTCACGACGCCGACGCCGACGCGACCGCCCTCGCGCAGCGCTACCCGGGCGATCTTCAGGCGCTGATCGGTCAGGTCGACGCCGACCTGCGCGCGTACAACCTCACGAACAACGTCGCGTGGCGGACGCTCGCGCTCACCCGCGCCTCGTCGAGCGCGTTTCCCATCGCCTCGGTACCGCAGGACCTCGGCAAGGTGTTCTTTCCGATGGTCGACGCGGCGCGGAACGCGGGTCCGGGGTACAGCCCGACGGAACGCGAGGCGGCGCGCGTCGTCGCTTCGCACCGGGCATCCGCGCGCGGGCTCCCGGTGATCGGCCGCGTGACGTCGCACGATGCGTACCTCATCATCACCGCGCCGGCCGACGAGTACTTCGGGCGCACCAAGCTCTCGCCGATCGGCGTGCGCAACGAGCTGACGCGGATCGGGAAGTATCTCGACGCGGGATGGGGTGACCGCATGACCAAGGAGACGGTGTGGGTCGTCGACTCGCTGGACGATTGGCAGCACCAGTATCCGCGGGACTACGAGCTGCCCAGGCTCTACAAGCGCGCGTACGACACGCTCGCGCGGGTCGGCTCGCCGGAGGCCAAGCAGGCCCAACAGGACGTGCGCCGCACGCTGCTCGTCAACTACCCCACGTCGAGCGAGGCGAGGAGCTTCCTCTCGTCGTAGTTCGGCCCCGTGCCGTTCGATCTGTCCGGGACGCTGTCGTCATACGACGCGAACCGACTGACACTGTGCTCCATCGGAAGCCATTCGGCGCTCGAAGTCGCCTCGGGCGCGCGCGCGCAGGGCATCCGGAATCTCATCATCACCGAGCGCGGCCGCAACACCACCTACGACACGTACTACGCTCGCCGCTTCGACGGACCCCCGCGCGGCTGCGTGGACGCGACGCTCGAGCTCGACGGGTTCGGCGACGTGCTGGGCGACGAGGTTCAAGAACGCCTGCGCCGCGAGAACGTCGTGTTCGTTCCGAATCGCTCGTTTGAAGTCTACTTGCACCAGCGCTACTCGTACGCCGAGATCGAGGAACGGATGCGCGTGCCGTTCTTCGGAAACCGGCGGCTGCTGCGCGCCGAAGAGCGCGACGAGCCGGAGAACCAGTACGCGCTCATGGACCGGGCCGGGATCCGCTATCCCCGCCGGCTACAGTCACCGGATGAGATCGACCGGCTGGTGATGGTGAAGGCGCCGCACGCGAAGGTCTCGTTCGAGCGCGCGTTCTTCCTCGCACGCGACGAGACCGAGTACACGCGGACGGCCGGAAAGATGCTGGACGCCGGCATCATCACGCCGGACGGCCTGCGCGGCGCCGTGATCGAGGAGTTCGCGCTCGGCCCGACGATCAACCTGAATTTCTTCTGGTCGCCGGTGCTCGGCGAGCTCGAGCTCATGGGGACCGATACGCGGCGGCAGACGAACCGCGACGGGTTCATCGGCTTACCCTTCAATCAGGCTCGCGACCTCGCCGACGAACCGATGCGCATGGAAGAGGCCGGTCACGTCGCCGCGACGCTGACGGAGTCGATGCTGGAGAAGGCGTTCGATCTCGGCGAGCGGTTCGTCCGCGCGGCGAAGGAGGTCGACGGCATCGGGGTGATCGGCCCCTTCGCGCTGCAATGCGTGATCGTGAGCGGCCCGCCGAAAGACTTCATCTGCTACGACGTGAGCCTGCGCATCCCGGGCTCGCCGGGTACGCGCTACACGCCATACACGTCGTACCGCTGGGGGCGCGACGTCTCGGTCGGCGAACGGATCGCGATGGAGCTGATCTGGGCCCGCGACGGAAACCGCCTGGCGGACGTCCTGACATGACCGAGCCGGACGCCGAGCTGCTCGACGATGTGACGTACTGGCGACTCCTCGAGGCCATACAACAGCAACAACCCGCCTACGATTTGGAAATCCGGAACGGCGAGTATGTCGTGGTGGCACCGCACGACTTCGTCTCCGCGCGTCTCGTGATGAAGATCGGGTCTCGCATCGAGCGCTGGATCGAGGAGACGAACGCCGGCATGGTCTTCGACTCGAACGCGGGTGTGCTGTTCGCGGACGGTGACCTGATGGCGCCGGACATCACGTACGTGTCGCGCAAGCGGTTGCCGGTCGTGCCGCGTTCGTTCGCGCGCGTCGTCCCGGACCTCGTCTTCGAGATACGGTCGGGAAAGCAGAGCGAGCGCGCATGCCGCGCGAAGCTACAGCTTCTCCTGGCGCAGGGTGTCGATGTCGTGATCTTCGTGGACCCCGGCAAACGGGTCTGGGAGGTGCACCGCGCAGGACTGGAGCCGGTAGTGCTGCGCGACGGTGACCGTTGCGAGGTGCCCGACGTGCTGCCGGGGTTCAGTTGCGCGGTGAACGAACTGTGGCCGGAATGAGCACTCCCGTGCAGGCGCGCCGTGCGACCGTCGTCATCCTCGACTTCGGGTCGCAAGTGAGCCAGTTGATCGCGCGGCGGGCGCGTGAGGCGCACGTGTACTCCGAGCTGCTCCCGTTCGATACGCCGTGGGAGGAGCTGGCGAAGCGGGAGCCCGCGGCGATCGTCCTGAGCGGCGGCCCGGAATCGACGTTCGGCGACGATGCGCTCGAGTGCGATCCGCTCGTGTACGAAAGCGGGTTGCCGCTGCTGGGGATCTGCTACGGAATGCAGCTCCTCGTGAAGCGCTTCGGCGGCGAGCTCGTGCGGCTCGGGCACAGCGAGTTCGGGCCCGCGCGACTCGCGGTCGACCGCGTCGACTCACCGCTGTTCTTCGGGGTGCCGGCCGAGTCGCGGGTCTGGATGTCGCACGGCGACTCGGTGGAGCGGATTCCGCCGGGGTTCAAAACGCTCGCGCACACGGAGACGTCGCCGGTTGCGGCGATGGGCGACGATGCGCGGAAGATCTACGCGGTGCTCTTCCATCCTGAGGTGGTGCATACGGAAGCCGGAACGGCGATCCTGGAGAACTTCCTGCACACGATCGCCGGGATTCCGGCGTCGTGGCGGATGGACTCGTGGGTCGACGACGCGATCGAAAAGGTGCGGGCGCAGGTCGGCGACGCGAACGTCTTGTGCGCACTCTCCGGCGGCGTCGACTCGGCGGTTGCGGCGACGCTCGTGTCGCGCGCGATCGGGAAGCAGCTCACCTGCATCTACGTCGACACGGGGCTGATGCGGAAGAACGAATCGGCCGGCGTGGTGGCCGCGTTCCGCGACGTGCTGCACCTCAACGTCGTGCACGTCGATGCGAAGGAGCGGTTCTTGCGCCGGCTCGCCGGGCTCGACGACCCGGAAGAGAAGCGCATCGCGATCGGGCACGAGTTCATCGCTGTCTTCGAGGAAGAGGCGAACAAGATCCACGGCGTGCGGTTCCTCGTGCAGGGGACGCTGTATCCCGACGTGATCGAGTCGAAGACGCCGGGCTCCAAAGCCGGCCACAAGATCAAATCGCATCACAACGTCGGCGGTCTGCCCGAGCGCATGGCGCTCGGTCTCGTCGAGCCGCTGCGGGCGCTGTTCAAGGACGAGGTCCGCGAAGCCGGGCGCGTGCTCGGGCTTCCGAACGCCATCGTGGAGCGGCAACCGTTTCCCGGGCCGGGGCTCGCGGTGCGGATCATCGGCGACATCACGCCCGGCCGTCTGGAGGTCGTTCGCGAGGCCGACTTCATCGTGACCAGCGAGATCGACGCGGCGATCGCGGACGGCAAGCTGTCACCGCGGCCGTGGCAGTACTTCGCGGTGCTGACGCCGGTGAAGAGCGTCGGCGTGATGGGCGACGGGCGGACGTACGGCAATCTCGTCGGCGTGCGCGCGATCACCAGCGAGGACGGCATGACCGCCGACTGGGCGCGACTCCCGCACGAACTGCTCGAACGCATCTCCGCCCGCATCGTGAACGAGATCCCCGGCGTCAACCGCGTCGCCTACGACATCACCTCCAAACCCCCCGCCACCGTGGAGTGGGAGTAGAACAACCCCGCCAACGTCGCCCAAAATGTCATGCTGAGCCTGGCGAAGCATGAGCCACGGGCACGACGGTGCCTTGCGGCTCATCCTTCGACAAGCTCAGGATGACATTTCGACAGGCTCAGGATGACATTGGGGCTTAGGCGACGTTTTGGGGCTCAGGACGGCGTTGCCGTGGGGGTGTGGGTCCAGGTGATTGTCGTGGGGGTGTCGAGGCGGTTGGCTTGGGCTTGGTGGCGGAGGTGTTCGAGGTGCGCGAGCGTTTCGGCGACGGCGAATTGCTGGTGCTCGGCGGGGAGCTGATCGAAGCGGTCGCCGCGGCGGCGCCAGCGCAGCGTCGCGGCGACTTGCGCGGCGGTGAGCGGGCCGCCGTCGAGCGCGCGCAGCACGTCCGCTTCGCGCGCGGCTTCGTGCGCGAGCAGCTCGTCGACGCGACGCGCCAAGTCGGGGAACGCCTCGCCGTGCGCCGGAAGCGCCCCGCTTGTTTCCAAAGCGCCGACGGCCCGCAGCGATGCGACGTACTCGCCCATCGCATCGCGGCCCGACTCGTGCCACATCCCGACGTGCGGCGTCACCGGATCGAGCACGTGATCGCCGGTGAACGTGCGCCCCGAGATCGTGTCGACGAAGCACAGGTGTCCGGGCGAGTGGCCCGGCGTCCACATCGCGCGCAACCGGCCGATGCGCTCGCCGTCCTCGACGAGCCGCGTCGGCCGCACGTAGTCGAAGCGGTCGTACGGCGAGTCTTCGTCGTCGTCCGGCACGACCGGCAGACCGTTCCGCTCGAGCCATGCGTCGACGATGCGGTCGTCCTCGCCGCGCCGTTCCTTGCGCTTCTCCAAAAACGACCAGTCGCGCGCGTGCATCCCGAGCTCCGGGACGCCGGCTTCGACCAGCGTCCCCGCCAGCCCGTAGTGATCGAAATGGAAGTGGGTGATCAGCAGCCGGCGCAGGTCGCGGATCGCGTATCCCGCGAGGGCGAGTCCCTCTTCCAGCGCCGCCCGGACGTCGGGCGCCTTCCAGCCGCAGTCGATCAGCGTCAGCCCGTCGCCGTCCTCGAGCAGGTAGCCGTTGATGTACCGCATCGGGTTGCCCGTCATCGGCAGGCGAATCTGTACGATGCGGTCGCCGATCTGCGTGATCGGCGGCAGGTTGCTCGGAATCGACAAGGAGTAGCCCGTTAGACCGGCGGAAGCGGAAATCATCCTGATCGCATCCCGAGGCTGTCGAGCACGATGAACGAGCGGCATTTCGAGTTCTGGCCGAAGTGGCGGCCCAGAGAGTTTCCCGTGCCCGCGACCAGCGTCGCCCACAACCTCGCGACGTCGGCGGCACGCTTTCCGGAGCACCCGGCGATCGTCTACTACGATACGCCGATCACCTACGGCCGGCTGTGGGACGACGTCGAACGGCTCGCCGGCTATCTCGAGCACGGCGCCGGCGTGCGCCGCGGCGACCGCGTGCTGCTGTTCATGCAGAACTCGCCGCAGTTCGTCATCGCGTACTACGCGATCATGCGCGCGAACGCGGTCGTCGTTCCGCTCAACCCGATGCTGGTCGCCGAGGAGCTCGGAACCTACATCGAAGACAGCGGCGCGACCGTCGCGCTCGCCGGACAGGAGCTCGCGCCGAAGCTGCGCGGCTACGCGCCGGCGCCGCTGCGCGCGGTCGTCGTCGCCGCGTACGCCGACTCTCTCGAACGACCGACCGACCTCGCGCTGCCGCCCGCCGTCTCGGCCCCGCGCGCGCCGCTCGACGGAAACGGCTTCGTCGCGTGGAGCGACGCTCTCGGCTCGCGAGCCGCGCCCGGCCCGCTCGTGACCGGCGGAGACGACATGGCGCTGCTGCCGTACACCTCGGGTACGACCGGGCGTCCCAAGGGCTGCGTGCACACGCACCGCTCGGTGCAGACGACCGCGTGGGCGACGCCGATGTGGCGCGGCGCGACCGGCCCCGGCGGGCGCATCCTCTCGGTGCTGCCGTACTTTCACGTGACGGGGATGACCGGCGACATGAACGCCGGCCTGTGCAACGGCGCGACGATCGTGATGATGACGCGCTGGGATCCCGTCACGGCGCTGACGCTGGTCGAGCGGTATGCGTGCACCGGGTTCACCGCGATCAGCACGATGGTCGTCGATCTGCTCGCGCATCCCGCTTACCGCGCCGAGGCGCTCGCCTCGCTCAACGCGCTCGGCGGCGGCGGCGCGCCGCTCCCCGCGGCGGTCGGGATCGAGCTGAGCGAACGGCTGGGGCTCAACTACATGGAAGGCTACGGCCTCACCGAGACGATCGCGATGACGCACGCGAACCCGCCCGAGCGCACGAAGCTGCAGTGCCTCGGCATCCCGACGTTCGGCGTCGACTCGCGCGTCATCGATCCGGAGACGCTCGCCGAGCTGCCGGCCAATGAGACGGGCGAGATCGTGATCGCGGGCTCGCAGGTGATGCGCGAGTACTGGAACCAGCCCGACGCGACGGCGGAAGCGTTCATCGAGCGCGACGGCAAGCGCTTCTTGCGCACCGGCGACCTCGGCTACGTCGACGACGACGGCTACTTCTTCCTCGTCGACCGTTTGAAGCGGATGATCAACGCCGGCGGGTTCAAGGTGTGGCCGGCCGAGGTGGAGACGAAGCTGTTCGCGCATCCCGCCGTCAAGGAGGCGTGCGTGATCGCGTCGTTCGACCCGCGGCTCGGTGAGCACGCGAAGGCACTCGTCGTGCGCCGCGAGGACGTGCAGGCAACGCCGGGCGAGATCATCGCGTGGGCGCGCGGTCACATGGCCGCCTACAAGGTGCCGAGCGAGATCGAGTTCGTCGACTCGTTGCCGCGCTCGGCGACGGGGAAAGTGCAGTGGCGGTTGCTGCAGGAGGAAGAAGACCGGCGGGTGCGCGCGACGCAACCCGCATGAAGATCCTGGTCGTCGGCGGCGGCGCGCGCGAGGACGCGCTGTCATGGCGGCTCGCCGCCTCGCCGTCCTGCGAAGCGCTCTTCCACGCACCGGGCAACGCCGGGACGGCGTCGCGCGGCACGAACTGGCCCGACGTGACGCCGACCGACGCGCGCACGATCGTGCGGCGCGCGCAGGAGAACGCGATCGAGCTCGTCGTGCTCGGCCCGGAGACCGCGATCGCCGCCGCCGTCGCCGACAAGCTGCGCGATGCCGGGATCCCGGTGTTCGGGCCGAACCGCAACGCCGGGCGTCTCGAGACGAGCAAAGTCTTCGCGAAGCGCTTCATGGAGCGCCACGGGATTCCGACGGCACGCTTCAAGGTCGTGCACAATCTCGAGCAGGCGAAGCGCGCGCTGGACGGCTGGCGCGGCGGCGCCGTCGTGAAAGCCGACGGCCTCGCCGCGGGGAAGGGCGTCGTCGTCTGCGACGATGGCGCGAGCGCGCTGGCACTGCTGACCGAGTGGTACGGCGCGAACGCCGTCCCCGGCGGCGGTCACGACGTGGTGCTGGAGGAGCGCCTGAAGGGCCGGGAGATCAGCGTGTTCGCCGTCGGCGACGGCCGTGCGATGATCCCGGTCGCCGCGGCGTGCGACTACAAGCGCGCCGGTGACGGCGACAAAGGACCGAACACCGGCGGGATGGGCGCGTACTCGCCGCCCGCCGGCTTCCCCGACGACCTCTTCGACGTCGTGCGCGAGCGCGTCGTCGCGCCGGCGCTGCGCGGCTTGCTCGCCGAAGGCGAAGAGTATCGCGGCGTCCTGTACTGCGGCTTGATGCTGACGGCGAACGGGCCGTACGTGATCGAGTTCAACGCGCGCTTCGGCGACCCGGAGACGCAGGTCCTCATGCCGCGCGTCGGCGGTGACTTCGCGCGCTACCTGTACTCGGCGGCGAAGGGCGCGCTCGAGGTCGACGCCGCGACGTGGGACGGCGACGCCTGCGCCGGCGTCGTCCTCGCGACGTCGCGGTATCCGTACGAGAACACCAAGCTCGCCGGACTGCCCGCCGAGCTGGCGCTTCCGGAGGGCGCGGTAGCGTTCTGGGGGACGTCCTCGCGCGACGGCGCGACCGTGAGCACGCCGGGCGGCCGCGTCCTCACCGTGACGGGCCGTGGCGAAGACGTGGCGACCGCACGCGCCCGGGCATACGACGCGATCGCTTCGCTGAAGACGCAATTCCCGCCGGGGACGCCGCTCGCGTACCGCGGCGACATCGCGCGCCTGTAACGCCGTGCAGCGGTGACCGCCCTTCGGGACCTCGCGTCGCGCCCGGCGCGCACGTTCTTCACGGTCGCCGGGATCGCGATCGGGATCCTCGCGCTGACGGTCGTCGGCTCGCTCGCGGAGCGGCTCCATACCATCGTGGCGCGCTCGACCGCGCTCAACGGCGACGTCGTGTTCGCGACGCTGCGGCGCTCGGCGCTCGCCGGACCGAACGCGCGGCGCACGGTGGAGCGCGCGTACGCCAAGGTGAAGGCGCTCGAAGGGGTGCGCGATGCCGTCCCCGAGGTGATCGTGCCGTACGAGAGCGCGCGCGCCAACGTCCGCTTCGGGCCGCCGTCGCTGATCTTCGGCTTCCCCGAGCAGGCGCACGCGCTGCGCCGCGAGCTGCTCAGCGTCGCGCGCGGCCGGACGTACGCGCCGGGCGAGCGGCACGTCGCGATCGTCGGCCCGGATTTCGCGGCGGCCGAGCGAACGGGACTCGGTGACGTCATCGCACTGCAGGGGAACTCGTTCGTCGTCGTCGGCGTGCTCGAGAAGACGTTCACCATCTTCGACGCGGCGGTCGTCGTGCCGTTCGCCGACGCGCAAGACCTCCTGCGGCAATTGGTCCCCGCGTCCTTGGACGCGCTGCCCGCCGATCCGGTTTCGGCGTTCATGGTGCTGGCGAAGCCGCGCACCGACGTCGGCCTGCTGGCGCGCCGCATCGCGCTGATCGACGGGGTCTCCGCGCGCGACCCGCGCGAGCTCGCCGACGCCGTCCGGTCGACGCTCGGGATCTTCGATGCGATCGTCTTCGGAGCGGCGCTCATCGCGCTGCTCGTCGGCGCGTTCTCGGTGGTGAACACGATGACGATCGCCGTGACGGAGCGCACCCGCGAGATCGGGATTCGGAAGGCGATCGGAGCGACCGACACCGACGTCCTCCTGACGTTCGTCGGCGAGGCGGCGGCGATCGGTGCGCTGGGCGGGATCGCGGGGATCGTCCTCGGGCTGGCCGTCGTGGTCGCGATCGACGCGCGCAGCGCCGCCGGCGGGAACCTGCAGCTCTTCGCGATCTCCCCGGCCGTCGCGCTCGGCGCCTTCGCGTTCGCGGTTGCGCTCAGCGTCGCCGCCGGGTTCGTTCCGGCGCTCGCCGCGGCGCGGCTGCCCCCGACGGTCGCGCTGCGCCGGTGATCTCGCCGGAGATGAACCACCGCCGTGACGGTATCGTCGAAGCGCGCGACGTGGTGAAAGTGCACGCGCCCGGAACGCCGACGGAGGTGCGAGCGCTCGACGGCATCACCTTCGACGTGCGCGCCGGCGAGTACGTCGCGATCGTGGGGGAGAGCGGAAGCGGGAAGACGACGCTCATGCACGTGATCGGCGGGCTCGACCGCCCGACCTCCGGAGACGTCGTCGTCGACGGCCGCTCGCTGGCTCGCACCTCGCGGCGCGAGCTCGCCGCGATCCGTGCCCGGGCGATCGGCTTCGTCTTTCAAGGGTTCAACCTGCTCCCCAACCTCGACGCGCGCGAGAACGTCGCGCTCGCCGCACGCTACGGCCGCCACAGCGCCGCCGAGGCGCGGGCGCGTGCCGAAGGCGTCCTGCGCGACGTCGGTTTGGGGGACCGCATGCACCATCGTCCGTCGGCGCTCTCGGGCGGCCAGCAGCAGCGCGTCGCGATCGCGCGGGCGCTGGTGAACGAACCGGCGCTGCTGCTCGCGGACGAACCGACCGGCGAGCTCGACTCGCGGACCGCCGAAACGGTCCTGGAACTGCTCGGCGCGCTCAACGCACGCGGTCAGACGCTGATCGTGGTGACGCACAGTGAGGCCGTCTACCGGCGCGCGCGGCGCGTCATCCGCCTGGCCGACGGCCGGATCGTCGGGGATGATGCGGCGTAGCGCGCTGCTCGGCGCGCTCGGCGCCTGCACGGCGCTGGGCGCATGTGCGTCGCGCGAAGGACGCGGCGCGCCGTCCTCCGCGCACGCTTCGGGCAGCCCGGTCGTGATCGTGACGCTCGGCGACTCGCTCGCGCTCGGCGTCGGCGCCTCCGCTCCGCGCAACGGGTTCATCTTTCGCTCGTTCGTGCGCGTGCTGGCGGAGCGTCCGGGCAGCCGCATCGAGTCGTACGCGATCGGCGGCGCGACCGCGGCCGACGTGCTGCGACTGCAGGTGCCGCGGCTCGCGCACGCGCGCGCGGACGCCGTCGTGCTGTGCGCCGGCGGCAACGACGTCGTTCACCGTGTCGACCCGAAAACGTTCGCGGCCACGTACGCACGGCTCGTCGCGCGCGTCCGGTCGCTGCAGCCGCACGCCGCGCTGGTGTGCTGCGGCGTCCCCGACGTCGGCCTCAGCCCGCTGTTCACCGGCGCCGATCACGAAGCGGTCGTGCGGCTCTCGCGTCAGGACGATGCCGCGGTCCGGTCGGTGGCGCGCAGCGCGGGCGCGGCCTTCGCCGATCTCGGCGGCGCGACGGCGCTCGACGCGATGCGGTATCTCGCCGACGACCGGTTCCACCCGTCGGACGCCGGCTACGCCGCGTTCGCCGCGGTGCTCACGCCGGTGCTCCGCGACGCGCTCGCCCGCCGGGCACCGCGCGCGCGCTGACCGCTACTTCAGGTCGCGGTTCGTCGCGGCTCGCGTGAACCTGTTCGGGACGAGCACCACCCGCGAGTTCGCGTAGTCCAAGTAGACGTCGAACGCGCGCAGCGCCGAGACACCGACCAGGCCGTCCGCGTCCTCCCCTTCGAAGTCCGCTTGCCCGCCGAGCATCACCATCACGAGGTGATCGCGGTACAGCACGTTCCCGAGCTGCATGCGGTCGAGCACCGTCGCGCGCATGCGCAGCTTCCCGCCCACACCGGACGCCGTCACGACATTGAAGTAGCGCGAGACGAGCTTCTTCTCGCTGTGGTCCTCGAGCGCCGCGGCGTGCTGCTTCGCGAAGCCCGTGAACGCGACGACGTCGTCGGCGCCGGTATCCAGGATGAAATGGTCGCCGACGACGTCGTTGATCTTCATCGCGACCATCGGCACGTTGTCGTCGAGCGTCGCGTCGAGGATGACCGCGTTCGGAGGCGGTTGGAACGTGCCGGTCGGGATCGCGTCGACGGTCCCCTTCGCGTAGTCGATCTTCACGACGCACCCGGCGATGAAGTCGTAGCCGAGC
>DASWSC010000148.1:0-2975 GCA_036402855.1 Candidatus Elarobacter sp. | reverse complement strand
GGGCTTGCCGCGCGCGGCGTTTCGCGCGCGCGACGGCGAGAGACGGCGCGAACGTGGCTGGAGCGGCTCGGGATCGGCGAACTCGCGCACGCGCGGCCACGGGCCCTCTCCGGCGGTGAGCGCCAGCGCGTCGCGCTGGCGCGGGCGCTCGCTTGGACGCCGCGCGCGCTGCTCCTCGACGAGCCGTTTGCCGCGCTTGACGATGCGACGCGGACGTTGGTGCGCGACGAGCTTCGCGTGACGCTCGGATCCCTCGACGTCCCCGTCGTGCTGGTGACCCACGACGAGACGGACGCCGAGCTCTTCGCCGCGCGCGTCGTGCGCCTCGACCGCGGCCGCCTCGCCGGCGAGCCGGAGGCGCGGCCAGCAGGAGTGTGACGGCCGCCCGGCCCGCAACCCTGGATTCCGGGGTAAAGAGCGATAAACGATATGCCGAGCGTCTACGTGGTCGAACCCCAGTCCATCTTCGCGCCCGAGATCGCTCGGCTCGTCGAAGAAGCGGGCGGGCGCGTCGCCGGGGCCTCCGACGTCCTCAATCTGGACGCGATCATCGCCGCCGCGCCGGAGTTCGTCCTCCTCGACCTCGACTACACCGCGTATGATGTCGCCGACGTCCTCGACGTGCTGCGCAACGAGGCGCCCCTGGTGCGCCCGATCGTCCTGACCGACCGCCATCGCCACGGCTGGCTGCAGCTCACCCGCACGCGCGGCGCCGCCAGCGTGGTCTCGAAGGCGGCCAGCGAGCAGGAGCTGGTCCACGACCTGCGCGTCGTGCTCGACGGCGGCGCCGTCTGGGACGAGCGCGTCGAAGTCGCCTGACCTGGAAAGAGAACGACGCCGTCCACCGCTAGTTCGGTGCGGACGGCGTCGTGTTTCCCGAGGGCGTGCTGCGGTGTATTGCTGAAAGCCCCTCGCGACGACCGGTACCCCCGGGCCGCGCGACCTAAACGTGGAGGGCCGATTGAGACTCTGTACTTTTCAACGCGACGGTGAGGCTCGCATCGGAGCCGCGCGCGGCAGCGGAATCGCGGACTTGCGCGCCGTCGACGGCGAGCTTCCGAGCACTCTGTTGGCGCTGCTCCAAGGCGGCGAGGACGCGCTCGCGCGGGCGCGCCGCGCGCTGGATGCCGCGCGCGACGAGCACGTGCGCTCGCGGGATGACGTCACCATGCTGCCGCCGATCGCCAACCCGTCGAAGATCGCGTGCATCGGGCTGAACTACCGTGACCACGCCGCGGAAGTCAAGATGGATCTGCCCGAGCACGTCGTCGTGTTCGCGAAATGGCCGAACACGCTGATCGGTGACGGCGCCCCGATCGTGATCCCGCGGGCTTCGCACCGGGTCGACTACGAGGCGGAGCTCGCGTTCGTGGTCGGCAAGCGTGCGCGCAACGTACCGGAGCAGGGCGCGTACGACGTCATCGCGGGCTACATGTGCTTGAACGACGTCAGCGTGCGCGACTACCAGATGCGAACCTCGCAGTGGACGATGGGCAAAGTATTCGACACGCACGCGCCGTGCGGACCGTTCCTGGTGACCCGCGACGAGGTCTCCGACCCGGGCAACCTGCGCATCAGCTGCTCGATCGACGGCGAGATGCTCCAGGACTCGTCGACGTCGCAGCTCGTGTTCGGCGTCCCGCGGCTGGTGGCGGAGCTTTCGGCGGTGATGACGCTCGAGCCGGGCGACATCGTCGCGACGGGGACGCCGGCCGGCGTCGGAACCTCGCGCACGCCGAAGCGCTGGATCCGGCCGGGCGAGCGCGTGCGGGTCGAAATCGAACGCGTTGGGGTGCTGGAGAACCCCGCGATCGCGGAAGGCTGACGGACCGCCTCGGCGCAGGACACGGCCGGTCGCCAGGTAGCCCTGGGGGCAACGCGAACTGACGGCTTCCGGGCACTGCCAACCGGAGGTCTCTATGTTTCGCCGGACGCTTCTGCTGCTTGCCGCGACCGCGTTCATCGCCGGATGCCAAGGGGGTGTGAGCAGCCCGCCGCCGTTCTTCGGGTCGGCGCCGACCCCGACGCCGACGCCGAGCCCGCCGCCCACCAGCGCGGCAGGGACGCTCGTCACCAGCACCACGCTGTCGTCGTCGCTGACGCTCGGACCGGTCGGATCGGCGAACCTCAGCGGGACGACCAGTTGCACCCCGGCGAGCAGCGTCGCGCACATCGCGATCACGTTCACGGTCACGCAGCCGGGCGGGACGCCGACGGTCCAAGCGATGCGGCGCCGGCCCCGCGCCATCGGCGGCGCAGCGATCGCACCGTTCGGGTACTTCCAGCTTACTCCGGACATCGCGGTGACGTGCCCGAATACGCCGTCGTTCGCGATGACGTTCCCGGGCGGGCCGCCGATCCCGACCGCGTCGCAGGCGTACGTCGCGATGTACGACCCGGGCAATGCGGGCGCCGGCTGGAACACGATCGAAGGCACCGCCGCGCTGGCCGGCAACACGCTGACCTTCATGACGTCCGGCGTCCCGGTCGCGCTGGTCGCGGGACGCACGTACTCGTTCGTGCTGTTCACGACCACGACGGCGCTCACCGTTCCGACGCCGACGCCGACTCCGAGTCCGACGCCGACCCCCACGCCGACACCGACACCGACCGCGACGCCGGTGCCGCTGCATCTCTACGTCGGCAACGACAACGCGGGCGCGCAGATCCTGCAGTTCAATCTGCCGCTGACCGCCAGCACGACCTCGAACTTCACGATGACCGCGGGCGGCAACGTCGTGGCGCTGGCGCTCGACGCGAACGGTGACCTCCTGGCCGGACTGCTGAACGGTAGTCTGCAGTTCTTCCCGGCGCCGCTCGCCGGCGCGAGCACGGCGACGGCGACATTCTCCAACGGCGGCGCGTCGAACAACGGTCAGGCAGCGTTCCTGAACACCGGGGACTTCTTTGCGGCAACCGTCTCGAACAAGGTGAACCGGTTCAACGCGCCGTTCAGCAACGCCAGCACGCCGGCG
>DASWSC010000147.1:0-9883 GCA_036402855.1 Candidatus Elarobacter sp. | reverse complement strand
GACGAAGCATACGGCGACGGGCGCTCGTCGCCGCGCGCCTCGACCTCGATCCCGAGCTCGCGCGCGACGGCGCCGGCGTTCACCACCGAGATCCGCCGGTCGGTCGTCGCCTGCAGCAGGCCGCTCAAGAACGCGCGCGTGATCGGCTCCGGTGCCGCATCGGCGAGCGCACCTCCGAGCGCGAGCGCGAACGCGGGGATCCGCTGCGGCCGCGCGTACTGCGGATAGAACCGCCCGAGCCGGTACGCGGCCTCGACGAACGGAACGATCCCCTCCGCGCCGGCGCCGCTCGGCACCGGCGCGTTGACCGCGCCGCTCGCCGGCGAACCGCCCAGCGCGCGGGCGACGTCGTGCGCGAGCTCGGTCGCGATCCGCGCGAGCGCCTCGTGCGTCGACCCGCCGAGATGGGGCGTCGCGTAGACCTTCGGGTGGCGATGCAGCGCGGCGCCGGTTCCGCCGGGCGGCGGCGGCTCGTCGGCGACGACGTCGAGCGCGGCGCCGGCGAGCGAGCCCGCGTCGAGCGCGGCGAGCAGGTCGGACTCGACGATGACGCCGCCGCGCGCGCAGTTGATGAGGTACGCGTGCGGCCGCATCGCGCGCAGCTCCTCGGCGCCGATCATCCCGACCGTCTGCGCGGTGAGCGGGACGTGCAGCGTCACGACATCGCTCCGCCGCAGGAGCTCGGGGAGATCGACGAGCTCGGCGCCGAACGCGTCGGCGCGCGCGCGCGTCACGTACGGGTCGTGCGCGAGGAGCGTCATCCCGAACGCCTTGGCACGCGATGCGACGTTCCCGCCGATGCGGCCGAGGCCGACGATCCCGAGCGTCTTCGCGAACAGCTCGATGCCGATCAGCCGCTTGCGGTCCCAGACGCCGTCCCGAAGCTGCTGCACCGCCGACGGCGTCCGGCGCGCCAGCGAGAGCATCAGCGCGAAGGTCTGCTCGGTCGCCGCCAGCGTGTTCGCGCCCGGCGTGTTGAGGACGAGGATCCCGGCCTCCGTCGCCGCGTCGACGTCGATCGCGTCGACCCCGACCCCGGCGCGCGCCACGACGGTGAGCCTCGGGCCGGCGGCGAGCAGCTCGCGGTCGACGCGCGTCTCGGAGCGCACGATCAGTCCGTCGGCCGCGGCCAGCGACGCGACGAGCTCGGCGCGCGGGCGGCCGACCTGCGAGTCGACCTCGATCCCGGCTTCGCGCAGCACCGCGAGCCCCGCTTCGGCGAACGGCTCCGCGACCACGACGCGCCGCGGCGAGAGGCCGCTTCGGTCCATCGGGCGTAGTTGCACGCGCTTGTCTCTCCGCCTCCACGGGCCCGTCACGGTCGCGATCGCCTTCGTCGTCCCGCTCGCCGTGCTGCTCGCATCGGTGCGGACGTCGGTCGGCTTCTGGGACATCGGCGATCTGCAGACCGTTGCGTGGATCGCCGGGATCCCGTACCCGACGGGCTATCCGGGCTACGTCGTGTTCGCGTGGGCGTGGACGCACGTGCTGCCGTTCGGCTCGGTCGCGGCGCGCGTCAACGCGATCTCCGCGTTCGCCGTCGCGGGCGGCGCGGCGACCGTCGCCGCGCTGGCGCTGCTCTTCGACGTCCTGCCGATCCTCGCGATCCTCGCGTCGTGGACGTTCGCCTTCGCGCGCGTCGTGTGGCTGCGCGGGACGTACGCCGACGTTCACCCGCTCGGCTTCGCCATCGCCTTCGCCGCCGTCGCGCTCGGCGTGCGCTGGACGATGCGCGGCGACCGCCGCGCGCTCGCCCTCGCGATCGTCCTCGGCGGCGTGGCCATCGCGGTCGACAACACGACGCTGCTCGTCCTCGTCGGCGGCCTCGTCGCTTCGCTCGCACGCACCTGGCCGGCGCCGACGACGCTGCGGGCGGCCGCGATCGCGGCGCTCGTCGTGCTGCTCGCCTACGCGTACCTCCCGCTGCGCAGCGCGTACGTGACGGCGCACCGCACCGATCCCACGGTCGCGCTCGGCATCGAGCCCGGCCGGCCGTTCTGGGACGATCATCATCCGTCGACCGCCGACGGCT
Organism: Candidatus Elarobacter sp.; assembly: GCA_036402855.1. Classification (GTDB taxonomy): domain Bacteria; phylum Vulcanimicrobiota; class Vulcanimicrobiia; order Vulcanimicrobiales; family Vulcanimicrobiaceae; genus Vulcanimicrobium. The sequence continues at coordinate 7,851 of DASWSC010000147.1, read as the reverse complement.
TTCTCTCGCTCGTCGCGGGGAGCGAGTGGAGCCCCGGCCACACGCTGGGGCGGCTGATCACCCCGGAGGTCGTGAGCGCAGCGATCGCGCGCTACGGCGCAGAGCTCAGCGCCGACGCGCCGCAGGGACTCTTGATCGTCGCGCTGATCGGGCTCGGCTTCGCCATCACCGCCGCTCCGCTCCCGGGGATCGGACTGCTCGTCGCGGCGCTCGTCCCCGCGCTGTTCGGGGCCTCCTATCAAGCCGAGGCCGATCCCGAGCGCTACGTCTTCGCGCTCTACGCGGTCGTCGCGCTGGGGATCGCGCTCGCGGCCGATCGCACCGTGCGCGCGTTCGGACGCGACAGTGCCGGCGTGCCGCTCGGAGTCGCGTGCGGGCTGCTCACCCTCGTCCTCGTCCGGGACGCGACGCGCGCGAGCCCGCTCTTCGCCGCCCGGGGCGACACCGGCGCCGCCGATCTCGGTGAGCGCGTCGCGCGCGGAACGCGCGACGATGCCGTCGTCGTGGCGCCGTGGGACTATGCGACGCCGCTCGCCTATCGCGCGTACGTCGACGGCGCGCTCGGCACGCGGATCGTCGTGTGCGCGCTCCCGCGCGATCATCTCGATGCGTACGCAGGGTGGATGAGAACTCGTCAGGTTGCGGTCGTCTCCGACGGTCCGCCCGATCTGCCGGGCTATCGCGTGCGCAAGGTCACCGAAGGGAGCCCGCAGGTGTACGAGGTGCTGGCGCGGTGAACGCGGTGCTCGCCGGGCTGCTCGGCGCGATCGTCGCGCTCGCCTTCGCCCACGGACGCGTCTCGCCGTACGACAACTACGTCCTGCTCGCGTACCAGTTTCTGCACGGTCACATCTGGATCGATCCGGTGTGGCCCGACACGTCGATCGACGCCGTTCTGTTCGAAGGCCATCGCTACGTCGTGAACGATCCTGTTCCGGCGCTGCTGCTGGTGCCGCTGGTCGCGGTCGTCGGTCTGGCCGCGAACCAGACGATCCTCGCGTGCCTGCTGTGCGGCGTCGCGGTCGGCGCCGCGTGGGCGCTGCTCCAGCGGATCGGCGTCACGACCGCGAAGACCGTCTGGCTGGTCGTGTTCTTCTTGGCCGGCACCGATTTGCTGTGGTGCTCGATGCTCGGCGACGTCTGGTTTCTCGCGCAGACGTCGGCCGTCGCGTTCACGCTGCTCGCGCTCTGCGAGCTGGCGGGGAAGCGCCGCGGGTGGCTGGTCGCGATCTGGTTCGCGCTCGCGCTCGGCTCGCGGTTCACCCTCGTCATGGCGGCGCCCGTGATGCTGTGGTGGGCGTACGACGGCTTCTTCACGCGAGAGCGCCGTCCGCGCAGCGCGCTCGCGTTCGTCGCGGCGCTGGTGCCGTTCTTCGTGGTGTGGGTGGCGTACAACGTTGCGCGGTGGCACGTGCCGTGGGATGCCGGCCATACGGTCTTCTACCACCAGGACCCGTACATGGGCTCGCCTACGGGTTCGCCGTTCGGGCTCGCCAACGTCCCGGTCGAGCTCTTCTCGTTCTTCGTCGTCCCGCCGATCTTCCAGGCCGCGTTTCCCTATGTGAAGCCGGCCGAGTTCGGCACGGCGCTGTGGTTCACGAGCCCGGCGCTCGTCCTCGCGCTCTTCGCTCGCCGCCCGCGGCGCCTGGTGATCGAGCTGTGGGCCGTGACGGTGCTCGTCGCCGGGCCGTCGCTCCTGTACTACGCGAACGGCGGGTCGCAGTTCGGGATGCGCCACGCGCTCGATTTCGCGCCGTTTCTCCTGGTCCTGATGGGGCTCGCGGTGACCTCCGATTTGAGGGTCCCCGTTTGGAGGGTGGCGCAGGTGCTGATCGTGTGGAGCGCCGCCGTCGGCGTGTACGGCTCCTGGTACTGGAACACGTTTTTGCGCCACGGCTCGTGATGCGGCGCACCGGCCGGCGCCCCGGATAGCTTTCCGGGTGCGCTGGGTACACGCATAGCCGCACTGTTCCTTCAGGGAGATCACGAATGGACGAACGCAACGTCTCGGTCGACCGCGACAACGGGGGTTCGCTCGCGACCTTCAGCTTGGTGGCGGTGATCGTGGTCGTCGCGCTGATCGCGCTCTTCGTCTGGCAGCCGTGGAACTCGACCGGCACCTCGCGCACCGACAGCAGCAACACGTCGGTGATGCAGTCGCAAGGCGCGTCGAGCGGAACGTCGGGCACGAACAACGGCACGACGACCACCACGACGACGAACGGCGGAGGGACCCACTGATGGACCGCCGCGACGACCGTCAGACGATCGACACGATCAAGGGTGATACGCACGACACGCTCGACGAAGTGAAAGAGCGCGTCCAGGCGAGCGGCGAGAAGATGAAGCGCGCCGTCGAGGGCGACAGCATGCCGCTCGGCGAGCGCGTCGCCTCCCACGTCAAAGAGGCCGGACACCACCTCGAGGCCGGTCTCGACGCATCGAAGCGCGACTTGCGCGACGGGGAGGTGTAGGGAATGGCGGGAATCGTCTGGGCCCTCGTCGTCCTGCTGTTCGTGTTCTGGCTGCTCGGTTTCATCGCGCACGTCGGAGGCGGCCTCATCAACCTGCTGCTCGTGCTGGCGGTGATCGTGGCGGCGTTCAACCTGCTCACCGGCCGCAGAACGACGGTCTGACGCAGAGAGGAGCTCTCTGAGAAAAGCGGCCGATCCGCTCGCCGAGTACGCGCGCAAGCGCGACTTCGCGGCGACCCCGGAACCCAGCGGAAAACGCGCGAAGCGGGCTCCTTCCAAGAAGCTCCGCTTCGTCGTGCAGCAGCACCGCGCGACGCGCCTGCACTGGGACTTCCGTCTCGAGGTCGACGGCGTGATGCCGTCCTGGGCGATCACCAAGGGCCCGACGATGATCGCCGGCGAGAAGCGGCTGGCGATGAAGACCGAGGACCACCCGATGGATTACCGCACCTTCGAAGGCGTGATCCCCGAAGGCAACTACGGTGCGGGCGAGGTCATCGTGTGGGACGAGGGCTTCTACACGCTGTTCGAAGGCGACGATCCGGCCGAGCAGATCGCGAAGGGGAAGCTCAAGGTCGTCCTCGCGGGGCACAAGCTCAAAGGGCTCTTCACGCTGGTGCGGATGAAGCCGCGCGAGGGCGAGCACGGCGAGCCCTGGCTGGTGTTCAAGGACCACGACGAGTACGAGGACCCGGCCTGGACCACCGAGGCGCACGCGCAGAGCGTGAAGAGCGGTCTGACGCTGGCCGAGCTCCAGCGCAAGCGCAAGGACGCGCCGATCTGGAAGAGCAACCGCGCCGCCTCGACCGACGGCGTCGCGGTGAAGCGCGCGGCGCGGGCGAAGGCTGCCAAAGCCGATCCCATCCCGCGCGCCGTGAAGCCGATGCTGACGACGCTGGTCGACGCGCCGTTCGACGACGACCGCTGGCTGTTCGAGCTGAAGTGGGACGGCTATCGCGCGATCGCCGTCGTCGAGAAGGACGAGGTCACGCTCACCTCGCGCACGGGCAAGGATCTGTTGCACCAGTTTGCGGAGATGAAGACCGTCGCGCGCGCGTTCCGGTCGATCCCGGTGGTCGTCGACGGCGAGCTGTGCGTCCTCGACGAGGAAGGCCGGCCCGATTTCCAGGCGCTCCAGTCGCGCGACAAGCCCGAGCTGCGCGGGATGAAGCGCCGCAAGCCCTCGCCGGTCACCTTCGTCGTGTTCGACCTGCTCTACGCCGACGGCCGCGATCTGCGCGAGCGGCCGCTCGAGGAGCGGAAGCGGCTGCTGGAGTCGATCGTCGTCGCCGGCCGCGGCGTGCTGTACTCGAAGCACGTCCTCGGCGCGGGGAAACAGCTCTTCGCGCTCGCCGAGTCCCGCGGGCTGGAAGGGATCGTCGGCAAGGTGCGCACTTCGCCGTACCGCTCGACGCGCTCGCGTGAGTGGGTGAAGATCAAGGCGAAGATGCGCCAGGAGTTCGTGATCGGCGGGTGGACCGAGCCGCGCGGCAGCCGCAAAGAGTTCGGCTCGCTGCTGGTCGGCTACTACGAGGACGGGCCGCTGCGCTACGCCGGGCACGTCGGAACCGGCTACGACGGCAAGCTCCTGACGAGCCTGATGACGAAGCTGAAGCCGCTCGAGCGCAAGACGTCGCCGTTCGCCGACGCGCCGAAGACCAACACGCCGGCGCACTGGGTGAAGCCGGAGCTGGTCGCCGAGGTCGCGTTCGCCGAGTGGACGCGCGAAGGGATCTTGCGGCAGCCGGTGTTTCTCGGGCTGCGCATCGACAAGGACGCGAAGACGGTCGTGCGGGAGCGTCCGGTGCACGCGGACCCGTCGGCGTGAAGCGCGCGTTCGCGGCGCTGCTCGCCGCCGCCGTCGTCCTCGGCCTCGTGGGCGGCCCGCCCCCGGCCGGCGCACAGGAGTCGCTCGACAGCTTCGTCGCGGGCGTCGCGCAGACGTACCTGCGCGAGAACGTGGCGCCCGGCGTCTCGGTCGGTATCATGCGCGACGGGAAGATCGTCCTGGAGCAGGGCTACGGCTTCGCGCGGCTCGCGCGGAACGTTCCGGCGCGCGGCGACACGATCTACGACATCGGCTCGCTCACGAAGCAGTTCGTCGCCGCCGCGATCATGCTGCTGGTGCGCGAGCGGAAGCTCTCGCTCGACGATCCGCTCTCGAAGTACGTGCCGTCCGCGGCCTCCGGGCGCACGGTGCGGATCAGCAACCTGCTGAACCAGACCGCCGGCTACGTGGACTACTACCCGATGGACTACGTGACGGCGGCGATGCAGCGACCGACGACCGGCGGCGCGATCATCGCGACGTACGCGACGCAGCCGCTCGAGTTCCCGCCCGGCTCGAAGTACTCGTACAGCAACACCAACTACGCGCTGCTCGGCGCGGTCATCGCGCGCGTCACCGGCGCGCCGTGGGAGCGGTTCGTCGCGCAGCGGCTGCTGACGCCGCTCGGGCTGCGCTCGACGTTCTGCGACTCACCGCCGCATCTCGAGGACCCCCGGCATGCGTACGGCTACACGAGCTTCGCGCTCGGGCCGCCGGCGCGCGCGGTCCCGGAGGGCGCCGGGTGGGCCGGCGCGGCGGGCTGTCTCGCCTCCACGGTCGGCGATCTCCTGCGCTGGGACGCCGCGCTCGCCGCAGGCCGCGCGGTCGACCGGGAGTCGTTCGCGCGGATGTCGTCGCCGACCCAGCTCACGAACGGCGAGACGAGCGACTACGGGTTCGGCCTGCAAAGCGGCGCCGTACGCGGGCATCGCTTCGTCACGCACGACGGCGGCGTCTCCGGCTTCTCGAGCTTCGAGATTCTGTTCCCGGACGACCGGGTCGCGGTCGCGATCCTCGTGAACGCCGACAACGCGACCTTCGGGCCGATCGTGAACCCGATTCTGCGCCGCGTCTTGGGACTCGCGTCGCCCTCGCCGTCGCCCATGCCGTCGGCGTCGCCGGTCGCGACGCCGAGCACCGGCCCCGCGCAGCAAGAGGCGATCGACGTGATCGCAACGATGCTCGCCGCGCTGCAGCGCGGGGAGGTCGACCGCAGCAAGCTCACGCCCGAGTTCAGCGCCTGGCTGACGCCGCAGCTCGTGCGCGCCGCCGGCGCGTCGCTCGGACCGCTGGGGCCGCCCGCCTCGGTCTCCGCGCGCATCTCGGAAAACCACGGCACCGAGCTCGTCGAGGGCCGGATCCGGTTCGCCACGCGCAACGCCGCGGTCTCGATGCGGCGGACGCCGGACAAGAAGATCTCCCAGTTCCTGATCCTTCCGGCGCAATGAAGGAGGCCGTCGCGACGATCGCCGGTCGCACGGTGAAGCTCACCAATCAGGACAAGGTGCTCTTCCCGCGCGACGGATACACGAAGGGCGATCTGGTGCGCTACTACCGCGCCGTCGCGCCGGTGATCTTGCCGTATCTGCGCGAGAACCCGCTCACGATGGAACGCTTCCCGGACGGGATCGACGTCCCGCGGGGGATCTGGGAGAAGCAGATGCCGCGCTACACGCCCGACTGGGTCCGGCGCGTCACGATCCCGCCGACGACCGGGACGCCGCGCGACGTCACGTACGTCGTCGTGGACGACGAGCCGTCCCTCGTCTGGGTCGCGAACCTCGCCGCGATCACGCTGCACATCTGGTATTCGCGCGTCGGTTCGCTCGACGTCCCCGACGTGATCCTCTTCGACATCGACCCGGGCGAGCGATGCTCGCTCGCGCGGCTCGCCAGGGTTGCGCTCGCGTTCCGCGACGAGCTCGACAGCATCGGGTTGCGCGCGTACGTGAAGACGACCGGCGGGATGGGGCTGCACGTGATCGTGCCGCTGGAGCCCCATTACGATTACGAGGTCGCGAAAGGCGTCTCCGAGCTGGTCGCCCGCCGGATCCACACAGTGTTGCCGAAGGACACGACGCTCGAACGGACGATCGCGCGGCGGCCCGAGGACCTCGTCTACTTGGATTGGGTGCAAGTAGGCAAGGGGAAAACCTACGTCGCGCCGTTCACGGTTCGGGCGCGGGACGGAGCGCCGGTGTCGATGCCGCTGGCCTGGCGGGAGGTCGAGGCGATGCGCCGCAAGCGCGCCCCCGAGACGACCGGCGAGATGCGGCGGTGGACGATCGCGAACGTGCCAAAGCTCGTCGCCAAGAACGGCGATCCGTGGCGCAACGAGGGGTGGGAGCCCCAATCGCTCGAAAGCGCTCTGGCACGCGCTCGCCCGCTCTGGGGAGTCTAGGAGAACATGGCAGCACACGCGATCTGGTCCGGCGCGATCAACTTCGGACCCGTGACCATCCCGGTGAAGCTCTACACGGCGGTTCGCAGCAACGACCTCCGCTTCAACTTCCTTCACAAGAAGGACGAGGGCCGCATCTTCAACGAGCGGCATTGCAGCGTCTGCGGGGAGAAGGTCGAGTACGCCGACCTCGTGCGCGGCTACGAGTACGAGAAGGGCCACTACGTCACCGTGACCGACGACGACCTCAAGGCCGTCCGGCCCGAGGCCACGCAGTCGGTGCAGATCGTCGAGTTCGTCGAGCTCGACCAGATCAATCCGATGTTCTTCGATACGCCGTACTACCTGGAGCCCGAGAAGAAGGGCCGCCACGCGTACGCGCTCCTCCGCGACGCGCTGGTCGACTCCGAGAAGGTGGCGATCGCGCGGGTCGTCATCCGTTCGCGCGAGCACATCGCCGCGGTCAAGCCGAACGGCGAGGCGCTGGTGCTCGAGCTGATGCACTTCGAGGACGAGCTGGTCGACCAAGGTGCGTTCGACCTCCCGGCGCTCAACGAGAAGGTCGCCGACGCGGAGAAGAAGGTCGCGAAGCTGCTGATCGACACCATGAGCGTCGCGCAGTTCAAGCCCGAGGAGTTCCACGACAAGTACAAAGAGGACGTGCTCGCGATGATCGAGGCGCGCGCGAACGGCGAGGACATCGAGAAGCCGGAAGTCCACAAGCCGGCCGCGACCAACGTCGTGAACCTCATGGACGTCCTGCAGCGCTCGCTCGAGCAGTCGAAACAGCGCCGCAAGAAAGGCGCGAGCGACGACGAGGACGAGGCGCCCGCGAAGTCCACGAAGGGCGGGGCGGCGCACAAGTCGACCGGAAAGAAGACCGCGAGCGGCTCGAAAGCGAAACGGAAGAAGAGCGCCGCTTAAGGGACGCAGTGCGTCGCGCCGCGGGTGGTCAGCGCCCGCCGGCGTCGATGATGCGGTCGAAGTCGAGCGCCAATCCGGCCGGCCGTTCGCCCAGCTCTTCGACGCGCCGCGTCTTCGGCTCGATGACGACGCCGTACCCCGCCCCCTGCTCGACGTAGCGCCGCGTCTTCCTCACCTGCGCGGGGAACGAGTCGTAGTCGGAGACGATCTCGACCACGACGTCC
>DASWSC010000146.1:0-4496 GCA_036402855.1 Candidatus Elarobacter sp. | reverse complement strand
CGGCCAGCCCCCTCAAGGCGCGCGCGCGCGGCGGACGCGGCGACGTCCAGGACGGCGAGCGGCGCGCTGACCGCGTCGCGGCGCGCGCGCAGGTCGTCGTCGGCCGTCTCGAGCGCCGCGGCGTCGAAGGCCAGCGCGTCGGCGAGATGCGTTGCGACGCGTCGCGCCTCGGCGGCGGCGCGGCGCAGGCGCGAGCGGCCCGTCGTCGCGACCAGCGATGCGTCGAGAGCGGCCAGGAACTCGCGAAAGCGGCTCTGCTCGATCAGCGCGTCGTCGCCGGTGAGCAGCCCCTCGGCGTACTCGCGCGCGGAGAGCGGAAAGACCGGCGTCTCGGGCGCGTGCTTCGCGGCCTGCGCGACGATGCGCTGCGCCGCCTGCTGCCACGCCTCGCCGTCCTGTGCCGCGCCGCTGCCGCCGTCGGCCGACGGGCGCATCCGCCACAGATCGATCTTCGTCTGCACGATGAAGACCGACTCGATGTAGCGCCGCACGATCCCGAGAAACGATGCGTCGCCCTCGGTGAACGGCTGCTGCGTGTCGATGAGGTAGAGCACCGCGTCGGCGCCCGGCAGATAGGAGAGCGTCGCGCGGCGGTGAGCGGGGTTGATCGAGGCGAGCCCCGGCGTGTCGGCGACGACGAACCCGCCGCGCAGGAACGCGGAGTCGAGCGCGACGCGCACGAGCACCGGCGCCCCGGAGTCATCGGCGTCGGTCGCGTCGTGCAGCTTTCCCTCTTCGCCGACGGCGACGAACCGCGCGAGGCGCCCGAGCGGGACGCGCTCCTCGCGGCCGCTGCCGTACACCGCGGTCGCCGACTCGGCGGCGGAATACGCGAGCTCGGTGATCGTCGCGGTCGACGGGTTGATGTCGGTCGCGAGCAGTCCCACGATGCGCTGGCCGCCCGGGCGCTGCTCGAACTCGACCTTTCCGAGCAGCGCGTTCAGCAAGAACGACTTGCCGCTCGAAAACTCGCCGACGACGGCGAGGACGAACCGTCCGTCGCGCAGGCGCGCGATCGACCGTTCCAGCGCATCGCCCTCGCCGGTCCCTTCGTCGCGGCGCGCCGCTTCCGCGAGGACGAGGTCGCGCAGCTCCTCCAAGCACCCCGCGACGTCGTCGCGGGCCGCGCGGTACCGGTCGAGCGGGTCGTTCACGACGGCGCTAGCGCTTGATCACGGAGAGCGCCGCGTCTCGCCCTTTCTCCATCAGCTCGCGCGTGTCGCCTTCGACGTTGAGGCGCAGGAGCGGCTCGGTGTTCGACTTGCGAACGTTCAGCCACCAGTCCGGGTACTCGATCGTCACGCCGTCGAGATGGTCGACGGTCGCATTCGCGAAGTGCTCTTCGAGCTCGCGCATCTTGCGCTCCGCGTCCGAGACCGGCAAGTTGATCTCGCCGGATCGAAAGCGCGTGTTGTACGGAGCGATCGCCTGCGTGATCGGTCCATCGATCTCGCTGAAGAGATCGAGGCACTGCAGCAGCGCGATCATCCCCGAGTCGGCGAACCAGTTCTCGCGGAAATAGAAATGGCCGCTGTGCTCGCCGCCGAACGGGATGTTCTGCTCGCGCATCTCCGGCTTGATGAGGGAGTGCCCGACCTGCGAGCGCACCGGGATGCCGCCGTGCGCCTTCACCGCTTCGGGGACGCTGCGCGAGCAGATCAGGTTGTAGAGGATCTTCGAGCCGGGATACTTCTTGAGCGTCGCGACGCCGACCGCCGCCGTCACGATGCTGCCGTCGGGGAACCCGCCCTTCTCGTCGACCAGGAACATGCGGTCGGCGTCGCCGTCGAAGGCGGCGCCGAGGTCGCAGCGGTTCTCGAGCACCGCCTTGCGCAGATCGAGCTTGTTCTCTTCCTCGATCGGCGAGGCGGGATGGTTCGGGAACGTCCCGTCCAGCTCGAAGTAGAGCGGGATCACCTCGACCTGCGGCAGGTATTTGAACACGTACGGCACGGTGAGTCCGGCCATCCCGTTCCCGGCGTCGATCGCGATCTTGTACGGCTTGATCTTCGTCACGTCGCGGATGAACGAGACGCAGTGCCGGCCGAAGTCGTCGAGCACCTCGCGCGAGCTCACCGTCCCTTTGCGGGCCGACTCGGTGAAGCGGCCCGAGAGCGCCAAGTCGCGCACGTCGCCGAGCCCGGTGTCGAGCGAGATCGCCTGCGCCTGCTCGCGGCAGAACTTGAGGCCGTTGTACTGCGCCGGGTTGTGCGACGCCGTGATCATCACGCCGCCGTCGAACCCGTAGTGGCCGACCGCGAAGTACAGCGCATCGGTGGAGATCATCCCGATGTGCGTGACGTCGGCGCCGCCGTCGGTCGCGCCGCGCGTCAGCGCTTCGAGCAGCGCGTCGCCCGACGGCCGCATGTCGCGCCCGATGCAGATGTTGGTTCGTCCCAGCGCCTGCACGAACGCCCGGCCGATCAGGTACGCGATCTCGGGGGTGATCTGCGTCCCGACGATCCCTCGGACGTCGTAGCTCTTGAAGATGGTCGTGTCGAAGGTGTTCGTCATGCGCGCTTCCGCTTGACCACGCGCTTCACCGCCGCGACGATCGCCGGGACGTCCATCCCGTACTCCTCGACCAGCTCCTGAGGCGCGCCGGACTGCCCGAAGCGGTCGTGCACGCCGATGAACTCGATCGGCACCGGCTGCTGCGCGGCGACGATCTCGGCGACGCGCGAACCCATCCCGCCGGCGACCTGGTGCTCCTCGGCGGTCACGATCGCGCCGCAGTCGCGTGCCGCGGCGACGATCGCCGCCTCGTCCATCGGCTTGATCGTGTGGTTGTTGACGACGCGGCACTCGATCCCGTCGCGCGCGAGCTCCTCGGCGGCGACGAGCGCGTTGTAGACGAGGATGCCGCACGCGACGATCGCGACGTCGCGCCCCTCGCGGAACGTCTGCGCCCGGCCGAGCTCGAACGGCGTCTCGTCCGTCGTGACGACGGCCGACTCGGCGCGCGCGAAGCGGAGGTACGTCGGGCCCCAGCGCTCGGCGACGGCGAGCGTCGCTTTCTTCGTCTGCACCGAGTCGCACGGAACGACGACGGTCATCTTCGGGATGACGCGCATGATCGCGATGTCCTCGATCGCCTGGTGCGTCGCGCCGTCCGGACCGACCGAGACGCCCGCATGCGCGCCGGCGATCTTGACGTTCGTCTGGTTGAGCGCCAGCGTGGTGCGGACTTGCTCCCACGACCGGCCGGGATTGAACATCGCGTAGCTGGCGATGAACGGGACCTTCCCGGTCGACGCGAGCCCCGCGGCCATGGCAACCAGCATCTGCTCGGCGACGCCGATCTCGATGTAGCGGGTGGGGAAGGCGTGCTTGAACCCTTCCATGCGCGTCGATTCGGAGAGGTCGGCGCAGATCGCGATCACGTTCGCGTCGCGCTTCCCGGCTTCGATCAGGCCTTCGCCGAAGCCGTTGCGCGTCGGGACCTGTTTGACGGCGGCGGGGTTCGCGTAGTCGACGAGATGCATCGCGCCCGCCGTGTGGTTCACCGTTCCGGTGCTCATCAGCGTCCCGCTCCGATCAGCTCGCGCGCGGCGTTCAGCTCCTGGAGCGCCTTCTCCGCTTCGTCCTTCTTCGGCGGCTTGCCGTGCCAGAGATAGTCGCCCTCCATGTACGAGACGCCCTTGCCCATCACGGTGTGCGCGATGACCACCTGCGGCTTGCCCTTGACGCGCTTCGCCTTCTCCACGGTGTCGACGAACGCGCCGATGTCGTGACCGTCGCACTCGAAGACTTCCCAGTTGAACGCGCGGTACTTGTCGGCGAACGGCTCGAGCGGCATCACGTCTTCGGTGCTGCCGTCGATCTGGATCACGTTGCGGTCGACGATGCAGGTGAGGTTGTCGAGCTTGAACTTGGCGGCGGTCATCATCGCTTCCCAGTGCAGACCGCACTGGTGCTCGCCGTCCGACGTGACGACGTAGGTGCGATAGTCCTTGCCGTCCATCTTCGCCGCGAGCGCCATCCCGGTGCCCTGCGCGAGCCCCTCGCCGAGCGGACCGGAGGTCGTCTCGAGCCCCGGCAGGCTGACGCGCTCGGGGTGGCCTTGGAGGCGCGTCCCGAACCGCCGCAGCGTCAGCAGCTCTTCGACCGGGAAGTAGCCGGCGTACGCCATCGCGGAGTAGCGCACCGGCGCGATGTGGCCGCACGACAGCAGCAGCCGGTCGCGCTCGGGCCAGTCGGGATTCTTCGGATCGTGCCGCATCAGATGGAAGTACAGCGCCGTGAAGATGTCGGCCATGTCGAGCGAGCCGCCCGAGTGTCCCGAGCCTGCGGCGAGCAGCGAGCGGATGATGCCCTGGCGCACGTCGTTGGCGTGCAAGTCCAGCTCGGCGCGGCGTTCCGGCGAGAGTGAGTCCATGCGGGCGGAATATCCCCTCACGCCGGAGGAGTCCTCACAGGAGACCCCTCGCTCGCCCGCTCTCCAGCGTCATATCCGCCGCGCACCGGGGCACCGATCAGGGCGTGCGGTCGTCGGA
>DASWSC010000145.1:0-27499 GCA_036402855.1 Candidatus Elarobacter sp. | reverse complement strand
GCGGCGTACGAACGCGAGATAGCCTTCGACCATGGTGACGTAGCGCAGGAGCCGGACGTCGGGGCTCGCCGCGACGCCCCGTTTCGCGACCGCGATGCGATCCTGCCAATCGGCGACCCGGCGGTCGTGAATCGCGACGTGCGCGCGGCCGATCGCCGCGCGGATCGTGTCGGCGTCGGAGGTCGCGAAGGGAGCCATGTCGGCGACCGCGGCAGCGAGTTCGGCGATCGTTCCGCGGCGCCGCGCCTGAAGCCGGCGCAAGATCGTGAGCTCGAAGGCCGCGGCGCGCGCCTCCCGGTCGCGCGGCGCCTGCAGCCGCGCGTGCAGCTCCGCGACGACCCGGTCGGCACCGGCGTACTGGCCCGCGTTCTCGAGGCCGAGCGCGCGCAACACTTCGGCGTGCGGGCGATGCGCGTCGTCGAACGGCGCCAGGTCGCCGTCCGACGGGACGCCGCCGGTCTCCACCTTGAGGCGGAGCCCCATCAAACGCTGCGCCTGGGACTGGAGCGCGACCGATTGCAGCAGCGACTGCGCGCGCTCGGGATCGATCGCCGAGACCGCCGCCAAGAGCTGCTGGTCGGCGGTGAAGCCGCCGTCGGCTCCGGTGACGCGGTCGATCTCGGCCGCGACGGCCTCGATCGCGAACGAGCGGTACCGGTGAAATTGGCGCTCGGAGAAATGGAGCGAGCGCGCGACGCTCAGCCTGTCCTCACCCTGCAGATCGCAGCGGTGGATGATCTCCTTGAGCGCAGGATCGCCGGCGAGCGCGGCGTCGACCAGCGCGAGAAGCGTCTTTCCGTCGTCGTCGGCGCGGTACCGGCGGCGCAGCGCGGCCATCGCGGGCTCGGTCCGCAGCACGTGCGGATATCGCAGCCCTCGAAGCAGGGACCGAGTCCGCGCGTTCGACCACGCCATCGGCGAAGAGGTAAGACGCGCGAGTGCCGCATTACTGCCGGAGCGACCGGCCCCGGCGCTCGGCGTGCGCGGCGGCTTCCCGCCGGAGCAGGTCCCACGCGAGGCGCACGTCGCCGGCGGTCGTGCGCTCGTTGCCGATCGCGATGCGGAGCACGACCCGGCCGTGCAGGCGCGTCGAGGAGAGGTACACCTCGCCGGTCGCGTTGACGGCGTCCATGATCGCGGCGTTCGCGGCATCTCCCGGGCCCGGATCGCCTTCGTCGTCCGCGCCGGTGTAGCGGAAACACACGACGGAGAGCGGATGCGGCGCCGCGATCGTCCAGCCGGGCTCGGCCGCGATCCAGCTCGCGAGCTCCTGCGCGAGCGCGATGTGGCCGCGGACGCGCTCCTGCATCCCGCGCACGCCGTACGCGCGCAGGACGAACCACAGCTTCAGCGCGCGAAAGCGCCGGCCGAGCTGCAACCCGTAGTCCATGTAGTTGTGGACGTCCGTCTCCGGCGTGACGAGATAGTCGGCGACCAGGCTGAACGTGCGGCGCAGCAGCTCGGGGTCGCGCACGTACAGCACCGAAAGATCGACCGGGACGAAGAGCCACTTGTGCGGGTTGACGACGATCGAGTCGGCGTCGTGCGCCGGATCGAGCAGCCACCGGAACTCGGGGAGGATCGCGGCCGGTCCGCCGTACGCGGCATCGACGTGCAGCCACACGCCGCGCTCGCGCGTCACCGCGCGGATCGCGGCGACCGGATCGGTCGACGTGGTCGACGTCGTGCCGACCGTCGCGACCGCGCACATCGGACGGCGGCCCGCGGCGAGGTCGGCGTCGATCGCTGCCGAGAGCGCGCCGGGATTCATGGCGAACGCCTCGTCGACGGGGATCGTCACGACGTTCTCGCGTCCGATGCCGAGCGCGATCGCGCCCTTCTCGATGTGCGAGTGCGTGTGCTCGGTCACGTAGACGCGCAACGCCGGGACGTCGGCGCGTCCGGCGAGTCCGCGGGCGCGCACGTCGAGCCCGAGCGACTCGCGCGCCGCCGCGAGCGCGGTGAACCCGCCGATCGACGCGGTGTCATAGACGATCCCGTGAAACGCGTCCGGGAGTCCCAGCATCCGTCGCAGCCAGCCGAGCGTGACGTCCTCGAGCTCCGTCGCGGCGGGCGAGGTTCGCCACAGCATCGCGTTGACGTCGAGCGCGGCGGTGAGCGCTTCGGCGAGCACCGTGATGCGGGCCGCGCTGATCGCGAAATAGGCGAAGAACCGCGGATGGTTCCAGTGCGTGATCCCGGGGACGATCAGCCGCTCGAAATCGTCGAAGATGCGATCGAACGGCTCGCCCTCGCCGGGTGCATCGGCCGGGAGGGCGGCGACGAGATCGCCGGGCTGGGACGCCGAGAGCACCGGGTAGCGGCGCGTCTCGCGGTAGTACCGGTCGATCCAGGCCGCGACGCGCGCCCACGCTCGGTCGAAGGACTGGTCCGCGTCAGCGGAGATCATGGCGGAGAGTGCGGGGGGCGGGGCTCGCATTCCCGCGTCCCGAATCTAGCCCCCCGCATGAAGTACCGGACGCTTCCCAACAGCGACGTGACCGTGAGCGAGGTGGGCTTCGGCTTGTGGACCACCGCGACCGGGTGGTGGGGCGAGAAGAGCGACGACGAAGCCGTCGCGTCGCTGCGCGAGGCGCTCGAGCTCGGCATCACGACGTTCGACGCGGCCGACACCTACGGGAACGGACGGAGCGAGGAACAGCTCGCCACGGCGTTCGCGGGACGGCGCGAGCGCGTCGTCTACGCGACGAAGTTCGGCTACGACTGGTACCACCACGCGGGCGAGCGCAAGGGACAGAACGAGATCGAGCAAGATTTCTCGCCCGAGTTCGTGCGCTTCGCGCTCGAGCAGTCGCTCAAACGACTGAAGACCGACTACATCGACGTGTGGCAGATGCACAATGCGCGGATGGAGCAGGTTCAGGACGGGACGCTGATCGAGCTGCTGAACCGCTTCAAGGCCGAAGGGAAGATCCGTACCTGGGGGGTCGCGCTCGGGCCGGCGATCGGGTGGCTGTGGGAAGGGATCGAGTCCGCGCGGATCAACGCGCCGGTCGTCCAGATGATCTGGAACATGCTCGAGCAGTTTCCGGGCGACGCGATGGTCGAGGCGGCGAACGATCTCGGCGCGGATACGACGTACTTCATCCGCGTCCCGCACAGCTCGGGGATGCTCGAGGGAAAGTACACCCGCGACACGGTGTTTCCGCCGACCGATCACCGCAGCCACCGCCCGCGGCAGTGGCTCCTGAACGGCGTCCAAAAGGTCGAGACGCTGCGCTTCCTCGAGGGCCCCGGGCGCACGCTCGGACAAGCGGCGATCCAGTGGCTGCTCGCCGAGCCGCGCGTGATGACGGTGCTCCCCAACATCTACGACTCGGAGCAGTTGCGCGAATTCGCCGCCGCGCCCGACACGCCGCGGCTGACCTCCGAGGAGCTGGCGAAGATCGCCGAGCTGCGCAAGAGCAACTTCGGCGCCGGTCCGGAGCAGAACCGCTACAAGGGGACGATGGACCCGCCGGCCGGCCTGCAGCTTCCGGCGCACGCATGACCGCGCGTGAGACGGTTCACACGACGGCTGCGCCGGAGGCGATCGGCCCGTACTCGCAAGCGATCGCGGCCGGTCCGTACCTCTTCACCTCCGGCCAGATCGGGCTGGACCCGTTCAGCGGACAGCTCGTCGAGGGCGGGGTCGAAGCGCAGGCGCGCCAGGTGATGGCGAATCTCGCGGCGGTGCTCGCCGCGGGCGGGCTGACGTTCGGCGACGTCGTGAAAACGACGATCTTTCTGGTGGACATGAACGACTTCGCGGCGGTGAACGCGGTCTACGGCGAATCGTTCGAAGGCGGCGCCAGGCCGGCGCGCTCGACCGTTGCGGTCGCGGCGCTGCCGCGCGGCGCGCGCGTCGAGATCGACGCGGTCGCGCTGCGTCGCTGACGGGTGTACTTTCCCCTCACCAAGCGGAGAATCTCATGCGGCTGAAGCTCCTGGCACCCGTCCTGGTCGCACTCGCGTGTGCTGCGAGCGCGACCGCGTTCGCGAAACCGACGCCTGTCCCGGGCGGCGCGAATCAAGCCGAAGGCGTTCCCACGACGTTCGGACAGGCGGCGTTCAACGGCGAGGTGCGGCTGACGCCGCGCGAGCTGCGCGACGCGAAGGCGAGCGACAACATGGGCGCGCCGGACGGGATGAAGTGGATCATCTTCACCGCCACGGCGAGCAACGGGACGAAGTCGCCGCTCGACATGCAGCAGTTCGTCGCGTCGATCGTCAACGCGAACGGCGAGTCGTTCGCGGCGCAGCCGGACAAGCTGAGCCCGACCGGCGGCGTCTACGGCATCGCGCCGGGCGCCGGCTGGCGCGAGCAGGTCAAGTTCGACGTACCCTCCGACTTCGTCCCGGCGAAGATCATCCTGCTCCCGTACGACAAGAAGCACAAAGCGTTCCGCATCACGGTCCGCCCGGCCGACTACAAGCCGAGCACGCCTTAGAACTGGACGGCGGTAAAGTTCAGTTGTGAGTTCTGGCCGGCGGTGAGCGTCGTCCAGGCGGCGACGATCTTGAAGACCTTGTTCGTCGTGTTGTAGTTGGCCGGGAACGCCACGCTGCTCGTCGCGTTGTAGTAGTACGTCACCGTCGTCGGCGCCGTCCCGGTCGACGCCGCACCGGGCGTGTTCAGGTAGCCGCCGTCCTTCGCCCACGAGTTCGCGTTCGAGCCGTCGTCGGTGAGCGTGAGCGTGTTCGCGGTCAAGGTCGCCGACGCGGGCGTCGTGCCGTTCGCGGCGACCGCGATGTTGCGCACGTCGATCGTGTACTTCAGTTGCCCGCCGGGGCACCACGTTCCGGCCGGGACGCCGCCGGAGCAGCCGGTCGAGGTGATCGTGTACGACTTCGTCTGGACGACGTAGCCGCTGTAGAGCTCGTCGTGCACCTCGTTGTTGTTCGAGACGTTCGCGCTGTCGATCACCGCCAGGATCGCGTCGAAGCGGTTGAACGCCTGGAGCCCGGTCGGAGCCGAGTAGACCGTCCAGACGAACGCGTTCGCCCCCGCGCCGATCGCCAGCGTCGCCGTCGTCTGGTACGAGTTTCCGGTCGCGGTGCCGGTGATTTGCGTTCCGAGCGCGCCCGCGTTGTCGTTGTAGATCGCGACGGTCCAGCTTCCGGGCGATCCAGGCGCCTGCGCGTAGAAGATGAAGTTCCCCGCCGCGCCGCTCGTGTTGCGAACTTGGTGGCGGACCGCGATCCCGGGGACGGCCGACGTGTAGGTGTTGCCGTTCGGCGTGCCGACGACCGTCGAGCTGTTGATCGCGTTGAACGCGTTCGGGGCGAACGACTTCTGCACGAAGTCGTTGTTGTTGGTGGTCGCCACACTTCCGTCGTAGCTTCCGGTCGCCGTCGGTACGCCGACCGGACCGATGAAGACGGTCCCGCTGGAGCTTCCGCATTCCGCGCCCGACGACGCGCCGGGGACGTTCACGTAGTTGAGCCCGAGCGTCTGGCCGGTGGAGCCCGCCGACGCGCCGTAATGCGCGTCGGGCGTCGGGCTGCCGTCGGTGACGCCCGCAGCGCCGCCGTTCACGGTATGCGCCGAGATCCCGCCGCTGTCGACCTCGACGCCGCCGCCCCCGCCACCGCCGGGCCCGTGCGCCGCGCCGCCGGCGTTGAGGACGTCGGCATCGGTGCCGGTGCCGCCGTTCGCCGTCACGGTGACGGTCGTCATGTTCGACGGCGCCGTCATGATGACCGAGCCGCCGGCGCCGCCGCCTCCGCCGCCGTCGTTGTCGGGATCGACGCCGATCATCCCGTTCGCGGTCACGGTGAGGTTGCCGCTGACTCCGGCGACGCGCATCATCACGATGCCGCCGCCGCTGCCGCCGGCCGACATCAGACCGCTGCTGTTGTTGCGCGAGCCGGCGCCGCCGCCGCCGCCCATGACGAGCTGCGTCGCCGACGGCGCGAACGTTCCGCCGTGCCCGCCGTACGGCTGATTTCCTTGCCACGTCTTCCCGCCGACGCCGCCGGCGCCGCCGTTCCCGCCGCCGCCGCCGCCGGAGTTCTCCTGGTTCAGCGAGATGTCGGAGTCCGCACCGCCGCCGCCGGCGTTGCCCGGCGCGCCGCGGCCCATGTCGCCGCCGGTGTATCCGTCCGCGGTCCCGGAGCCCGCTTGCGTGGCCGTCACCGAGCTGTAGACGTAGGTCGGCGTCCCGGCGGTCCCTTCGCCCTTCTCGCCGTGCGCGTTCTTCGCGTTCGAGCTCGCCCAGTCGCCGTTCGCCGCCGTCGCGTCGCCGGTGAGCTGGCGCGCACCGCCGCCGCGAAAGCCGCGGCCGTCGACGCTGACCGTCGCACCGTTGCCGAAGACGAGGTTCTCCGCGTCGATCGCGAGCACACCGCCGGCCGTGCCGTTCCACGCCAGCGCCGTGAGCGCGGCGCCGATCGTCGGCGCGTTGTACTGCGGGACGCGGATCACTTGGAAGTGCGCGGCGGCCCCGGTGGTGTACGAGTGGATCAGGCCGTTCGCGTTCGTCCCCTTGATCGCGACCGTGCCGCCGGTCACCGCGAGGTTGCCGTTGGCGACCACGTACTCGAAGGTGCCGGCGGTCGTCGACGTCGCGCCGCTGCCGCTCCCGCTGCCGTCGCCGTACGCGCTGGTGTTGGTGCTGTTGATCGTCGCGCCTTGCATCTGGATGACGAGCAGCAGGTCGCCGGTCGCGATCGCGACGCCGGCATCGGTGGCCGCGTGCGCGCCGACGGTGATCGAGGTCGCCCCGGCCGCAGGGTTGCCGCTGCCCGGGAAGTACGTGTCGACGATCCCGGTGATCGTCGACGTTCCGTCGCGGCCGGGGGTCGCGCAGAGCGCCGCCGCGCGCGCCGGCTCGCGGACCGCGACGACGAGCGAGGCGCACAACGCGAACGCGACGAGCGCCGCGCCCGCGCGTCTCACGACCGCTTGCCCCACCCGAACAGCCGGTCGACGACGCTGGTGACCGTCACGTACGCGCCGCGGCGCGCCGGCGTCGCCGCCAGCGACGGATCGGCCGTGCCGCGAATGTTGTAGCCGACGCCGACCCGGGTGTTGTCGCCGATGCGTACGCCGCCTTCGAGGGCGAATGCAGTGCCGGTCGCGCCGTCGATCCCCTGGATCGCCGCGCGCCGCGCCTCGGCGCCGACGTCGAGCCGCGAGCCGATCCGCTGGTCGATGCGGAGCCCGAGCAGCGAGCTGTGCGCCGCGTAGTACGAGTCGCCGTCGACCTTGTAGGCGTAGCGCCCCACGAGGTCGGTGCGGGTGCGCACGTGCAGCACCTGCTCGAGCGAGAGGACGCCGCTCTGCGTGTTCGTCAGCAGCGCGTTCCCGTCGGTGCGCTGGTACTGCAGCAGCGTCACGCCGGCGTCGCTCTTCGAGGGGCGCCACGCCAGACCGACGCGCTCGTCGGACTGATTGCTCCCCGCGGCGCGCGCGTCGTTGACGCTGGCGAACAGCGAGAGATCGGGCGAGAGCGCGCCGACGGCGGCGAGCGAGATCGAGACGCCCGCCCCGTTTCCGGTGCGAAGCTGGGTCGAGCCGCTCGCACGAAAGCGGTTCTTGGAATCGGCGTAGCTCAGCGTGAGGCCGTAGAGATCGAAGCCGCCGGCGTTCGGGCCGACTGCGGTCGCGTGCTGGAAGAACGCGTCGCCTTTCGTCTGTCCGAACGAGAGCTTCTCGCGGACGCCCATCGTGGCGAACACGTCGCCGCCGTTCGCGCCGTGGTCGATCAAGTACGACGTGTCGAGGCTGGTCGCGTTCCCGATCTTGCGCTGGAACCCGATCTCGGTCGCGTGCGTTCCGCCCGTCGCCGCGGTGAGCGCCTGCGTCGCCGCGGCGAAGCTTTGGATCGGCGCCGCGCTCCAGCGCTCGCGCAGGTAGGCGCGCCCGCCCTTCCCGAGATCGTACGTGACCTGCGCGTCGGTCTGCGTCGGCTGCACGTCGTTCTGCCCGCCCAGCGTCTGAACGCGCGCGACGCTCACGTCGAGAGCGCTGGTCGCCCGCCAGTCGACGCCGAGCGACGCCTGCGTCGACGACTGGTTGGGCGTCGGCTGATAGCCGGCCAGCGCCGCCCCCGGCGGTACGATGAAGCCGGCCGGGAGAGGAGCCGGCGTCGCACCCGCGATCGCCGGGGCGGGTCCTGCGGCACTGGTGGCGATGCGGCGTTCGAGCGAGGCGTTCACGGTGAAGCGCTTGGTGACCGCGCGGCGCGTGCGCAGCGACGCGGTGGTCTGCGTGCTGCCGACGATCCCGATCCCGGTGTTCGCCTGGTGCGCGAAGTCGAACGCGATCTCGCCGAGCCCGCCCGCGTACTTGTGCGCGTAGAGGAGGTGCTCGTTCAACAGTCCGGGCGTCGAGAGCCCGCCGAACGGGTCGTTGTAGCCGCTGTCGGTGCGGTCGAACGTCATGCTGAGGCGGTCGGGGCCGACCGCGCGCGTGAGCTGCGCGTGCAACGCGGTTCCGCCGTTTCCGGTCGCGGGCGCGTCGGGCGACGTGCTGAGCAGCGAGCCGTGACTGCTGGCGCGCACGATCTGCCACGCGCCGCCGCGGAAGCTGCCGCTGAGGTCCTGGGTCGCGAGCGCGACGTTGCCGGCGCCGGTGGTGTCGTTGACGTAGCCCAGACCGAGCTTCAGCGCACCGTTGCGGCCGAACGCGGCCTCGGCGCGTCCGCCGACCGTGCGCGCCGCGTTCCCGGGCGCGTCGAACTGATACGTCACGACGATCTGGCGGGGGTTGAACGCCTCATCGAGCGGGAGCGGGACGTCGATGAAGTGCAGCTGACCGGTCGCGTACTCGATCGAGTAGTCGATCCCGCGGGTGAGCGCCGTCTGGCCCAGGATCGCACCGCTGCGCGCGTCGATCGTCGCGAGCATGACGACCTCGGAGCCGACGATGATCCCCGGGCGCAGCGTCACGCCGTTGGCGAGGCCGGTCGGCGCGAAGATGCGGCGGTCGTACCCGACGTCGTTCTTCGCGGCGAACAGCGTCGCGCGCCGCGTCTCGCCCCCGAGCTCGAGCTTCGCACCGTCGACGAGCTGATCGAATCCGCCGAGCGTGTTCGTGTCGCTGCCGGTGCGGGCGCGGAACTCGCCCCACATCGCGGTCGTACGGCCGGCGTCGAGCCGCGCGAAGAGGCGGTCGCGCGAGAGCGCATCGTCGCGGCGGATGCTCGCGTCGCCGGTGATCGTGTACGGTTTGTCGCTCGGGTCGCCGTTGTACGCGCCCAGCGCGCCGCCGTACTGCGGCGTGCGCTGGAGCGTGTCGGAGCTGTCGTACGCGAACGTCGCGAGCGAACGGCCCATCGCGCCGGTCCCGAAGACCGCGACGCGGCCGCGCCGCGAGCTGGTGCTGTTCGGATCGGCGTCCGACGCGCCCGGGATCCCGGGGACCGCGCCGGCGCCCGCGCTGACGAGCCCGTTCACGAAGGGCTTGCGCAGGTTCGGCGAGAGGAAGAACTGCGACTCGCGCACGACGTCGCCGCACTCCGCGCGCAGCACGACCGCACCGGGAGTGAGCCCGGGGATCAAGCGCAGCGCCGCGGCGCCGTCGTCGCCGAGCGCGACCTCGACCGTCTGCTTCGATGCGTTCGTCCCGGACGTCCCGGGCGAAGGCGAGACCATCGGCACCGGCGAGCTCGCCGGAGCCGGCTGCTGGTCGTTGCGCGCGGCGACCCGCTCCAGCCGCGCGTCGCCGCGCACCAGCACGATCTGGATGACGCTGCCGGGCGCGGCGTGATGGCCCCACGAGTCGCGCGCTTCGATCCGAATCTGATCGGCCGAGGCGCCGTCGGCGCGGAACGGTCCGACGCCGGAGACGCTGACGGTCGCCGGACGGCCCGGGGCGAAGACGCGGTGCACGAGCGTCGCGCCGCGCACGTCGTTGGCGCCGAGCGGGGTCAGCGCGACCGTGTTCGGCCCGGGCTGCAGCGCGACGCCGTAGTAGGTGTAGCGCGTCACGCCGGTCTTGGTGTCGACGGTCCGCTTCCCGATGCGCGAGAAGGGCACGACCGCGTCGCCGACCTTCAGCTCGACGCCGGCGCCCTTCACCGTCTCCACTTCGATGCTGGCGGCGGTCGACGCGGCGACCTCGCCGTCGGCCGGAGCGATCAGCGACGCGCTCAGCGCGTCGGTCGCGGTGAACGTCAGATGCGTGAGGTCGCCGCCTTCGGGCGCTTTCTCGGCCGGCTTGTCGGGTGCGGCGATCGAGACCGCCGCCGGCTGCACCGGCGAGGCGGGCTGCGGCGACGACGACGGCTGCGGCGAGGCGGCGGCAGACGTCGCCGCGGTTTCTTCGGCAAGCGCACCCGGGACTTCACCGGCGGGGTTCACGTCGACCGTCGACAGGATGAATCCCATCAGGACGAACGCGACGCCGGTGCGGCGGATGCGGTGCCGAACGCTCATGCCGCGGGTTCCACCGCGAAGTTGACGTCGTGCATGAGGCCCGCGTCGTAGAGGCCGTGCAGCAGGCGCTGCAGGCTGCGCGGGCTGTCGTAGCGGCGGTCGTCGTACGCGCGCACGCCCGACGGCAGCGACGACTGGTCGACGCGCAGGACGTGCTGGCCGGGATGGACCGACGGGAACGTGAACCGCCCGTACTGGTCGGTCATCACCGACGATCCGTCCTCGAGGTAGATGCGCACGCCGGCGACTCCGCGGTCGCCGTCGCGGAAGCGGCCGGTCCGCGCAGTGTCGACGAAGACGCGGCCGGTGATCACGATGCGGTTGCCGAGCGCGCCGGCGACGACGCGCGTGTCGGCGCTCGCCGAGGCGTGCAGGCGCGTCCCCGAGTTCGCGCTCGCGTCGACGTCGACGACGTTCACCAGCGTCGCGCCGTCCGACGCGTAGGGCATCACGACGCAGGCGTAGGTGATGGTGTGCTGATCGGTGAGCGCCGCGAAGTTCCAGGTGAGGATGCGGCCGTCGCGCCGCGGCTCGAGCGGGACGCCGTCGACGCGAGCCGTTCCCGGTGCGTAGACGAGGCCGGCAGGGAGCGTGTCGACGACGCGCGTCGCGCCGAACTGCCCGCCTTGCGCGCCGACCTGCAGCGTGTAGACCAGCCGGTCGCCGCCTGAAGCGACGTCGCGGTCGACGGTCTTGCTGACCGCGAGCGGATGAGGGGCGAACATCGGCATGTTGCCAAGCAATCCGAATACCTCGGAGAGGGACACAGAGCTCCCGGCCAGAGTGAACCCGCCGGGTGCGGCGAGCATCTGATCGTCGAGCTCCTTGAGGGTGGCGTTGTAGAGGAGGCCGCTGACGTCGGGGCTGATCGAGATCTCGATCCGCCGGTCGCGGTAGCCCGGCGCGGTGATGTCGAGCTCGTAGTGCGCGGGCAGCGCCGCGCTGCCGAGCTGCGGTTCCGTGAACACGAAGCTGTACGCGCCGTCGGTCCCGGTGGTGAACGGGTTGCGGTTCGCGTTGTTCGGCGGCAGGCCGCCGGCCGGAACGCCGATCAGCGCGTCCTGCGGCGCGCGCAAGAGTCCGGAGGACGAACCGCCGGTCACCTGCGGCAGCGGCAGCACGCTTTTCGTCGTGAAGTCGCGCAGCGTCATGACGGCCCCGTTCACCGGCGAGCCGCCGCCGCCGTAGCCGTCGTAGACGACGTTGCCAAGGCCGACCAGCACGCTGGCCGGCGTCGTGATCGAGGGCGCGATTCCGTCGGCGGCGAGCGAGGCGACGTTGACGTACGACGCGCCCGCGGTCGTGCCGCTCTGCACCACCGCGTCGAACGTGACGGTTCCGACCGAGCCGACGCCGAGCGTGCCGACGCGCACGGTCAGCCGCTGTCCGGCGAGCGTCGCGGCCGCCGCGGCGCTCACGCCGTTCCAGGTCACGCTCTGCGGGAGCGCGACGATCCCCGCCGGGATGTCGTCGATCAGGACGACGTTGCTCGCCGGCGAACCGCCGTAGTTCTTGAACGAGATCGAGTACGTCACGGTCTCGCCGGGCCGCGCGGCGTGCGTGCGCGCCTGGTTCACGAGCTTGTTGACCGACGTCGCCGGACCGAGCGGACCGGCGAGCGACGCGCCGGGCTGCGCGACGGCGTACTCGCGGCCGGTGTCGGTCACGATCCCGTTCGCGGCGGCCGCGTTCGTCGAGCGCGCGGCGAGCGCGATCGCGAACGGGGCGCCGACGGCGGCGCCGGTCGTCGCGATCGAGGCTTGCACCTTCACCGACTCCCCCGGCAGCAGCGCCGGCGAGACCGTCGTTCCGAGCGTCACCGGCGTCGTGCCGGACGCGGTGACGAACGCGACCGACGTCACCGTTCCGGACGCCGAGACGAGCGACTGCACGGTGTACGCGTCGGGAACGTTGCCGGCGTTGGTGATCGTGAACGTCCGCACGATCGGCGTGCCGGCGGGGAAGCCTTCGGCGGCCGGATCGACGGCGGTCTCTTTCGGCGAGACGACCATCGCCGAGACGGCGGCGACGGAGACCTGGACCGTGTTGGATTGCACGCCGTACGTGAGGCCGGCAGGGTCGCGATACTGTGCCGTCACGGTGTTGGTGATGACGACGCCCGCGCCGGGGGACGCGGCCTGGCCGGCCCCCGCGGCGAGCGCGAACAGGGCCATGGCCAGGCCGATCGTGCGCACGAGGCGCGCGACGAGTCCCGGCATGAGACGCCTACTTGACCTGGACCTTGAACGTGACCGTTCCGGACGCGCCCGCGCTCAGCGCACCGATCGTGTCGGTGAACTTCGACGAGCCGGCCGCACCCGGTCCCGGGTTGTAGCCGCCCAGCGTCCCGCCCGCGTCGACGGGCGCCGCGTAGAGGCCGTTGGTGTTCGCCGCCCAGTTGTTGGTGTAGGTGGTCGCACCCGAGCCGCCCGCCGCCCCGCCGTCTTCGGTGATCACGAACGCGGTCGCATTGAGCGTGATGTTGTTCGTGCCGCCCGACGGCGCGACGTTCGAGTACACGATGGTGTACTGAACGCAGTCGCCGGGGTTGACGTTCGCCGCGCCCGGCGTGAAGACCGTCGCGATCGCGCACGGCTGACCGGCCGCGACGCCGAGCGACTTGACGAGCTTCACGAAGCCGCCGACGAAGATCTCGTCGATCGTCACGTTGCTCTTCGTCACGTCGTTGGTCGACGTCGCGGTGATCGCGTCACCGTACGGTGCGAACGCGTTGAACGTCGTCGCGCCGGCCGGCGGCGTGTAGAGCACGCGGAAGTTCTGCGTCCCGCCCGAGGGGACGCACACCGAGGTGATGACGGTCCCCGCCGAGACGGCGGAACAGCTCCCGCTCGCGCCCTGGCCCGCGCTCTGGAACGTCACCGTCCAGCCGGCGGGGAGCGCCGTCAGGCCGGTGCCGGTCGCGGCGCTCAGGTTGTAGGTGTCGTCCTTGTTGCCGGTGTTCTGCACCGAGTTGACGATCGTGATCGCCGCGGCGCCCGCCGGAACCGAGACCGTCGAGCCGTTCACCGCCGCGAGCAGCGTCGCGCCGTTGGTGTACGAGATCGCCGTGTAATCGGTGTTGGTCGTCGTGTCGGGTCCGGTCGCGCCGGGGAAGCCGTTCGGGCCGTTGAGGACCGAGTTGGCCGTCGGCGACGCCGCGGAGGCGACCGAGGCCGCGCCGGTGAGCGCGCCGTTCACGTTGGCGATCGCCGGAGCGGTCTGCGCCGGGGTCGCGCTCGCGTTGTTCGTGACCGTCTGGACCGTGATCCCCGGGCCTTCGATGAAGCCCGACTGGTCGGCGTAGATCGAGTTCACGACGTTCGTGATCGCGCTCGCGTTCGCCGCGCCGCTGGCGGTCGACCCGTTGATCGTGAACGTGAACGCGGCCTGCGCTTGGCCCGCGGTCACGCTGCCCTGCGACGAGCCGGGGTTCGAGGCGCCGAAGCTGCCCGTGATCGCGGACGCCGGGATGAACGCGCCGACGTACACCGCGCCGGCGGTGCTGGTCGTCCAGGTCGTGCCGTCGGTCGAGTAGATGAACGTCGCGCCGGCCGGCTGCGTGACCCACGACGGGGTGCCGTTCAGCGTGAGCTGGGTCGCGTTGTACGACGGGATCTTGTCGGTGATGATCACGCCGTTGCCGGTGATCCCGGCGCCCGCCGGCAAACCGGCGCGGTTCACGGCGACCATCGCGCGGCTTCCGCCGTTGTTCGCGCGCACCGTGTACTGCACCGTCGGCGCGGCGACCGTGCCGCCGACCGCCGCGGTCTTCTGAAGGTCCATGCGCGCGTCGGCGACGACCGTGTCGTTGTACTGGCCGACGCTGTTCGGCGTCGAGGTCTGCTGGGTCGTCCCGGAACCGGCCGGCTGCGTGATGTTGGCCGTCACGTTGGTCGTGATCGTTCCGGAGGCGCCGGCGTTCGCGGTGTACGTCACGCTGACCGCGATCGTCCCGTTGATCGCGGTGAGGAACGGTCCGCCGGCGTTGCCGGTCGAGAGGTAGGTGTTCGCGGCGGCGACCGTCGTGAACGTCTGATTCCCGCTGCCGGCGTTGACCACGAACTGGCTGAACGTCCCTTGGCCGGCGGTGACGCCGTTCGCGGTACCGAGCGCGCCGCTGAGCTGGAAATAGCCGGCCGCGTTCCCGGTGTTGGTCAGAGTGTAGGCGTCGGTGATCGTCCCGCCGGGGCTGACCGTGTTGCTGCCGGGCGTTCCCTGCGGCGGGCTGATCGTCATCGACGGCGCGTTCTGGACGGTCGTCGTGACGGTGTTCGACTGCGAGTTGTAGGTGCTCGTGCCGTCGGAGTAGGTCGCAGTCGCGGTGTTCGAGATCGCGGTCCCGGCCGGCGTCGATGCGGCGAGTGCGGGGACCGCGGTCGCGATACCGAGACCCACGACGACGGGCGCGGCGATCGCCGCGCAGGTGCGCAGCAGCGAGCGGAGTGAGGCCGGCGTCATTTGACGCGCACCTCATAGCTGTACGCCGCCGCCTGGTGCGGCGCGATCGCGCCCTCGGTGAGGAAGCGCACCGCCGTGTAGAGCGACGGATCGGCCTTCTTGACCACCGTCGTGCCGTCGGGCTGGCGCACCTTGACGGTCGGCACCGCCGACCACGTCTTGCCGCCGTCGAGCGAGAACTCGGGCTTTGCGCGGGCCCCCTTGGCCGAACCGTCGACGTAGGCCGTCCCGCTCGGGATCTTCCCGACGGGGACGAGCCGCAACGCAGGCGAGTCGCCGGCGTTGAGAGCGACGATGTCGTACTCGATCTCGTCGCCCGCCTTGGGCTGGGCTTTCTCGACCGGGCTGAGCGTCGTGCGGCCGTCGGCGGCCTTGGTGACGAGCGACCCGGTGAGCTTGAGGGTAACGTTCGGCTTGGCGGACGCGAGGGCGGGGACCGCCAGCGTCAGGGCCAGGACCAGAACAGCCGCGAGGCTCCGCATTCTTCCTGAACTCCTCGAAACGTGCTGAACGCCGCTGCACAATCCGGAGCAGCGGCCTGGGCCTACTGTAGCAGAGGCAAAGGTCCTAAGGACCGTCGCCGCTCGCCTGCAACGAGAAGATAACGGCGGGTTGACGCTCGGTTTACACTACCGGGCGCTTTTCACGCGATCGAGCGGTTTTGTGAAGCGGCGCTTTACGCAAATCGCGGGCTCGCGGCGTCCCGCAGTACGGCCGGGCTGTATTGACATTGACCGATTCAGAGCGTAGGATCGAACGATGTCGATGCAGCGATGCTGCCCGCCGGCGGAGGTCGACCCGGTCGACCGCACCGCCGACGCCGCGCTCTTCAAGGCCCTCGGCGATCCGCACCGCCTCCGAATGCTGGCCACCCTGGCGCGCGCGTCCGATGAGGTCTGCGTCTGCGACTTCACCGGCGCGCTGCCGCTGGAGCAGCCCACCGTCTCGCACCATCTCAAGATCCTGCGCGACGCCGGGCTCGTGGCGTGCGAGCGCCGCGGCACCTGGGTCTACTACCGCCTCGCCGGCGACGCACGCCGGCGCATCGACGCCGCCGTCGGCTCCGCCATTCCGGAGAACGTCCTCGCATGAAGATGCACCTGAACCTCGCCACGCGCGATCTCGGCGCGAGCGTCGCGTTCTACTCGACCCTGCTGGGTGCCGCGCCCGCCAAACAGCTCGGCGACTACGCGCTCTTCGTCACCGGCGAGCCCGCTCTCGAGCTCGCGCTCGACCTCGATCCGGGCGCCCAGGCGGCGCGCGGCCAGCACTTCGGCATCGTCGTCGACACCGCCGAGGCCGTCGACGCGCAGATCGCGCGGCTGGAAGCCGCCGGGTACGCGACCGACGTCGAGCGCGAAGAGACGTGCTGTTACGCGAAGCAGACGAAGGTGTGGGCGAGCGATCCCGAGGGTCGGCGCTGGGAGACCTACGTCGTCCACGAAGAGACCGCGGCGCGCGACGATACCGCCGCCTGCTGCCCCTAGCGCGTTGATTCGGGCCGCGATCGTCGCCGCTACGGAGCCGCGAAGCCGCGTGCGCGCAAGAACGTTTGCCCCTGCGGGGACGTGATGAACGCGACGAAGGCGCGGGCCCCTGCGGCGTTGGCCGCGCCGTTCACGGGCGCGATCGGGTACACGGCCGTCGGGGCGGCGCCGGCCGGGAACGGTATCCGTGCGACCCTCGCCGCGATCCGCGGCGTCACGTCGGTCGCGTACACGACGCCCGCGTCGCCCTCGCCGAGCGCGATCTTCGTCGCGACCGCTTTGACGTCCAGCTCGTTCGAGACGATGTTGCGCTCGACCAGCGCATCGAAGTCCGGCGGGTATCCCGGTTTGCCGTTGAGCGTGCGGAACGCCGCGCGCGCATAGCTCCCGACCGGAACGCTCGCGGCCGCCAGCACGATCTTCAGCCCCGGCGTCGCGAGGCCGGCGACGCCGGTCATCCGCGCGGGGTTGTTCTTGCGCACGATGACGATCAGGTGGTTGCGCGCAAACACGCGCGGCGGCTCGGCGAGGAGGCCCCGTGCGCTCGCCGCCTCCATCTGCGCTTCGGCGGCGGAGGCGAAGACATCGGCAGGCGCACCTTGCGCGAGCTGCGTCAGCAGCATGTCGGAACCGCCGAAGACGTACGTGACCGGCGTTCGCGTCAGCTTGGTGAACGCGGGAGCCGCCGCTTCGAACGCCTCGCGCAGCGATGCCGCCGCGAACACGGTGACGCCGGGCGGCGTCGCCGCCGCGACCGCGTACGGTGCGGCGACTCCGGCGATCCCCGCGAGCGAGCGAAGCACCGTGACGCGTTTCAAAGAGCGCTCCGAACGGCGGCTTCGTGCAGCGATTTCGGCACGACTTAGGGTTGAGCGCTCGAAGCGGCGGTTCCCGGTGCGTCCTCGGCGGCGAGCTGCGTCCACGCGTCGAGCACCGTCGCGACGCTCCACGCTTGCGCGAACGCGCCGCGCGCCGCGAAGGGCGGGTCGCCGTCGGCGATTTCGGCGAGCGTCCCGAGCGCGTCGGCGGTCAGACCGCCGGCGACCGCCTCGAGAAACGCCGTCGCCCCGGTGCGGTCGCCCGCGGCGCGGGCGTGCGCGAGCGCGAACGGCCCGGCGAGCCACGTCCACACGGTCCCCTGGTGGTACGCGGCGTCGCGGGCGCGCTGGTCACCGCCGTATCGGCCTGCGTAGCGCGGATCGCCCGGCGCGAGGCTGCGCAGCCCGGCCGGCGTCCAGAGGCGCTCAGCGCAGACGCGTACGATCGCCTTCCGCCGCGCCGCATCGAGGACGTCGATCGGCAGCGCGACCGCGAAGAGCTGGTTCGGGCGCAGCGACGGATCGTCGCCGCCGGGGCCGTCGATCACGTCGAAGCACCAGCCGTGCCGGCCGCTCCAGAAGCGCTCGAACGACGCTTCGGCGCGCGCGGCGTCGCTCGCCGCCGGCCCCGCGTCTTCGCCGATCCGCGCGGCGAGCGCGGCGTACGCGCGCAGCGCGTCGATCCAGAGCGCGTTGACCTCGACCGGCTTGCCGATCCGCGGCGTCACGACCCAGTCGCCCGCCTTGGCATCCATCCAGGTCAGCTGCACGCCCGGCTCGCCGGCGCGCAGCAGACCGTCGGCGGGGTCGACGCCGATCCCGAAGCGCGTCCCGCCGCGATACCCCTCGACGATCGCACGCAGCGCCGGGAAGATCTCCTTCAGCGTCGCGTCGTCGTCGCTCGCGGCGGCGTAGCGGCGCACCGCTTCGACGTACCACAGCGCGGCGTCGACCGTGTTGTACAGCGCGGGCTCGCCGCCGTCGGGAAAGAAGTTCGGCAGCATCCCGCGGTCGACGAACCGCGCGAACGTTCGCACGATGCTGCGCGCGACGTCGTACCGGCCGGTCGCGAGCGCGAGGCCGGGGAGCGCGATCGCCGTGTCGCGTCCCCAGTCGCCGAACCAGGGATAGCCCGCGATGACCGAACGTGCGCCGGGATCGCCGGCGGCGTCGCGCCGCACGACGAACTGATCCGCGGCCAGCACCAGCCGCGCGACCCAGTCCGGCGCTCGCACCGCGCGCTCGCCGTGCGCGCGGTGCCACGTCGCGAGCAGCTCCGCGTCACGCTCCACCGCGCGGCGAAGCGCGCCGCTCGCGTCGAGCTCCGGCAGCGGGTGGTCGGCGACCGCGATCGTCATCGACTCGCCGGGCTGCAGCGATGCGGCGAACGTCCCGGCGCGAAGGTGATCCTCGACGTCGTCCAGGCCCCGCTCGCGCTCGGCGGTGTACTCGAAGTCGCGGTACCAGATGTGCTCGGGGATCGCGTCGCCGCGGTCGGCACGAAACGCAATCTCGGCCGCGCCGGGATACGGCACGATGCGCAGCCCGCCCGGCGCCGCCTCGACGCGCATCGTCCAGTCGCCCGCGCGCGTCGTCGCGTGCAGATCGCGGTGATTGGCGAACGCGCGCAGCGTGAGGCCGGCCGGCGAGCCCGCGCGCACGAGGGTGTGCATCACGTAGGTACGGTTTTGCTCGTGCTCCATCCACACGCGCCGCTCGATCACCGCATCGGCGCACGCGAAGCTCCACACCGGAACCGTTCCTTCGAGCCGAAAGCCGGTCAAGAAGACGTAGCCGTTGGGCGCCACGGCGCCGCTCCGCCAGCGGTCGGCGGCGAGCGCGTACGTCGCGCCGCGGTAGGCGATCTCCGCGTCGATCTTCGGACACAGCAGGACGCGTCCGACGGGCGGCGTGCGGGCCGCGAAGAGCAGCCCGTGGTAGCGCCGCATCGAGATCCCGGCGATCGTCCCGCTCGCGAACCCGCCGAGGCCGTTCGTGACGAGCCATTCGCGCCGCTCGGAGACCGCGAGGTCGCCGCACGCGGCGCGGTCGAGCTCAGCTCGCGCCGCGCCGCTCCTCGTCGAGCGCGTCGAACGCAAACGCCAGCGCGAGACCGTAGAGCGCGTGCGGCACGACGTCCGCGAGCCAGCCCTCGGCGCCCCACGTCTTCGGATCGGTCGCGCCCGCTTTCGCGGCCGGGACGTCGCTGAGCGCCATCGCCGCCGCGCCGGCGCCGAGGGCGGCGATCAGCAGCGGCACCTTCCCGCGAATCGCGGGACGAATCGCGCCGTACAGCGCGCCGACCCCGATCCCGTTGGCGTAGCCGAGCAGCGAGCCGAGCCCGGAGCGCCGGTTCTGCGCCGTCTCGTCATCCGCGGCGAGCGGCTGGAGCCCCGCCGTCGAGGCGACGTTCTTGACCAGCTTCGAGGGCGTCTCGCTGGACGGGCGGCCGCGCGACGCCATGTCGGCGTACGTGGCGATGTTCAAAGCGGCCGTGCCGACCGCACCGGCGGCGGTACCGACCAGGACTGAGCGCAGCGTCATGAGGGGTTCGTTCCCCGGCGCGCGCTATTTCGGCGGGAGGAGCGCCAGCTCGGCTTGCGCCGCCCGCACGACGATCGGCTCTTCGGAGGCGATCGCGTGGCGGTACTGCTCGCGCGCGAGCGCGATCTTCCCTTGCAGGTTGTACGTCACCGCGAGCATGTAGTGCAGCCGCCCGTCGTCCTGCGAGACCGCGAGCCCCTTGATGTACGCCGCTTCCGCGAGCGGGAAGAGGCGGTGCTCGTTGTAGTCGTAGCCGAGGTCGATGTACGCCTCGGGGCGGAGCGGGTCGGAACGGATCGCGCGGTTGTAGTACGTGACCGCGGTCTTCCAGTCGCCCTGCATGTCGTAGATGTAGCCGATGTCGACCAGCGCCTCCGTCCCTTCGGGACGGATCTGCAGCGCGCGGTCGAGGAACGGGCGCGCCGTGACGGCGTCGCTCTTCTCGAGGTACGCCTCGCCGACGTTGACGACGGCGGCGTAGTAGTTGGCATCGACCGCCAGGCATGCTTTGAGGTGCGTGATCGCGGGATCGAGCCGTCCGAGGTCGACCAGCGCGTTGGCGAGATCGACGCGCGCCCCGCACGACGAGGGCCGAATCGCGACGACGTGCGAGAAGGCGTCGTACGCCGCTTCGTACTTGCGCAGCGCGCGCTGCGCCTGACCGAGCTCGCTCCACTTCAGCGTGTCGAACGGGTGCGCTTCCGTTTGCTGCTGCAGGCGCGTGAGGTACTGCGGCAGATCGCCGGCGCGCTTGTGGACCATGACCAAGCCCGCGTACCCGGCGCGGCTCGGGAGGCTGAGCTGGAACTCCGACATCGCGTCGGCGATCCGGTCTTGGACCGCGTACAGCGAGCCGAGACGGCCATGCGTCTCACGGTCGGTCGAATCGAGCTGGATCAGCGCTTTCCAGATGCGCTCGGCCTTCGGGTAGTCCGGGACCCGAAAGTACAGATCGCCGAGAAGCCGCCCGGCGGCGGCGTCCTGCGGGTGGGTCGCGACGTAGGGCGCCAAGCCGTCGATCGCGCCCTTCGTGTCGCCGGCCGCGACCCGCGCACGCGCCGTGTCGAGCACCGCAGGATCGACGGCGGGGTTCCCCCCGGGGAAGGTGATGGTCGTCTCGGCGGCAAGCGCAGGCCCGGCCTGCACTGAGACAAGAGCGGCCGTGACGGCGATCAGGCGCAACAGACGCATGGAAGACGCTCCTTCCGGAGGGACGACTCCTAAAGTATACAGTGAACTTGGCTCCGGCACCTAGTTCCAATTGTGACGGTGGACTGCCGTCCGCGCGGCGGGGAATGCGGCTCCGGCGCCTCCCGTGCGACCTCTGTCGCGGAGTGCCCGCGGCCCGCGGCGCCGAAACGCCCTCGGCTATGTCCACGCAGACCACGACGAACGGCTCGCTCGGACGCACCCGCGCCGAGTCCGACTCGATGGGGAAGATCGACGTCCCCTCCGACCGCTACTACGGCGCGCAGTCGGCGCGCTCGCTCATCCACTTCGACATCGGCGACGACTCGACGCCGCGCGACGTGATGCCGCGCGAGATCATCCGCGCGATGGCGGTGCTGAAGAAAGCCGCGGCGCTGGTGAACCGCGACCTCGGCAAGCTCGACGACGAGAAGACGGAGCTCATCACGCAGGCCGCCGACGAGGTGATCGCCGGGAAGCTGCAAGAGCACTTCCCGCTGCGCGTCTGGCAGACCGGTTCGGGGACCCAGACGAACATGAACGTCAACGAGGTCATCTCGAACCGCGCGATCGAGATCGCCGGGGGCGAGATGGGATCGAAGAAGCCGGTCCACCCCAACGACCACGTCAACATGTCGCAGTCCTCGAACGACACGTTCCCGACCGCGATGCACATGGCCGCCGCCGAGGCGATCGTCAAGATGCTCCCCGCGGTGCGCGCGCTGCGTGACGCGCTCGCGCAGA
The DNA here is from genome assembly GCA_036402855.1 of Candidatus Elarobacter sp. Taxonomy (GTDB): domain Bacteria; phylum Vulcanimicrobiota; class Vulcanimicrobiia; order Vulcanimicrobiales; family Vulcanimicrobiaceae; genus Vulcanimicrobium. The sequence goes on along the minus strand of DASWSC010000145.1, from coordinate 5,877 downwards.
AGTCCGAGCAGTGGAAGGACATCGTCAAGGTCGGACGGACGCATCTGCAGGACGCGACGCCCCTCACGCTGGGCCAGGAGTTCGGCGGATACGTCAGCCAGCTCGACCGTGACATCAAGCGCTGCGAGCAGTCGCTGGACGATCTGTACGATCTTGCGATCGGCGGCACCGCGGTCGGCACCGGGCTGAACGCGCATCCCGAGTTCGCCGAGCGCGCCGCGAAGCAGATCGCCGCGCTGACCGGTCTGCCGTTCCGCTCGCATCCCAACAAGTTCGCCGCGCTGGCGTCGCACGACGAAGTCGTCGCCGCGTCGGGATCGCTCAAGACGCTCGCCGCCTCGCTGATGAAGATCGCGAACGACGTGCGCTGGCTGGCCTCCGGACCGCGCGCCGGGATCGGTGAATTGATCCTCCCGGAGAACGAGCCGGGTTCCTCGATCATGCCCGGCAAGGTGAATCCGACGCAGTCCGAGGCGATGACGATGGTGTGCGTCCAGGTCTTCGGCAACGACGTCGCGATCGGGTTCGGCGGCTCGCAGGGCAACTTCGAGCTGAACGTCTTCAACCCGGTGATGATCTACAATTTCCTGCACTCGTGCCGGTTGCTGCAGGACGCGTGCACCATGTTCCGCGAGCACGCGATCGAGGGGCTCGAGGCCAACGAGCCGGTGATCGCCAGGTACCTCGCCGAGTCGCTGATGACCGTGACCGCGCTCACCCCGAAGATCGGCTACGACAAGGCGGCGGAGATCGCCAAGAAGGCGCACCACGAGGGCTCGACGCTCAAGGGCGCCGCGCTGGCCCTCGGGTACGTGAGCAGCGAGGACTTCGACAAGTTCGTCGTGCCGGCCAACATGACGCATCCCTAGGCCCGGACTCTAGGACCAAAGTATGAGCCCCCCGTGAAAGCGGGGGGCTTCGTCTTTCCGGCTGCGAAGGGGTCGGCCGATGATCGTGCGGCGCGTTCTCAGCGGCGTGATCCTGGCCGGGCTCGCCGCCCCGCTCCTGGCCGCCGCGCCCCACCCCGCCGCGCCGCGGAACCCCAAGGATGCGATCCCGACCCCGCCTCACGGGATGACCACGCGCGTCTTCGCACGCGCCGACGCGCAGCCGGAACCCGACGCGTCGCCGAACCCTGACGCCACGCCGTCACCGCCGGTCGCGACGGCCCCCTCGCCCGACGTCGCCGCGCGGGCGCGCGCCGAGCTCGAGGCCAACCGGTCCGGCAAGATCGACCGTACGCACTACACGCCGGAGCTGAACGCGCGGATCACCGAGAAGATCCTGGCCGACGCGGCCGGGACGCTCCGTTCGCTCGGCGCGGTGAAGACCTTCACGCAAGTCCGCAAGATCACGCAAGGATCGCTGACGCTGTACGTGTTCCGAATCGAGTTCGAGAAGCCGCCCGTCGTCGAGGAGGCGATCGCGTGGAATCAAGCCGGCAAAGTGGACTTTCTGCAATTCGGTCCCGTGACGCGATGAGCGACGGCGGGCCGTACGACACCGCGGCGACGGTCTCCGACGTCTTCGCGTTCTTCCACCGCTGGCGAGCCTGGAGCGACGAGGTGCGCGCGCAGATGCTCCAGGCGCGCGACCTGCGCTACGGACCGAGCGCCGACGAGACGCTCGACCTCATCGTCCCGCATACCGGCGCGCCGCTGATCGTCTTCTTCCACGGGGGCTACTGGCGGCGCTTGCACAAGGACGACCACACCTTCGTCGCGCGCGGCTTCGCACCGCACGGCGTCGCGACCGCGATCGTGAACTACGGCCTGGCGCCCGACGTCCCGCTCGAAGAGATCGTCGCGCAGGCGCGCCGCTCGGTGCAGTGGCTTCGCATCAACGCGAAGGCGCACGGCGCCGACCCGACGCGCATCGTCGTCGCCGGGCACTCCGCCGGCGGGCATCTCGCCGCGATGTGCGCGGTGGACGCGCCGGTCGCCGGCGTCGCGACGCTGAGCGGACTGCACGACCTGCGCCCGCTGCGGCACAGCTTCGTGCAGGAGTGGCTCCAGCTCGACGAGGCGCGCGCCGCCGCGATGAGCCCGGCGCTCTTCGCGCCGGCGTCGTCGTCGACGACGGTCATCGCCCGCGCCGGCGCCCGTGAGAGCGAGGCTTTTCACGAGCAGGGCCGCGAGCTCGCCGACGCCTGGCGCGCGTACGGCTGCGACACGTCGTACGCAAGCACCGACGACAACCACTTCACGCTGATCGAACGCCTCCTCGACCCCGAGGATCCCCTCACCGCCGAGATCGCCGAGCTCGCACGAGCCGCCGGAAGGCGCCGAGTCAAAGTCTAACCCCGCGTGACGTCGGGGGCGTCGCTGGGGGCGCGGTTGGGTTAGAGGCGCTTTACGAAGTGGTGGTGGCCGTGGGTGTAGCCGGAGCGTTCGTAGAGGCGGCGGGCGGCGGCGTTCCGGTCGACGACGTTGAGGCTGACGATCGCGTAGCCGCGGTTGCGGGCCCATGCTTCGGCGGCGGCCATGAGGGCGGCGCCGACGCCGGTGCCGCTGCGCGCGACCGCGAGCTCGGAGATGTGCGCGTACCGTTCGTCGGTGAAGAAATCGCGCTCCGTGACCGCGTAGACGAAGCCCGCCGGCGTCGCGTCGTCGTCCTCGGCGACGAGAAAGAGGTCGTCGGGATCGGGCTCGCGCAGCGCCTCGCGCAGGACGCGGGCCGTCCCTTCGATGACCGTCTCGGGTGTATGGCCGTCGGCGGCACCGTGCTCGACGAAGCGCGGGACGAGCGCCGTGATGAACGCCTCGTCGCCGGGCCGCGCTTCGCGGATGCGGATCACTTGATCAGCGGCAGCACGTTCGAGGGCGTCAGCGGCATCAGGCCGAGCACGAGCGTCGCGACGGCGCAGACGCCGACGGCGACCCACGGCAGCGCGTTCCGCGAGCGCTCGTCGCGCACGTGCTTCGGGTCGACCCGCGCGAACATCGCGCGCACGATCTTGAAGTAGACGTACGCCGAGATCGCCGTGCCGGCGATCAGCACGCCGCCGAGCCACGCGTACCCGGCGCCGACCGTCGCGGCGAGGATCAGGACTTTTCCGGTGAAGCCGATCGTCGGCGGCAGCCCGGCGAGCCCGATCAGGAAGAACGTCATCGCGGCGGCGAGCCACGGGCGGCGGGAGGCGAGCCCGGCGAACCGCGAGACGCCGACGACCGCGTCGCCGTCGCGCGACATCAGCGCGACGACCGCGAACGCGCCGAGGTTCATGAAGGTGTAGCCCGCCAGGTACAGCAGCGCGTAGCGCAGTCCGAGCGCCGTCGTCCCCGCGAACGCCGTCACGATGTAGCCGACCTGCGCGATCCCGGAATACGCGAGCAGCCGCTTCATGTCGGTCTGGGCGAGCGCCGCAAGATTGCCGACCAGCATCGAGAGCGCGGCCAAGACCCACAGCGGGACGAGCAGCGCCACGCGGTGATCGGAGGGAAGCGCGGCGTACGCGAAGCGCGCCAGCACGGCCAGCGTTCCGGCCTTCGTCACGACCGACATGAAGGCCGTGATGGGCAGCGGCGCGCCTTCGTAGACGTCCGGCGTCCACGCATGGAACGGGACGAGGCTGAGCTTGAACGCGAGGCCGACCAGGAACAGCCCCGCGCCGAGCGCGAGCAGCGGGGTGACTGCGGCGCTCGCGAGCGCGCTGAACTGCACCGAGCCGGTCGCGCCGAACAGCAGCGCCGAGCCGTAGAGCAAGAACCCGGAGGCCATCGAGCTGAGGATCAGGTACTTCAGCGCCGCTTCGCGCGCGGTCTGCCGGCGCGACATCGCGCACAGGCAGTAGAGCGCGAGCGAGAGCAGCTCGAGGCCGAGGAAGACGATCATGAGGTTCGCGGCGCCCGCCATCAGCATCGCGCCGCTCGCGCTCCACAGCACCAGCGAGGTCGTGCCGGCGACCTGGTCGTCGCGGCCGACGCCGATCGAGAGCAGCAGCGTCGCGATCGTCGCGAGGATGACGATCTCGCTGAAGACGACGGAGAAGCCGCCCTGCACGAACGCGCCGCCGAACGCCGCATAGTCGTGCGGATACCGCGCCGCCTCGTGAAATCCGGCGAAGAGCAGGCCCAGGACGGCGATCGCCACCGCCACACCGCGCCGTGCCGCGCCGTTCGCCCGGAAGAACAGGTCGAGGAACAAGATGACGAGCGGGACGACCGCGACGACGAACGCCGGGACGAGCGCGGCGTAGTCGGCGTTCGCCGGGAGGTTACCGAGAGCCGACGACACGCGTAGCCTCCGTCAGGATGGTGGCGACGATCCCCGGGTTGACGCCGAGCAGCACGAACCCCGCGACCAGCGGCGCGATCGCGAACCCTTCGGTCCAGCTCAGGTCGCGGCGTTCGGGGAGATCGGGGACCTCCGGTCCGTTCATGATGTCCTGGAACAGGCGCAGCATGTACGCCGAGGCGAGCACGATCGCGACGAGCGCGACCAGCGCCGGCCACAGCAGGCCGGCCTTGACGATCCCGGTGAGGATCAGGATCTCGCCGCTGAAGCCGGCGAGCCCGGGGAGTCCCAGCGCGGCGAGCGCGCCCAGCATCAGCGCGCCGGCGAGCTTCGGATTCCGGCGGCCGAGGCCGCCGAGGCGCGCCAGATTCCGCGTCTCCTCGCGCTGCTCGACCGCGCCGAGCACGAGGAACAGCGCGGCGCTGAACAGCCCGTGCGCGAGGATGTAGACGACCGCTCCCGCGAGCGCCAGCGGCGAGCCGCTGAAGATGGCGATCAGGATCAGCCCGAGATGCGAGAGGGAGCTGTACGCGACGATCCGCTTCGCGTCGCGCTCGGCGAGCGCGGCGAGCGCGCCGTAGATCAGCGCGATCGAGCCGAGGACCAGCATCAGCGGCTTCGCCTGCGCCATCTCCGGCGCGAGGAACGGCAAGCCGATCGCGATGAAGCCGTAGAGACCGGCCTTCGACTGCACCGCCGAGACGGAGGCGACGACCGGCGGGGGCAAGTCGGCGTACGTGTCGGGCATCCAGGTGTGGAACGGGAAGACCGGCGTCTTCACCAAGAACGCGAACGCGAACCCGGCGAAGATCCAGAAGCCCCACGCGGTGCCGATCACCGTCCCGGCGCCGCTCGTGCCGATGAGGTCGGTCGTTCCCGCGACGACGCCGAACGCGGCCGTCGCGAGGAGCAGCGCGAGACCGCCGCTGAGATTGTAGATCAGGTACTTCCATGCCGAGCGCGCGTGGCCGGGCGCGCCGATCAGCACCATGAAGACCGGGATCAGCATCAGGTCCCAGAACAGCGCGAAGAGCAGCACGTCCTTCGCCAGGAAGACGCCGTTCATCGCACCCTGCAGCACGAGGAGCTGCGCCGCGAGATCGCGGCCGCGGTGGCCGCGGATCGCGAGCGCGCCGCCGAACGTGCAGAGCGAGAGCAGCAGCACGATCCAGTACGAGACGGGGCCGTAGCCGAGATGGAACGACGCCGTGAAGGGCCGCGAGAGCCAGCGTATCGCGACGTCCGGCGCGTGCGGGTCGGCGACGGCGACGACGAAACTCAGCGCGGCGAGCGCGCCGGCGATCGTCGTGGCGACCTGCGACTGCTTGCGCGGGACGAAGTACAGCAGCAACCCGGCCAGGATCGGGACGACGACCTGGGCCGCGACGGTCATCGCGCGCCTCCCGGGAAGCCGAACGCGAAGGCGTAGTACGCGACCATGCACGCGACCCCGACGACGATCGAGAGCGCGTACGCCCTGACGAGCCCCGTCTGGAAGCTGCGGAACAGATGGCCGAGCCACTGCGAGCTCCAGGCCGCTTCGCGGACGCCGGCGTCGATGACGTGCGGGTCGACGACGGCGAGGAACCATGCGCCGAGCGCCCGCGCGGGGCGGACCAGCAGCGCCTCGTAGGCGGCGTC
>DASWSC010000144.1:0-3057 GCA_036402855.1 Candidatus Elarobacter sp. | reverse complement strand
GCGCTGACCGGTACGCCGGTCGAGAACTCGCTGCGCGATCTGTGGGCGATCTTCGGCTTCGTCGAGCCGGGACTGCTCGGCTCCGAGACGTCGTTCCGGCGGCGGTTCGAGATGCCGATCGCGGACGGCGACGAAGGCGCTGCTGCGGCGCTGCGGTCGCGGCTCGAACCGTTCTTGCTCCGCCGCACCAAGGAAGACGTCGCGAAGGAGCTGCCCGAGCGTACCGAGGCGGTGATCGAGTGCGAGCTCACGCCGCTCCAGCGGCGGCTGTACCGCGGGATCGCGGAGGCGGCTCGCCGGGATGTGCTGAGCAAGTACGACGAAGAAGGCGCCGAGTCGGCGACGGTCCACGTCCTGGCCGCGCTCACGCGGCTGCGCCAGGTCTGCGCGCACCCGGGGTTGCTCGTCCCGGAATATCTCGACGATCCCGAGGCCAGCGGAAAGTTCGACGCGTTCGTCGAGACGGTCGAAGAGGTGCTCGACGGCGGCCACAAGGTGCTCGTCTTCAGCGCGTTCGCCTCGATGCTGCGGATCATGCGCACCGCGCTCGACCGCAAGAACATCGCGTACGGCTACCTCGACGGGTCGACGAAAGACCGTGACCGCCAAGCCGAGGTCGAGCGCTTCATGGCCGAGGGCGGTCCGCCGGTATTCCTCTGCTCGCTCAAGGCGGGCGGCGTCGGGCTGACGTTGACGGCGGCCGACTACGTCGTGCTCTACGACCCGTGGTGGAATCCCGCGGTCGAGCGTCAGGCGATCGACCGCACGCACCGCATCGGGCAGACGCGCCCGGTGACCGCGTACCGGATGGTGACGGCCGGCTCGGTGGAAGAGAAGATCCGCGCGCTCGCCGAGCGCAAGACCGCGCTTTCGAAAGCGGTTGTCAAGGCCGACAGCGCGGTTGCGAAGACGCTCACACGTGAGGACCTGGCTTTCCTGTTCAGCGATCCTGAGTAGGCGCTAGCCCGTGTGGCGGCCGGCGGTCGCACCATACTAGACGTGCCGCCGCGGCGATGATGCAAGAGGCGGGCGTCACAATCCGAGCCGCCGACCGTTCTCCACGGCAGTAACGGCGACTTCATTCCGCCCCGGCGATGCCGATGAACACTGTACGCGACGAGCACGGATTGCTCGTCGCGTTCTCATCCTCCCCACAAGGACGTCTCCCATGAAACGCTTTCTTCTAGCGTTTGCGCTCGCGTTCTCGTTCGCGGCGCCCGCGTTCGCCCAGCCGTCGGCGAACCTCGCTCCGGCCGACCGGTATTTCGGACGGTTGAAGATGAGTATTCTCGGTGTTCGCAATCAGCTCAAGGACCTCGCCGCGCGCGCTGACGCGAGCCCCGAAGACGCTGAGCACATCTACGACAAAGCGGTGCTCGTCGAGGACGCGCTGCACGACTGGCAACGCCAGTTCCCGCGCGACCCGTGGATCCCGAAGTACGCGTACAGCCTCGCGCAACTCTACGGGAAGCTCGCCACCGACGATGCACGCGTCCGCAGGAACGACACGCTCGACTGGCTGATCGCAACGTATCCGGAGTCGGAATATGCACTTCTTCCGCGTGACTAAGGTCTTCGCGCTCGTCGCCATGCTCGCCGCGTGCGTCGCGCCGGCGCTGCAGGCGTCGGCGCACGGGGCGCTCGCGCCGGCCGACGAGTACTTCGGCCAGCTCAAGATGAGCGTCCTCGGCATTCGCAACGAGCTGAACACGCTCGAGCGCCGCTGCGCCGGCGGAGACGGCAACGTCGCCGCGATGAACGGCAAGCTCGCGATGGTCGACGACGCGATGCGCGACTGGCGAGCCCACTACCCGCGCGACACCTGGCTGCCGCGCTTCCAAGCGCAGCGTGACCGCGTCGCGACGATGATCGCGTCGAACGGCTCGGCGCATTTCGCCGCCGGCTCGACGGCCGCGGCGGTGACGCAGATCCTGGGCACGCTGCAGCACCGCCGCTGAGGAGCGTTCGCCCTTAGGGCGCCGGAGCCGCCGGCGGGATCGGCGGCTCGGGCGGCGTCACCTGGACCGGCGGGACCGGCGGGATCGAGCGGATCGGCGGCAGCGCCGGAATCGCCGGGATGGGCGGGACCGGCGGGATGCCGATCGGCGGTACCATGAAGTCCCGGTAGCGCAAGATCCGGAGCTGCCGCTGCACGTCGCGCATCACCGACATCTCGCGCAGATCGCAGCCCGTGCAGCCGCGAAGGAAGGTCCGGTAGTCGGCGCCGACGATCGCGCGCGCGTCGAGGCGGACGCCTTCCATCTCGATCCCGTCGAGCTTCGCTCGCGCGAACGACGTGTTGCGGAACCGGACCCCGGTGAAGCGCACGTTGCGCAGATCGGCGTCGTCGAACTTCGCGTCCTGAAGGTCGCGCCGGACAGGTTGGCGTGCGAGAAATCGACGCCGCGAAGGTCGGCGCCGACGAAGCGCAGCCCGTGGAGGTCGCGGCCGTGCATGTCCTTCGGGAAGCGGCAGCCGACGCACGCGTTGACGAGCTGGCGGACGAGATCGTCTTCGGCGGCCGCCGGCGCCGCCGGGACGGCCGCGGTCAGCACGAGCGCGGCGAGAGCGAGCGAGACGATGCGTTTCACGAAAGCACGTCCTCCTACGCCGGCGCCTGGGCGCCGGTCAGATCGGCATGACCGTAGTCGATGAGCTCCTGACGCGTGACCGTGCGGCAGGTCCGGACGGCGTCGCGGCTCTCGCGCGCGCAGTAGCGGGCGGCGCGGAAGTCGAGCCCGTGCAAGTCGACCCCCCGCAGGTCGGCGCAGACGGTTCGGCGGTCGCTGCGGTCGTCACCGTACGAGCCGTCGTCCCGGTTCTGGGTGCACAGCACCGCGTCGCCGATCGTTGCGCCGGAGAGGCGTGCGTTCCGCAGGCTGGCTCCGATCAGGTTCGCGCCGCGGAGGTCGGTGCGCGAGAGATCGGCGTCGCGCGCGTTGACGCCGACCAGCGTGGCGTCGTTGAGCTTCGCCCCGGCGAGCTTGGCCTCGTTCAGGTTGGCACCGACGACCTTGATCCCGTGCAGGTCGGCGTCGTGCAGGTCGATCGCGTGCA
>DASWSC010000143.1:0-3461 GCA_036402855.1 Candidatus Elarobacter sp. | reverse complement strand
GGCCAGATTGTCGGCCGCGACCCCGACGCGCTGCCAGTTCTCGCCGAGGACGACGCCGATCGGCGTCCACGCCAGCGGGACGAGCCATGCGGTGACCTGCCGGTTCTCGGGGACCAGGCTCGACGCGAACGCGAGCGTGCTGGCGTTCCCGCCCAGGACGTACGCGCGCGGCTCACCCTTGTCTGCCGCATCGCCAAGGTTCGGCATGCTCACCGGCCGCAGCGTACGGCACCGCATGGGTACGATCCCGCTGCTATGAACGCCACACGACCGCTCACGCTCCTGACCGGTGTCGCTCTGCTCGGTTTGGGAGTATCTCTGATCGCCCGCTCGCTCGCCGACGACGATGACGCCTCCGGCGGCGGCGTCGCCGAGCACAACCCCGACGCGAGCGTCCCCTACGGGCGCGGCACGCGCATCGAGAAGGCGTTCACGATCGAACGGTCCGCCGCCGATCTGTACGCGTACTGGCGCGCGCTCGAGAACCTGCCCGAGATCATGTCGCACCTCGAGCGCGTCGAGCAGCTCGACGACCTTCACTCGCGGTGGACCGCGAAGGCGCCGGCCGGGATCCCGGTGAGCTGGGAGGCGGAGATCGTGGACGACACGCCGGGGCGGCGGATCGCGTGGCGCTCGGTCGGCGGCGCGGTGCCGAACGCCGGCTCCGTCACCTTCACCGAGGCGCCCGGCGGCCGCGGCACCGAGCTGCGCGTCGAGATGGAGTGGACGCCCCCGGGCGGCCCGCTCGGCAAATCGTTCGCCGGACTCTTCGGCGGCGACCCGGCGCTGATCGTCGAGAGCGATCTGCGCCGCTTCAAGGCGACGATGGAAGCCGGCTACTACGCCGTCAACGGAACGGATGTGAAGTCGTGAGAGCGCTCACCTATCACGGTACGGGGAAGGTCTCGGTCGACAACCACCCCGATCCGCAGATCCTCACGCCCTACGACGCGATCGTGCGCGTCACGTCGACCGCGATCTGCGGTTCCGACCTGCACATGTACTCGGGCTTCATCCCGACCGTGCAGAAGGGCGACGTGTTCGGCCACGAGTTCATGGGCGAGATCGTCGAGACCGGCAGCGAGGTCAAGAAGGTCGCGGCCGGCGACCGCGTCATCGTTCCGTTCACGATCGCGTGCGGCAACTGCCTGCACTGCCGCAACGGGATGACGTCGCTGTGCGACAACTCCAACCCGAACGCGTGGATGGCCGACCTGATCCTGGGCTACACGTGCAGCGGGCTGTACGGCTACTCGCACGCCTTCGGCGGGTATCCCGGCGGTCAGGCCGAGTACGTGCGCATCGCGTACGCCGACGCCAACGCGTTCAAGGTTCCGGAGGGGCTGCCGGACGAGCAGGTGCTGTTCCTCACCGACATCTTCCCGACCGGGTGGCAGGCGGCCGAGCAGGCCGACATCACGCCGGGCGACACCGTCGCCGTCTGGGGTTGCGGTCCGGTCGGGTGGTTCGCGATCCAGAGCGCGTTCTTGCTGGGCGCCGAGCGTGTCATCGCGATCGACCGCATCCCGTACCGGCTCGACCGCGCGCGCGAGCTCGGCGCGGACACGATCAACTTCGAGGAAGACGACGTCGTCGAGACGCTCAAGACGACGACCGCCGGTCGCGGACCCGATCGCGCGATCGACTGCGTCGGGATGGAAGCGCACTCGTTCGCGCCGGACAACGTCGCCGATACGGTGAAGCAGACGCTCAAGCTCTCGTTCGACCGCGCGCACGTGATCCGCCAAGCGATCTACGCGATCGGGAAGGGGGGCGTCGTCTCGGTCCCCGGCGTCTACGCGGGCTTCATCGACAAGTTTCCGATGGGGATCGTTGTCAACAAGGGCCTGACGATCCGCAGCGGCCAGACGCACGTCCACCGCCACGTACCGAAGCTGCTCGCGATGATCGAAAGCGGGAAAGTCGATCCGAGCAAGGTCATCACGCACGTGCTCCCGCTCGAGCAGGCGGCGGAAGGCTACAAGATGTTCGTCGACAAGGTCGACGACTGCGAAAAGGTCGTCCTCAAGCCGTTCGCCGCGCGCGCGGCGTAACGTTCACGCGCGCGGGCGCATCAGTCCCCAGGCGATCCCTTCCGGGCCGGCGACGACCGCCATCTCGTCACCGTCCGGAAGGACTTGCCGCGGCATGACGATCTGTCCGCCGTGGGCGCTCGCCGCGGCGAGCGCCGCTTCGACGTCCGGGACTTCGACGAAGAGCTGCACCATCGGCTGACCGTCGGGGATCGGCCAGATCCCGCCGCCGATCCCGCGGCCCGCGCTCGGGATCGCGCGGTAGCCGAGCGCGTTGCGGTCGTCGACGCTCCAGCCGAACGTCGCGGCGTAGAACGACGCGGCCTGGTCGGGATCGCGCACGAGCGCCTGCCACCGGACGACGGGATGAGCCATGGTCAGCGTCTCTCCTCGGGGACGACGGCCCAGCGGGCCGGCGAGAGCATCGTCAAACGTCCGCTGCGGAGCAGCCGCGTCAGCGCCGCGTTCACGTCGTCGCCGCGCAAGCGCAGGCGCCGCGCGAGCCGGCGCGTGTTCGGGACGAACCCCGGCACGGCGATCTGCCGCAGCAGACGGCGTTCGTGGCTGGAGCGCAGCGACTCGTTCGCCGCGGCGTCGATCTCGGCTACGCCGAGACCGAGTCGCCCGATCAGTGCCGCCGCCGCGCGCGGCGAGACGGCGCGCCTCCCGCGCAGCACCTGCGAGAGCGAGGCGCTGTCGATCCCGAGCACGAGCGCGAACGCGCGCAGCGAGAACCGGGGATTGGAACGGCGACGCCGCTCGAACTCCTCACGCAGCACGAGACCGATGCTACGCGGTCGCGCGGCAGCCGCGCAATCCGGGGGCGCGGGAAAGTGCGGCAAAAACTGCACCGGCGGGTCTTCGACGACGCGCCTCCGATCCTCGCCCGCCGACGAGGAGCCCTAGGCCGATCCGCCGATCAAGCGGTGATGGCTTCCGCTGCGCCGCCGCTCGAAGGGATCCGGGTCGTCGAAGTCGGCAACTTCATGGCCGTCCCGTTCTGCGGGATGCAGCTCGCCGATCTGGGCGCCGACGTCATCAAGGTCGAGAACCCGCGCGGCGGCGACCTGACGCGCGGCACCGGTCCGTTCCTCGACGGCGAGAGCTCCAACTTCATCCGGCTCAACCGGAACAAGCGCAGCGTCGCACTCGACCTCAAGTCCGACGCCGGCAAGGCCGTCTTCCGCCGGCTCGTCGCGCGCGCCGACGTCGTGATCGAAAACTTGCGGCCCGGAACGATGGACGACCTCGACCTGGGCTACGCGGCGTTGTCGGCGCTGCAGCCGCGTATCGTCTACGTGTCCGCGACGGGGTTCGGGAACGACGGCCCGTACGCGCACATGGCCGGGCTCGACATCATCGCGCAGGCGATGTCGGGGCTCATGAGCATCACCGGGGAGCCCGACGCGCCGCCGGTCAAAGTCGGCG
>DASWSC010000142.1:0-18009 GCA_036402855.1 Candidatus Elarobacter sp. | reverse complement strand
CAACGCGGTCACGGTGGCGCGTCCGCTCGCGCCGCTGCTGACGGAGCTCGCCGGATCGCCGGCGACGGCGGCGGTGCGCGTCGACCGCGACGTGAAAGGAAACCTCATCGTCAGCGGCCAGGTTCCGGATCGCACCACCGCCGAGCACGTGCTGCGGCGCGTCCGTTCGCTGGCGGGACCGTACCTCGCCGCCGACGGCAAGGTGATCGATCGCCTCGACTCGCTGACGATCAGCCAGGTCTCGGTGAAGGTCTACGTCCTCGAGGTCGATGAGACCGCGCTCACGCAGCTCGGCGTGAACCTGCAGTCCGCGACCTTCCACCCGGACGGGACGTACACGCTCGGCGGCCCGCAGTTCCCGGTCGTCGAGGACCCCATCGCCGGCGGAAGCGGCGGTCGCGGTCCGGGATTCCCCGGTCGCGCCTTGACGATCGGCGCGTTCTTCCGCTCGATCACGCTCGCGCCGACGGTCAATCTCGTGTTGAACAACGGACACGCGCGTCTGCTCTCGTCGCCCGACCTCGTCACGATGCCGGGCCGGCAAGCCGAGTTTCTGGTCGGCGGGCAGATCCCGATCCCGGTCGCGTCCGGCCCGCAGCAGATCGCGATCCAGTACAAGGACTTCGGCGTCAAGCTCCAGGTGACGCCGACGATCCTCGGCGAGGGGAACGTCGAGACCGTGATCGCGCCGGAGGTCTCCGATCTCGACTTCCAGGACGGCGTCTCGCTCAACGGCTTCGTCGTTCCGGCGCTGAAAACGAGCCGCCTCTCGACCGATGTCGTGACGAAAGCCGGCGAGTCGATCGTGATGGGCGGCTTGCTGCGCCATCAGGAGCAGCGCAGCGTCGACAAGATCCCGGGCCTCGGCGATCTGCCGATCCTCGGCAAGCTGTTCCGATCGACGCGCTACCAGCACTCGCAGACCGACGTCGTCTTCGTGATGACGCCGGAGATCCTGACCCGCTGAGCATGGAGATGCAGCGGGCGTGCCACGGTGAGCGGGGGCAGGTGCTGCCGCTCTTCGCGATCGCGATGGCGGTGCTGCTCGCCGCCGCGGCGCTCGCCGTCGACGTCGGCGTGTGGCGCTACCAGCAGCGCCTGGCGCAGTCGGCCGCCGACAGCGCGGCCGTCGCCGGCGCCGGGGAGCTGGCGTACCCGGCCGCGGCCGACGCCACGGCCGCCGCGCAGGCGGATGCGACGGCGAACGGCTTCACCGACGACGGCGGTGCGAACGTCACCGTCGCCGTCAACAACCCGCCCGCGACCGGCAACTACACCACCAACCCGAACGCCGTCGAGGTGGTCATCCGCAAGAAGCTGCCGTCGTTCTTCGGCAGCTATTTCGGGATCTCGCAGTGGATGAGCGTGCGCGCCGTCGCGACGCTCAACACGAACGGAATCTACTGCATCTACGCCCTCGCCGGCGACATCGACCTGCGCGGCGGCGGCCGCGGCGGGATCACCGCGCCCACCTGCGGCTTGATCACGAATCAGGATCTCGTCGTGACGGGCAACGCGAACGTCGACGCGCGGACGATCGGCTATGTCGGCAGCGGTCCGGGCGGCGGCTCGTATCCGCTTGGCCAGCCGATGAAGAGCGTCGCAGTCAGCGACCCGTGCCAGACGATCCCCGGCTGCGCGTACCTCGCCGATCTCACCGCGAACCGCCCCGCGCTGCTGCACACCGGCTGCCAGCCGTATCCCGCGCCGAACCCGCTCCCGCCCGGCGAGTACTGCACGCGGCTCAGCGGCACGATCGTGTTCTCGCCCGGCCTCTTCGTCCTCGACCAAGGGATGTCGAGCGGCGACGTCTCGGGGACCGGCGTCACGATCTACAACGCCGGAACCGGCGGCCTGACGTTCAACGGCAACGTCGATTTCGAGCTGAGCGCGCCGGTATCGGGCCCGACCGCCGGGATGGTCTACTACCAGCCGCCGAGCGATCCGGCCGGCTTCACCAAGAACGGTGCGGCGGGGACCGTGAACCTGACCGGCGGCTTCTACGCGCCGTCGTGCGACTTCACGTTCAACGGCAACCTTCCGTCGATCACGCTGCTGGTCGCCAAGTCGATCCGCATGAACGGCGGCGGGATCAGCGTTCCGAGCGACGGCGGGCTGCAGCGCACCGGACACGGGGTGCTCGCGGAGTGACGCTTCAGGGATTGCGCCGCGCCTGCGCGCTCGCGCGGGCGGAGGGCGGCTCGGCGATCGCGGAGACGGCCGTGATCGCGCCGCTGATCATGCTGCTCCTCATCGGCCTGGTCGAGGTGGGCCGATACGCGCAGTTCAGCATCGTCGTCGGCAACGCCGCGCGCGCCGGCGTGCAGTACGGTGCGCAGAACCTCGGCACCGCGGACGACGGCGCCGGGATGACGGCCGCGGCGCTCGGCGATGCGCAGAACGCCGCCGGGCTCAGCGCGACGTCCTCGCAGTTCTGCCGCTGCGCCGACGGCACGACCTCGACGTGCCAGCCGGCGGATTGCCCGGCGAGCCACCGGCTCGTCTTCGTGCAGGTCGACGCGACCGGGACGTTCGCGTCGATGTTGCACGTCCCCGGCATCCCCGGCTCGCAGACGATCACCAGCCGCGCGGTGATGCGCGTCGCGCAATGAGGCGCGGAGAGCGCGGCAACGCGCTGGTCGAGTTCGCGCTGGTCAGCACCATGGCGCTTACGATGATGTTCGGGGTGGTCGACTTGGGGCGCGCGCTGTACACGTATCATCTCGTCGCGAACGCGGCGCGCGCCGCGACACGCTACGCGATCGTGCGCGGCTCGACGTGTACGGTCGACGGCTGTCCGGCGACGGCCGACTCGATCCAGACGTACGCGCGGGGGCTGGCCCCCGCGATCGACCCCAGCGCGCTCGTCGTGACGACCGCCTGGAGCGCCGCCGCCGGCTGCACGGACCCCGCGAACCAAGGCCCAGGCTGCATCGTCAGCGTCAGCGTCTCGTACCCGTTCCGGTTCCTGGTCCCGGTGCTGCCGCGCTACACGATGACGATCAGAAGCGCCTCGCAGATGGTGATCGCGCAGTAGATGTCGCGCGCCGCCTCGTTCACCTGGCTGATCGCGCCGGCGTTGCTGGCGGTCATGATCGCGCTCAACCCGTTCAGCCGCCCGACGTACGTCATGGGCGATTTTCGCGCGTTCTACTGCGCCGGCGCGGCGATCGCGCACGGTGCCGATCCGTACCGCGAGGAGCCGCTCAGAGGCTGCGAGGCGACGGCGGGACCCCCGGCCGAGCCGGAGTTCCTGCGGCCGGTCGCGCTTCCGGCGCCGCTCCCGCCGTATGCGCTGCTGCTCTTCGTCCCGCTCGCGCTGCTGCCGTTTCCGGTCGCCGCGGCGTGCTACGGCGCGCTGCTCGTCGCGGCGATGATCGCGGCGGTCGCGATGCTGCGGCGGGTGACCGGCGTCTCGAACGCGGTGCTCGACGTTGCGCTCGCCGGAATCACCGCGACCGTGACGCTGTACGTCGGGCAGCCGGTTCCGCTGGTGCTCGCCGCGCTCGCCGGCGCCGCGCTGTTCGTGCGGCTTGGGCGCTGGGGCGGCGCCGCGGCCTGCGTCGCCGCGGCCAGCATCGAGCCGCACGTCGCGCTCGCCGCGATCGCCGGGATGCTGGTCGCGTTCCCGCGCGCGCGCACGCCGCTGGTGGTCGCCGGGCTCGCGCTGGCCGCGCTCGCCGCCGCCGCCGTCGGCGTCCCCGTCTGCGTCGAGTACGCGCGCGACGTCATCCCCGCGCACGCGCTCGCCAACGCCTACGAGTGGCAGCTCAGCCTCACCTCGCTGCTGACCTCCCTCGGCGTCGCCGCCCCGGCCGCGATTCGCAGCGGCGAGCTCATGTTCGCCGCGATGCTCGCGCTCGGCGTCGCGGTCGCGCTGCGGCTGCGCGCGGCGTTCGGCGATCCGGCGGCGATCGTCCTCGTGCCGCCGGCGTTCGCGCTGTTCGGCGGGGTGCACGTGCACTTCCAGCAGATCACGGTCGCGCTGCCGGCGATCCTCTACGTCGCGCTCCGCGCGCCGCAGGTGCGAAGGCTTGCGATCACCGGCGTGATGCTGGCGATGATCCCGTGGAACGTCATGGGCGCCGGGCTCCTCGCGGGCGCGGCCCCGGTCCTCACCGGGACGCTCGGCGCGTTGACGCTGGGCCGGCGCCAGGGGCTCGTCTTCGCCGCGGCCGGCGCGTCGCTCGTGCTCTCGGTCGTCGTCTTCGCCGCGCTCGGCCTGGGGCCGCAGACGGCGCACTTCGTACCGCACGCGTATCCGCCGAACGCGCTGGCCGAGCTCAGTTGGGGCGACTTCTCGCGCACCGCGCTGATGCGGCCCTCGCCGATGATGCAGTGGCTGCGGCTGCCGACGCTGACGGGGCTCGCGTGCGGGCTGGTCGCCATCGTTCGCGCCGCGTTCGGCGACGCGACGGAACGCGCGCGCGCCGGCGCACGAACCGGCGCGGCAGCGACCGCGCTGTCCTGAGCGAAGGGCGCCGCTGCGATGGCCGTCCGGAAGGAGACGCTGCTCCCGCTCACGTCGCTGCGCTTCTTCGCCGCGCTGCTCGTGTTCGCGTGGCACTGCGTGCCGACCCGGCGCATCGCCGTGACGTTCTCGTTCGGCTACCTCGGCGTCGGGTTCTTTTTCTTGCTCTCCGGGTTCATCCTCACGTACACCTATCACGGCGTCTTTCGCGAGCGCCTCGACGGCGCGGCGGTGCGCGCGTTCTACGCGGCCCGCATCGCGCGCGTCTACCCGCTGCACGTCGTGCTGATGCTCCCCGTCCTCGCGTCCCTGACGTGGCTCGGGACGAGCCCGCTCTGGAACGCCGCGGATGCGCCGACGCGGCTGGCCGCGTTCGCGGCGCAGCTCGCTCTCGTGCAGAGCTGGATCCCGGTCGGACCCGTGTACTTCGGCGTGAACGGACCGGCGTGGAGCATCTCGGTGGAGGCCTTGTTCTACGCGTGCTTCCCGGCGCTCGCATTCGCGCTGCTGAAGCTCTTCCGCTCCGCGACGCCCGCCGGCGTCCTGCTCGCCGCCGGTCTGCTCTGGTGCGCGCAGGCGGCCCTGCTCTGGCCGCAGCACGCGGTCGTCGACGACTGGCGCTGGTATGTCTTTCCGCCGAGCCGGCTGATCGACTTCGTCGTCGGGATGATCGCGGGGATCGCGTTCCTTCGCACGGCGCCGCGCGCGGTGTGGCGGCTGCGCGGGAGCAGCGCCGAAGTCCTGGCGCTGGCCGCGCTCTGCCTGTCCGTCTACGTCTCGCCGCTGCTGCCGCTCTCGATGCGGTTCTCCGCCGCCGTCATGCCCGCGTGGTGCGCCGTGATCCTCGTCTTCGCGCACCGGCGCGGTGCGATCTCGCGGGGGCTCTCGCATCCGGTCCTGGTGCGGCTCGGCGAGGTGAGCTTCGCGTTCTATCTGTGCCACATCGTGGTGATCATGGCGTGCGAGCGGATCGGCTGGGGTCACCCGGCGATCCTTCCGCTCGCGTTCGCGGCGACGCTCGCGCTCAGCTTCGCGCTCCATCACGGCGTCGAACGGCCGCTGCGCGCGCGCGTTCGCGACCTGTTGACCCGGCCCGGCGCGGCGGCGCCGTTGCGACCCGCCCGCGCCGCCGCGGCCGAAGCCTGAGCCGTGCGCGCGCTGTCATGGGCGTGGTCTCTGGCGGTTGCGGGCGCGCTGGTGGCCGCGCTTCCGTGGGCGGTCGCGCACGGCGGCGGCGACTGGCGCGTCTTCGTCTCGGCAGGGACGCTCGCGGGAACCGCAGCGCTGCTGCACCCGCCGCAAGACTGGCAGGCGTTCTTCTATCTGCCCGGGGCCGCGTGGCCGCTCGTCGCCGCGGCGCGGGTCCCGCCGGCGATCAGCTTCATGCTGAACGCCGCGGCGATGCTGGGGTGCGCGATGGCCGCCGCCGTCCTCGCGTCGCGGACGTACGGGCTCGCGACCCGCACCGCGATCGCCCTCTACGCGCTCTTTCCGCCGGTCGTGTACGCGGCGGCGATCATCGGCCAAAACGCGCCGTTCGGGCTGCTGCTCGCGCAAGCCGCGGTCGCCGGCCTGGCCGCGCGCTCCGTCGCGCTCACCGCGCTTCCGATCGGGATGCTGCTCTACAAGCCGACGTACGCGCTGCCGCTGGTCGCGCTGCTCGTCGTGCGCGGGCTGCGCCGTGAGCTGAGCGTCGTCGCCGCATGCGCGGCGCTGTGGTATTTGGCGAGCGTCGCGGCGGCCGGAGGCGATTGGAGCTGGCCCGCCGCGTGGCTGCGCCTCCTCACCCGGTTCGCCGCCGGCGACCTCGCGGTGAACGGCGCGTTCGCCGTCGGCATCCCGGCGGTGCTCCTCCGCAACGGCGTCGCGCCCTCCGCGGTCCTCGCGCTGTGCATCCTGGTCGCCGCGGCGTCGGCCGGAGCGCTGCGGATCGCAAAGCCGGCCGAAGCGGCGAGTGCGGCGTCACTGGTGGGGCTGGCGCTCAGCCCGCATGCGTGGGCATACGACGCCGCGCTCGCACTGCCGATGATCGCGTTCACCGCGGCGCGGCTCGGCGATCCCGCGCGCACGCGATTCCTCTTCGCGCTGGCGCTCGTCACGCCGCTGTTTCTCCTCGCGCCGCAGATCGGCTTCGATCCGCTCGCGCCGGCGGCGGCGGCGGGGACGATCGGGTGGCTCGCGGTGCGAGCGCGGCAGATGCTAGGGCGCGCGCCTGAGACGCCGCACGACCTCCATCGAGAGCGACTCGAACGGCCGGTAGAGCGCCATCCCGAGCGCCTGGAGCGGGGTCGGACGAACGTAGCCTTCGTCGATGTCCCACATCGGGATGAACCCGCGATACGCGGAGGTGAAGCGCTCCGACCACCGCCGCACCCGCGCCTCGTCCCACGTGGCCCGGAGCGCCGTCAGAACGGCGTCGTCGCCCGGCGCGGCGGCGACGATCGCGGAGAACGCATCGGTCGTGAGACCGAGTCGCACGAGCAGCGCGCGGTCGACCGGCGAGTGCCCGAGCAGATATGAGCCGAGCTCGCCGCGCTGGTTCATCCGCGCCTTGTCGATCATACGGGGCAGCCACCGGATCCCGTCGAGCTCGTCGCTCCATCGCCGAGGGATCGCTCGCGTCGAGTTCACGCCGCGCTACAGCTGTTCGACGGCGCGGATCTCCGGGACGTCCTCGCGGACGACGGCCTCGATCCCGCCCTTGAGCGTCGCGTGCGAGGCGGGACACCCGCCGCACGCGCCGATCATCTGCACGTAGGCGACGCCGTCGTCGACGCGCACGAGCCAGACGTCGCCGCCGTCGCGGTGGATCGCCGGCCGGATTCGATCGAGCGCCGTTTCGATGCGGCTCTCGATCGTCGCGGTGGTCACGATTACTGTCCGAACTCTTTCATCAGGTCGTGCATCCGCGACGCCATCCCGACCGCGTCGTTCCAGTTCCGCTGCCACATGTTGCGCCCGAAGATGAGGCCGACGCAGCCGGCTTCCATCGCGAGGCGCGCCTTGTGCACGGTGTCCTCATCACTCAGCTTCGAGCCGCCCGAGACGAGAACCAGCGTCCGTCCGGCCGATTTCACGACCTTGCGCAGGCCTTCGAGCTCGCCCATCGTGAGCGTGTTGTACGGCTTGGGCGCACCGGCGGCGGCCTCTTCGGACTTCGGCACGTTGAGCTTCACGACGTCGGCGCCGATCTCGCAGGCGACGCGCGCCGCGTAGTCGACGGCGTAGAGCGAGTCCTGGCCGCCCTTCGTCTTGATCGCGCTCCCGCGGGGGTACGCCCACACGATCAGCGGCATCCCGTAGCGCTCGCACTCGCGGCGCACGTCGTTGGCCTGCTCGATGTCGATCGCTTGTGCCGGCGACCCGACGTACAGCGTATAGCCGACGGCGTCGGCGCCGAGCCGCACCGCGTCCTCGACGCTCGACGTCAGCGACGAGAACGACTCGTCGTCGGACGGGACGTTCGTCTTTCCGTTGACCTTCAGCACGAGCGGGACGCGGCCGGCGTACTGCTTGTGGTATTTCTCCGCGAGCCCGATGTGGTAGGCGATCCCCGAGAAGTTGCCCTCGACGGCGAGCCGCAGCACCCAGTCGGTGTCGAGCGCGTCGGGATTGTCGAAGAAGTCGATCGGGCCGTGCTCGAGTCCCTGGTCGATCGGCAGCAGCATCAGCGTCCCGTTGGCCGGGCCGTGGCCGTACATCATGTTCCAGAGGCGGGCGCGCTTGCCGGTCGAGAGGTTGAGGTCCTCGAACGTCGGGCGGCGGATCGAAGCAAGCATCCTGTCGGTTCCCCTCGGAGAGCGGTTCGGGTCGAGCGCGCGGCTTCGCGCGGCCGGTGCCTCGACCATTGTCCCTCGCGAACGCGTGCCGCGCAACGACGGCGGTCGCTGGGCGTCCGGACGGAGGCGTCGAACGTTCCCTCGGCATGCCGAGCGTCTTCGTCACCGGCGGAAGCGGCTTCATCGGGACGGCGTTCGTCCGCGCCGCGGTCGCCGGCGGGTGGGACGTCCGCGCGCTGGCGCGCTCGCCGGCGTCGGCCGCGCGCCTGCACGAGCTCGGCGCAACCCCGGTCGAGGGCGACGTCCTCGACGAGGGGGGAGGCTGGCGCGGCGCCGCCGCCTGCTGCGACGCCGTCGCGCACGTCGCGCAGCCGCAGACGTACGGCGGGCGCATCACCGCCGCACGCGCCCGGCGCTGGCGCGACGAGCGCCTCGCGATGGACCGCGCGCTGCTCGGCGCGCTGGACCCCGCGCGCGTCCGCCGCGTCGTCTACGTCGCCGGAACCAGCTACTACGGCAACTGCGGTGCCGACGTGCCGCACGACGAGGATGTCGCGCCGCGCCCGCAAGGTTGGGGGCCGTACATCGCGCCGGCCCTCGACGGGCTGCGCGCGCACGCCGAGCGCGGGCTTCCGATCGTCACGGCGTTCCCCGGCTGGGTGTACGGCCCGGGGTCGTGGTTCGCCGAGTACGTCATCGAGCCGCTGCACGCCGGGAAGCCGGTGACGGGCCTCTCCGGTCGCAGCCGCATCACCTCGGCGGTGCACGTCGACGACTGTGCGCGCGCGCTCCTCCACCTGCTCTCGGACGGCGAGGCGGGACGGCGCTATTTCGTCGTCGACGACGCGCCGGTCGAAAGCGAACGCCTCGGGCGTGCCGCCGCCGCGGCGCTCGGCGTTCCGTTCCGCTCGCGCAGCGTCCACCCGCTGATCTGCCGGCTGCTGCTCGGGCGCGTCATCACCGAGAGCCTGCAGTACGAGAACCGCCTCTCGAACGCGCGCCTGCGCGCGACCGGCTGGGTCCCCGCGTTTCCGACGTACGAGAGCGGCGTTCCGGATGTGGTTGCAACGTGGCGCGCATCGCGCGGGCTCAGCGCGGGCTGAGCAGCGCGTAACCGGCGGCGAGCCCGCTGACGGTCGTCGCGTAGAGTGCGACGCCCCAGAACGCGATCGACGCCGGGCGCGGGTCGCCGTTCGTCAGACGCGCGAGCTGCACCGCCGCCGCCGCCGCCGGCAGCAGCGCGAACGCCGCGGCGCCGGCGCGCGCCTTCAGCAGCGTCGCGACGGCGAGCGCGACCGCGAAGACCGCGGCGATCGCGATCCCCCGCCAGGCCGGCGCCGGTCCCCACCGCACGACCAGGTTCCGCTTCCCGGCGAGCAGGTCGGTCGCGCCGTCGGGGAGCTCGACGGAGAGCATCATCGCGAACATCGCGGCCGCCGGCCCGAGCGCGGCCGTCACGACGGTTTGGTCGATGCGCCCGGTGAACGCGGCGTACGCCGCGCACGGCACCAACACCGCGACGACCAGCGCCGTGTCGATCTCGCCGAGGCCGCGCGCCGAGAGCCGCACGGGCGGCGCCGAATAGCACCACGCCAGGATCCCGATCGCGCTTCCGGTCGCCGCGGTGACGGCGTCGCCGGTGAGCGCGAAGCGCGCGCAGAGGGCGAACCCGCAGGCCGCGCACAGCAGCGCGGCGGCGAGGGCGGTGCGCGGCGCGATCTCGCCGGCGAGCAAGACGCCGCTCCCGCCCGAGAACGCCGTGCGCCGCGCGTTCGCGTCGCACTCCCGATCGAAGTAGTCGTTCGCGTAGTGCACCATGAGCTGGAACGCGGTCACCAGCGCTTGCACCCAGGCGTAGGTCGCGACGCCGAGCGGATGTCCCGTCCAGCGCGCGAGCGCCGCGCCGAGCGCGACGCCCGCGAACCCGCCGTAGAGAAACAACGGCCGCCCGAGCCGGATGAACGCCAGCGTCTGCGTCACCCGGGCTCCCTTTGACGCAGGCCGCCGGGTTCCGGGCGCCGTACGCGTGCGGCTCGTATGGCAGCGGCGGTCGGAGTGATCGGTGTCGGGGCGATGGGCGAGCCGATGGCGGCGGCGCTGCTGCGCGCCGGTTTTGCGGTGACGGTTTGCGCGCACACGAACCGCGCGCCGGTCGAGCGGCTCGTCGCCGAAGGCGCGCGCGACGGCGGTGACCCCGCCGGCGTCGCGAGCGCGAGCGCCGTCGTGATCACCTGCGTCCCCGACGCGCCGCAGGTCGAGGAGGCGCTCTTCGGCGAGCACGGCGCGGCGCACGGCGCGGCTCCCGGAACGCTCTTCATCGACATGTCGACGATCTCGCCGGTCGCCACCCGCACGTTCGACGCGCGGCTGCGCGCCGCGGGCTTCCGCTTCGCCGACGCGCCGGTCTCGGGCGGTCCGGCGCGCGCGAAGACGGGGACGCTGACGATCATGTGCGGCGCCTCCGGCGACGACTTCCGCGACGCCGCGCCGGTCCTCGAGGCGATGGGGACGCCGAACCACGTCGGCGGCGTCGGGATGGGCGAGGTGGTGAAGCTCGTCAACCAGATCATCATCTCGAACACGATGATCGCGAACATCGAGGCCTTGACGTTCGCCGCGAAGGCCGGCGCCGACATCGACGCGACGCTCGCCGTCATCGCCACGGCGACCGGCTCGAACTATCTGCTGCAGAACTGGCTCCCGCAGAGCTGGCTCGCCGGGACGCACAAACCGGGCTTCATGCTGGACCTGCTCCGCAAGGACCTCGCCGCCGCGCTCGACTCGGCGCGCGCGATGGGCGTCCCGATGCCGGCGAGCTCCCTGGCGTACCAGATGTACACGGCCAGCTCGGGCGAAGGCCACGGCCGCGAGGACTACTCGGCGGTGGCGCAGTTCTACGAGCGCTCCGCCGGCGTGCACGTTCGCACCCGAGCGTAGATGCTCTTCGGCGCGATCGACGTCGGGACGAACTCGATCCACCTGATCGTCGTCGAGCTGGACTCCGCGTTCGACACCTCGCGGGTCGTCTACAAAGCACGCGAGATGGTGCGCCTCGGCAGCGACGACGCGCTCGAGCGCGGACGTCTTTCGCGCAAGGCGATGGAGCGCGGCGTCGACGCGATCGCGCGCTTCAGCGCCGCGGCGCACGAGCGCGGGGCGCGGCGGGTTCGCGCGGTCGCGACGTCGGCGGTGCGGGAGACGGAGAACGGCGAAGAGTTCCGCGATCTCGTCGAGGCCCGCACGGGACTGCAGCTCGAGATCCTCGGCGGTCAGGAAGAGGCGCGCCTCATCCATCTCGGCGTCGCGAACGGCTATCCGCTCTACGACCGCATCGCGTGCATCATCGACATCGGCGGCGGCTCGACCGAGCTGATCGTCGCCGACGGCGAGCGCGAGTACCTCATGGAGTCGGTCAAGCTCGGGAGCCTCCGGCTGTACGACGCGTTCCTGCGCGGCGTCTCCGACCCGCTGCGCTCGGCGCGCCGGCTCGACGCGCACGTCATCGACGTCCTCGGCCCGCTCGCCGAGCGCCTGCGACATTTCCGGCTCGACCTCGCGCTCGGCACGTCGGGGACGATCATGGGGCTTGCCGCGCTCGACGCCGCCGAGCGCGGCCTCGCGGTCAAGCGCGTCCACGGCTACACGCTCACGCGCGCGCGGCTCGAAGAGCTGCAGCGCCGGATGCTGCTGATGAGCGAGGCGGAGCGCCGCCGGATGCCCGGGATGAACCCGCGCCGCGCCGACATCATCGTCGCCGGCAACGCCGTCCTGATCAACGCGCTCGCGCTTCTCGGCCGCGACGAGATCGTGGTCTGCGAGCGCGCGCTCCGCGACGGCGTCGTCGTCGACCTCGCGCAGCGCGACCGCGCGCTCGCGCAACGCCTCGGCGACGAGCGCGCGAAGCGCGTCGAAGCCGTCGAGACGGTCGCGCGGCGGTACGAGCACCTGGGCGGCCATCAGCGGCTGGTGGCGCGCCTCGCGCTCGTGCTCTTCGAACGGCTTGCGCCGCTCCACAACCTCGCGCCGGCCGATCGCGACCTCCTCTGGGCGGCGGCGATGCTGCACGGAATCGGGCGGTTCGTCGCGGACAGCGCGCACCACAAGCACGCCGCCTACCTGATCCGCAACACGCCGTTCGAAGGCTGGCGCGAGGACGAAGGCGAGTTGGTCGCGCAGGTCGCCCGCTACTACCGCAAGGCGATGCCGAAGCCGTCGCACCCGGAGTATGCGGCGCTGCCGCCCGGGGACCGGCGGCGGGTCGACCTGCTGGCCTCCCTCCTGCGGATCGCGGACGGGCTCGACATCCGCCACCTGGGTGTCATCTCGGACGTCGCCGCCGTCCCGGAGGACGGGCTGGTCGTCGTCACGGCGCAGGCCGACGGCGACGCGTCGGGCGAACTCGACGCGGGGATGGAGAAGGCCGACCTGTTCGAGCGGAGCTTCGGGCTGCGCGTCGTCGTGCGACAAGCTCAGGACAGGCTGGTCTCGGATGAGAGCGGAGGCGATCGCGGGTGATGACGGCGGCCGCCGGCCAGAAGAAGAAGATCCTGCTCGTCGACGACGAGGCGGCGATCGTCCACTCGCTGCGGTACAACCTGGAGAAGAACGGCTACGCCGTCACGACGGCGGGCGACGGCCGAACCGCGGTGATGCTGGCGCAGAGCGAGCATCCCGACCTGGTCGTCCTCGACATCATGCTCCCGCTGCTCGACGGGATCGAAGCGTGCAAGGAGATCCGCAAGACCTCGAGCGTCCCGATCATCATGCTCACCGCGAAAGACCAGGAGTTCGACAAGGTGCTGGCGCTCGAGCTCGGCGCCGACGACTACGTCACCAAGCCGTTCTCGCTCGGCGAGATCATGGCGCGGATCAAGGCCCGGCTCCGGCGCGTCGAAGTCGATGAGGCGGGCCGCGACGAGTCGATCACGTCGGGCGAGATCACGATCGATCCCGCGCGCCAGCGGCTGCTGGTGCGCGGTAAGGAAGTCGCGCTCGCGCCGAAGGAGTTCCGGCTGCTGCACGTCCTGATGGAGAACCGCGGCCGCATCGTCACCCGGCAGATGCTGCTGGAGAAAGTGTGGGGCTACGACTTCGAAGGCGAGCATCAGACGATCAGCGTGCACATTCGCTGGCTGCGCGAGAAGATCGAGGCCGACCCGAACAATCCGCGCCACATCGTGACCGTCCGCAGCCGGGGGTACATGTTCCGTGAGTAGGCCGATACGCTCGATCTGATCTCCGCCTCGCTCGGCGCGCTGGCCGGAATCGCGGCGACGTTCGCAGCGCTGCGCGCGCCCGCCGGGCAGCGCACCGCGCTCCCGGCGCGCACCGCCGAGCCGCCGGAGTCGGACGAGGACCGGGTGGCGCGCCTGGTCGGCGCGCTGCCGTTCGCCGCGTTCACCGTCGACGCGCGCGGGCGCGTCGCGGTCTTCAACAGCGCCGCGGCGGCGTTGTTCGGGGTCGAGAGCGCGCGCGCGATCGGCCGAGCGCTGATCGAGGTGATTCCGTCGGTCGAGCTCGAGCGCATGATCGGCGCGGCGCTGGGCGGCGAGACGCGGACCGGCGACGTCGTCTTCGGGAGCGGCGCGCGCGAGCGCTACGTCGGCGTCACCGCGCAGCCGTACGAGTCGGGCGCGATGGCGATCGCCTCCGACCGCACCGCGCTGCTCGCGGCGGAACGGATGCGCAGCGACTTCATCGCGAACGTCTCGCACGAGCTGCGCACGCCGCTCTCCGCGATGAAGCTCATGCTGGAGACGGTGCTGCTCTCGGACGACGACGAGCACGCGCGCGCGCTGTTCCTCCCGCAGATTCAGCACGAAGCGGAGCGGATGATCCGCCTGGTCGAGGACCTGCTGGAGCTCGCGCGCTCGGAGTCGGGGACCATGCCGCTGCGCATCGAGCGCTTCGATCTGGGCGAGATTGCGCGGTCGACCGCCGCGACGTTCGCGCAGCGGGCCGGGGCGCTGGGCGTGGAGATCCGGGTGGACGCGCCCGAGCGCGTCGACGTCGACGCCGACCGCGGGAGCCTCACGCAAGTCGCGCTGAACTTGGTCGACAACGCGCTGCGCCACACGCCGCCGCGCGGAACGGTGACGCTGGAGGTGCGGCGCGAGCGCGCCGGCGCGCTGCTCGTCGTGCGCGACACCGGGGTGGGGATCCCGTTCGCCGATCTGCCGCGCGTCTTCGAGCGCTTCTACGTCGTCGACCGCTCGCGGGCGCGCGAGCACTCCGGTACCGGCCTGGGACTCGCGATCGCGAAGCACCTGGTCGAGGCCCACCGCGGCTCGCTGGTCGCCGAATCCGTCTACGGACAGGGCGCCACGTTCACGATGCGCATCCCGGCGACGCCTGTCGAACGGTAGGAGCGAATCACCGACGCGGATCGCTAGACTCGGCGGCGGGCCAAGATTAAGAGCCCTTAAGATGGAGTTAAACCTTTCTTAGGGTGGAGTTGACACGATGCCTCGGTGAAGCGGAACTCCGCCCGCGTGGCGCTGCTGCTCGGTCTCACGCTGGCGGCGGCCGAAGCCGCGTGCTCCTCACCCCCGCCGAGCGAGAACACCGCCGGACCGAGCGCTCGCAGCGGCACCGTGCAGGTCGCCGGGTCGACCGCGATGCTGCCGCTCGTCAAAGAGGCCAGCGCGGCGTACCAGGCGGCCCACGCCGACGCGAAGATCAGCGTCTCGGGCGGCGGGTCGGCGACCGGGATCGCGCAAGTCGCCGCCAAGGCGATCGACATCGGCGACTCGGACATCACGGCGCCGAATCATCCCGAACTGGTCGACCACCGCGTCGCGGTCGTCGGCTTCGCCGTCGTGACGAGCCCGTCGGCCGGCGTGAAGAACCTCACGCGCGCGCAGCTCCGCGACGTCTTCGCCGGCAAGGTCGCGAACTGGAAGCAGGCGGGCGGCGCCGATCAACGGATCGTCATCGTGAACCGCCCGCGCACCTCCGGGACGCGCGCCGTGTTCCAGAAAGTCGTCATGGGCGGCATCCCGCTCGCGGAGTCCGGGCTCGTCGAGGACGCGACCGGAACCGCGGTCTCGATCGTCAAGCAGACCCCGGGCGCGGTCTCGTACGTCGCGCTGAGCGGGATCACGGGCGGCGGTCTCGCGATCGTCTCGGTCGACGGGGTCGCTCCCGACGAGACCGCGATCGCGACCGGCAGGTACCCGATCTGGTCGTACGAGCACATGTTCACGAGCGGAACGCCGCGCGGTGACGCCGCCGGGTTCATCGCGTTCGTGACCAAGAGCGCGGATCTCGTGAAGAAGAACAAGTTCATCGCGATCTCCGCGATGAAGGTCTCCGAGACCGACCGCTAGAGCTCCCGCGTGATCGCGCTTCAAGCTCGCCGCGCGCGCCGCACCGAGCACGTCGCCCTGCTCGGGCTGCGCATCGCCGCCGGCTTCGTCATTCTGGCGATGGTCGCGCTGCTCGTCTACCTCGCGTTCGAGGGGACCAAGACGTTCTACGTCGACCGTTTCCCGCTCTGGTCGTTCCTCTTCTCGCCGGAGTTCGCACCCGACGCGAATCACCCGGGAGCGGCGGTCTTCATCGCCGGGACGCTCGCCGTGACGGTGTTCGCGATCGCGGTGGGCGGGCCGTTCGGCGTCGCGGTCGGGATCTTCTTGGCGGAGATCGCGCCGTACCGGATGACGCAGGTGCTCAAGCCCGCGATCGAGGTCATGGTCGGGATCCCGTCGGTGGTCTACGGCTGGCTCGGTCTGACGCTGCTCGTCCCGCTGATCCGCACCCACACGAGCTCGCCGAGCGGGTTCGGTCTCGCCGCCGCGGGGATCGTGCTGGCGATCATGATCCTGCCCACCGTCATCACGCTGAGCGAGGACGCGTTCCGTTCGCTGCCGGCAGCGCTCAAGGAAGGCTCGCTCGCGCTCGGCGCGACGCGCTGGCAGACGATCACGCGGGTCCTGCTCCCCAGCGCGTCGAGCGGGATCGCGGTCGCGCTGATCCTCGGGATCGCACGGGCGGTCGGTGAGACGCTCGCGATCCAGATGGTCATCGGCAACGCGACGCAGTTCCCGAAAGGGCTCTTCGCGCCGACGGCGGCGCTCACCACGGAGATCGTGACCGACATGCCGGGCGCGACGGCCGGCTCGCTGCTCGAGCACGCCTTGTTCTCGATGGCGTTTCTGCTGCTGCTGATCGCGATGCTGCTGATCGTCCTCGTGCGCTTCGCGCTGCGGCGGCGGGCGTAGCGATGGCGACGACGGCCGCCGTTCGCACGCCGCGCAGCGTCGCTGCCACCGGCAGCGTCCGCAAGCGCAAGATGGCCGACGCGGTCGCGACCGTGATCCTGTGGGCGATGGCGTCGAGCATCATCGTGATGCTCGCCGCGTTCATCCTGTACTTGGTCTATCTCGGCGGAAGCGCGATCTCGCCGTCGTTCATCCTCGGCGTGCCGAAGGAGACGACCGCGGGCGGCGGGATCGGACCGGAGATCTACAACTCGTTCTACATCCTCGTGCTGACGCTGCTCTTCACCACCCCGATCGCCGTCGCCGCCGGCGTGTTCTTGCAGGAGTACGCGAAACCGGGCCTCTTCCGCAACGTCGTCCAGTTCAGCGCCGAGTCGCTGGCGACGGTCCCGTCGGTCGTCATGGGTCTGTTCGGCCTGCTCGTCTTCGTCTACACGTTTCACTGGGGCTACACCGCGCTCGGCGGCGCCCTCACCCTCACCGTGCTGAACCTTCCCGCGCTGCTGCGCGTCACGCAGGAGGCGCTGGCCAGCGTCCCGGGCGCCCTGCGCGAGGCGTCGATGGCGCTCGGCGGGACGAAGTGGCAAACGATCACGCGCGTGGTGCTCCCCAGCGCGATCGGCCGGCTCACGACCGGGATCGTGCTGATCGCCGGGCGCATCTACGGCGAAACGGCGGCGATCATCTTCACCGCCGGGCTGAGCGTCACGGGAAACCATCCGTACGATCTCAACCCGTTCCACACCGCGGAGACGCTCGCCGTGCACGTCTGGTACACGCACGCCGAGTCGCTGGTCCCCGACGTCGACCGCATCGGAAACGGCTCGGCGCTGGTGCTGCTCGCGATGGTGCTGATCTTCAACGTGAGCGCGCGCGTCGTCGGCCGCGCGCTGACCAAACGCTTCACCGGGAGGGCTTCGTGATCGAGATGGCGCCGGACACGCTGACGGCTGCGGCCGACAAGATCGTCGCGCGCGACGTCGACGTGTTCTACGGGACGTTCCAGGCGATCAAGCACGCGTCGCTGACGATGAAGGACGAGCACGTCACCGCGCTGATCGGGCCCTCCGGCTGCGGAAAGTCGACCTTCCTGCGCGCGCTCAACCGGATGCACGACCTCACGCCCGGCGCACGCGTCGACGGCTGCATCCTGCTCGACGGCGAGGACGTCTACGGGCCCGATGCGGACCCCGTCGTGATCCGGCACCGGATCGGGATGGTGTTCCAGCGCCCCAACCCGTTCCCGAAGACGATCTACGAGAACGTCGTCTACGGCCCGCGCATCCACGGCGAGCGCAGCCGCGCGCGGCTCGACGAGATCGCCGAGCGCGCGCTCCGCCAAGCCGCGCTCTGGGATGAGGTCAAGGACCGTCTGAACCGCTCGGCGCTGGACCTCTCGGGCGGCCAGCAGCAGCGCCTCTGCATCGCGCGCGCGGTCGCGCTCGACCCCGAGGTGATCTTGATGGACGAGCCGGCCTCGGCGCTCGACCCGATCGCCACGTCGAAGATCGAAGACTTGATCGGCCAGCTCACCGAG
>DASWSC010000141.1:0-3770 GCA_036402855.1 Candidatus Elarobacter sp. | reverse complement strand
CCAGCGTGCCGACCGCCGAGTCGGCGTTCCCGAGCCCGACGCGTATCCCCGGGTTGGCGAGGTCTTTGAGGCTCCTGACCTTCGTGCTCCCTTTCGGGACGAGGATCACTTCGCGGTTCGTGAGCACCGCGACGGGCGGGTTGATGTGCGCCGTCAGCTTGTCGGTCTGGTTCTTGCCGACGATGACGATGTCGATCGGATTGTCACCCTCGACGTCGCCCTGAATCACTTGCCCGCCAAGATATTTCGCCGAGATCGTCGACCCCGGATGCTTCTTTTCGTAGATCTTGATGAGCTGTTCGAACGGCGCCGTCACGCTCGAAGCGATCTCGGCGTTGACGGTCTCGGCGGCGTTTGCCGGGAGCGGCGCCGGTGAGGTGGTGAGGAGCAGCGCCACCACCGCGGTCGCCGCGGCGACGGGCTTGAGCGCCTCGCGTGCCGTCTTGCGCGCTCGCATCGGTTTGATCACGAAGAACGCGAGCAGCGCGGCGAAGATGTTGAGCGCCGCCGCGAGCTGGAAGATCGGGAGCCAGCTCCCGGTGGCGTCCTTGAGGACGTTCGCATACGGTACGAGCAACGCCGCCGTTCCTTTCGAAGTGTAGAGGAAGCCGTAGTTGGTGGTCGCGTACTTGCGGCCCCACGTGTCTGCGCTGAGCGACGGGAACAAGCTGAAGACCTCGCCGTAGGCGAAGAACAGGAGCCCCGAGCCGAGCACGAACAGCACCGGGTTGGCCGCGTACTTGATCATGCCGAGGATGATGATCCCCTCGAGGGTGAACGCGATCAGCATGGTGTTCTCGCGGCCGATGCGGTCGGAGATCCAGCCGAACGTCGGCCGCGCCAGCCCGTTCAGCACGCGGTCGAGGACGAGCGCCCACTGGATCGCCGGGAGGGTGAAGAGCAGCAGCTTCACCGGCACCTCGTCGACGATGTAGTCCTTGGCGATCGGCGCGAGCTGCGCGGTCGCCATCACCCCGCCGTACGCGACGCACAGCATCGCCAGGTACATCACCCAGAAGAGGGGTGACTTCAGCACTTCGAGCGGCTTGAAGTCGCGGGTGGTCTGCGGGACCGCACGCGAGGTCGCGCCCAGCGTGACCTCGCCCGGACGCGGCGCGCGCAAGAAGAACCCGACCACGATCACGCACAGGCCTTGGATCACGCCGAAGACCAGGAACGTGTGCTGGTAGCCGCTGCCGGTGATCATGTTCGCCAGCGGCACGATCGTGAGCGCCGATCCGGCGCCGAAGCCTGCGGCGGTCAGACCGGCCGCGAGGCCGCGCTTGTCGGGAAACCACTTCAGGGCTTGGCCGACCGTCGTGCCGTACACGATCCCGGCGCCGATCCCGCCGATCACGGCGCCGGCGTAGAACGTCCAGATCGATCCGGCGTTCGCGAACATGACCCACGACAGCGCGACCAGCGCGCCGCCGACCACCGTGATCATCTTCGGCCCGAAGCGGTCGATCAAGTACCCTTCAGCCGGCACCAGCCACGTCTCGACGAACACGAACGTGGTGAACGTCAACTGGATCGCGGCCTTCGACCAGTGAAAGTGGTCCTGGATGGGGTTGACGAACAGCGTCCAGCCGTACTGGAGGTTCGCAATCATCACCATCGCGATGATGCCGAGAACGAGCTGCACCCAGCGCGTCTTGCCGGTGCTAGGAAGAGGCGTCGCCAACGTGTGAATCCCCCTGCGGACCCCGTGCAAAAAATTTGCCGCCCGTATACCGGGCGTAAGGAGATAACTTCACCGGTATGACTTCAGGCGGCGGCGGACCTCTTCCCGGACTCCGATTCTGCGTGGTCGGGGCCGGTGCGATCGGGGCCTACGTCGGCGCGTCGCTGGCCCGCGGCGGTTCCGAGGTGACGCTGATCGCGCGGGGCCCGCACCTCGCGGCGATGCGAAGCCGCGGGGGCGTCGAGGTTCGCTCGGAGCGGGGCGACTTCCGGGCCGAGGTGAGCGCGACCGACGACATGACCGCGCTCGGCACCGTCGACTGCGTCGTCATCGCGCTGAAAGCCCATCAGATCGCGCCGCTGCTCCCCCAGATCTCGACGCTGGTCGGTCCGCAGACGCGCGTGATCGGGATGCAGAACGGCATCCCGTGGTGGTACTTCCAGCGCCTGGGGGGGCCGCACGACGGGCTCGTGCTGCAGACGGTCGATCCCGGCGGCGCGCTGGCCGCGGCGTTCGACGCCGACCGGGTGATCGGGTGCGTCATCTACTCCTCGACCGAGATCGAGTCACCCGGCGTGATCCGGCATGTGGAGGGGACCCGCTATTCGCTGGGCCGCCCCGACGGAGCCGCCGACCCGGTGCTGGACCGCATCGCCGCCGC
Source organism: Candidatus Elarobacter sp. (assembly GCA_036402855.1). Classification (GTDB taxonomy): domain Bacteria; phylum Vulcanimicrobiota; class Vulcanimicrobiia; order Vulcanimicrobiales; family Vulcanimicrobiaceae; genus Vulcanimicrobium. Next base: position 1,425 of record DASWSC010000141.1, on the reverse strand, counting down.
GTTCGTCGCGGGCGGGCTCAAGGCGCCGGTCGAGCGCGATCTGCGCCCGGACATCTGGATCAAGCTGCTCGGCAACGCCTCCCTGAACCCGATCTCGGCGCTGACGCGCGCGACGATCGCCGGGATGATGCGCGACCCCGGCGCCGAGGCGCTGATCCGTGAGATCATGGAAGAGGTGCAGGCGCTCGCGGGCGCGCTCGGCGTGACGCTGCCGATCTCGATCGAGAAGCGGATGGACGGCGCGCGCCGCGTCGGCGAGCACAAGACCTCGATGCTGCAGGACGTCGAGCTCGGCCGCGCCTTCGAGCTGGACGTCATCCTCGGCGCGGTCGTCGAGCTGGGCGGCGTGCTCAACGTGCCGGTCCCGGCGTCGCGTCACGTCTACGCGCTCACCAAGCTGCTCGACGCGACGCTGCGCGCCGAGCGCGAGCGCCCCGCCGTTCCGGTCTAGTCGTACGCGCGGCGGAACGTCGCGTACATGTAGCGATAGTCGCGGTAGAACCAGTTCCGCAGGGAGCGCCGGATCAGCGAGGCGGCGGTGACCGGTGCGGCGCCTTTCATCACGTAGTGCATCCCGTCGAAGAAGTCGGCGGAGTAGCGCGGGTAGGACGCCATCGGCGTGAAGCCGTCGAACGGCGCGAACGGCGTCGCGGTCCATTCCCAGCCGTTGCCGACCAGGTCGTGGACGCCCCACGCGCTCGCCCCATCCGGCGACGCGCCGATCGGCTCGGGATCGAAGCGCCGCCAGCCGAAGTTGCCGTGCCGCTCCGGGGAGGGCGCGTCGGCGCCCCACGGATGCGCGCGTTCGTCGCCGGACGGCGTCCCGTACGCAGCCCGGTGATATTCGGCTTCGGTCATCAGGCGCGCGCCGCTCCACGCGGCGAACGCCGCCGCCTGCTCCTGCGTACACCACACCGGCCACGACGCCGGGAGCGGAAGATCGTCGAACATCGCGTGCAGCATCCAGGCGCCGTCGCGTTCGAACCAGTTCGGCGGAACCGCGCCGCCGTCGCGCACGAAGGCGAGATACTCGCCGTTGCTGACGTCGTACGCGTCGACCGCGAACGCGGGCACCTCGACGGCGTGCTCGTCGAACTCGTTGTCCCAGCCGAAGGCGATCTCGCCGCGCCGCGCGCCGAGCGTCGCGCGCCCGGCCGGGATCGCGACGGGTTCGCGCCGCGGCGGCGTGACGTCGCGGTGCTCGAACCGCAGGCCGCGCTGCTTCTCGCGCGCGAGCCGGTGCACGATGTAGACGAGCGTCTCGTGGTGCATCTCCTCGTGCTCGAGGATCGTGTGTGCCGCCTCGGCATGCACGAGATTCGCCACCGACGGGTCGTCGAGCTTCGCGCTCGCGTACGCGTCGAGGACGGCGGCGTCGCACGCCGCCGTGAACGCGCGGACGGTCGCGCGGTCGGGCCAGGCGGC
>DASWSC010000140.1:0-4614 GCA_036402855.1 Candidatus Elarobacter sp. | reverse complement strand
CAGCGGAAAGTTTCCCTCGTTCCAAGGGATGCTGATCGACCCGACGACGAACGCGCCGCTCGCGCTGCCGCTCCACTTCGAGGACGGAGGGCTGTTCGCGTGGCGCGTCGCCGACGACAAGCTCCACACGATCCTGACGCTTGCCGCAGATCTCGCGTACACGTACGACCGCGGGACGGTGACGGTCTACGGCAACGTCGTCGACGCGACGCACGGACAGTCGACGGGCGAGGTGCTCGGGAACGGCGACGCGACGCGCGCGTTCCAGAGCTTCACGCTGAGCCAGTCGCCGCTGACCTACCTGTCGGCGCCGACGCCGTCGGGGATCGCCAGCACGCTGGCGGTGCGCGTGAACGAGCTGCTGCGCCACGAGCTCGACGACGTCGGCCGCGCCGGCCCCAACGACCGCATCTACGTCACCCGCGAGGACGACGCGCAGAAGACGAGCGTGACGTTCGGCGACGGCAAGCACGGCGCGCGGCTGCCGACCGGCACCGGCAACGTCAAGGCGTCGTACCGCTACGGCTTGGGCGAAGCGGGGAACGTCGCGGCCGGGCAGATCAGCCAGCTCGCGACGCATCCGCTCGGCGCGCAGAGCGTCGTCAACCCGCTGCCGGCGAGCGGCGGCGCCGATCCGGACCGCATCGACCAGGCGCGCGCCAACGCGCCGCTCGCCGTCAAGGCGCTCGACCGGCTCGTCTCGGTCCGTGACTACGCGGACTTCACGCGGACGTACGCCGGGATCGGCAAGGCCACCGCGTCGCGCATCTCCGACGGCCGCCGGCAGCTGGTTCACGTCACGGTCGCCGGTGCGGGCGACATCGCGATCGATCCGAGCTCCGATCTCTACCGCAACCTGCTCGCGTCGCTGCGCGCGTTCGGCGATCCATTCCAGCCGGTCCGGGTCGACCCGCGCCGCCTGCGGCTGCTCGTGATGAGCGCCGCGCTCGGCCTGCAGCCGGACTACGCATGGGAGGACGTCGCACCCGCCGTGCGCGCCGCGCTGCTCGCACGGTTCGCGTTCGACGCCCGCGAGCTCGGCCAGAGCGCGTTCCTGAGCGAAGCGGTGCGCACCGCGCAGGACGTCGCGGGCGTCTCGTACGTCGACTTCAGCGTGTTCGACAGCGTCGGCGAGTCGGTCACGGCGACGCAGCTCGCCGGGCTCGGCACGACGCTGACGCTGCGCGAGTACGTACGCGCACAAGGCACGTCCGTCGATACGCTCGTCCCAGCCGGCGATACGCACCGCATCCTGCCGGCCGAGCTGGTGTTCCTGACGCCGGACGTCCCCGATACGCTGATCCTGAGCGAGGCCGGCTCATGACGAACGCGCCCGACCGCCTCTACGAGCTGATCCCCGCCGTGTACCGCTCGCGCGACGCGGAGCAGGGCTATCCGCTGCGCGCGCTGCTGCGCGTGGTGGGCGAACAAGCGGACGTCGTCGAGCGCGACATCGCGCAGCTCTACGAGAACTGGTTCATCGAGACGTGCGAGGACTGGGTCGTTCCGTACATCGCCGCGCTGATCGGCTGCGTCCCGCTGACGCCCGGCCCCGGCGCGCGGCGCGACGTTGCGAACACGATCCGCTCGCGCCGCCGCAAAGGGACGATCGGCGTGCTGCAGGATCTGGCCGAGACGGTCGGCGGCTGGCCCGCGCGCCCGGTCGAGTTCTACCGCCTCCTCGCCGTCACGCAGAACCTGACGCATCCGCGGCTGGACCGCGGCCGCACCGCCGAGCTGCGCGACGGCGACGCGCTCGACGCGCTGGGCACCGCGTTCGACGAGATGGCGCGCAACGTCGACGTGCGCCGCGTCTCGTCGGCGTACGCGCCCGGCACTGCGAACATCCCGGAGGTCGGCGTATTCGTCTGGCGGCTCGGGACGTACACGGTCACGAAGGCGCCGGCGTACAACCACGAGGAGGAGTCGCCGCACTCGTATCTCTTCAGCGCGCTCGGCAACGACACGCAGCTCTTTCGCAATCCGGAAGCGCGCGGCTTGGGCCCCGCGCTCCCCGCGCGCATCATGCGGCGCGGCTTCGACGCGCGCGACTACGGCGAGGACGCGAGCGTGATGATCTGGACGGGATCGCCGCCGGTGCCGGTCGCCGCAAGCCGCATCGTACCGGCCGACTTGAGCGACTGGAGCTATCGCCCGACCGACGACCGCATCGCCGTCGATCCCGAGCTGGGACGGATCGTCGTTCCGTCGCAGCCCGGACGCCGGGTTCCGGTGTGGGTCTCGTACAGTTACGGCGCCGTCAGCGCGCTCGGCGGCGGCGAGTACGCGCGCACGCTGCGCGAGCCGCCGGACGCGACGATCTACCGCGTCGGTCCGCGCGAGGAGTCGGTGCGCATCGCCGACGCCTTGACGCGTTGGAGCACCAAGAAGCCGGCACGGGCGGTGATCGAGCTGGTCGACAGCTCCGTGTACGCGGAGCCGATCTCGATCGAGCTCGCCGCCGGCCAGACGCTCGAGCTGCGCGCCGCGATCGGCGCGCGCCCGGTGCTGCGGCTGCTCGACTTCCAGACGTCGCTGCCGGACGATCTCGACATCGCGGGCGCCGCGGAGAGCTGGTTCACGCTCGACGGCCTGGTCATCACGGGCCGCGGCCTGCAGATCTCCGGCGAGATCTCCGGCGTGACGCTGCGCCACTGCACGCTGGTCCCCGGCTGGGGAATCGGCTGCGACTGCGAGCCGAAGCGCCCGACCGAGGCCAGCATCGAGGTCGCCGGCGCAGCGCGCTGCCTCACGATCGATCACAGCATCGTCGGCGCGATCCGCGTCGAGCGCGACGAAGCGCTGCAGAACCCGCTCACGCTGCGGATCTGGGACAGCATCGTCGATGCGACGAGCCGCGAGCGCGTCGCGCTCGGCGCGTCCGCCAAGGAGTGCGCCGACGCGGTGCTGACGATGAAGCGCAGCACCGTGATCGGGCAGATCCAGACGCGCGCGATCGAGCTGGCCGAGAACAGCCTGCTGCTCGGCGTCGTGCACGCCTGCCGCCGCCAGCGCGGCTGCATCCGCTTCTGCTACCTGCCGCCCGGGTCGCACACGCCGCGCCGCTACGAGTGCCAGCCGGATCTCGCCGAGGACGCCGTCACCGCGCTATTCGTCAAAGGCGATTTCGACACGACGCAGCGCGACGCGCTGATCGGCGCGGAGCGGCTGCGCGTCGAGCCGCAGCTCGAGAGCACGCGCTACGGCGCGCCGGCGTACTGCCGGCTCGACCGGACCTGCGCGCACGAGATCGCGACCGGCGCCGACGACGCGTCCGAGATGGGCGTCTACCACGATCTCTACGAGCCGCAGCGCGTCGCGAACATGCGCACGCGGCTCGACGAGTTCATCCCCGCCGGAACGAACGCCGGCATCATCTTCGCGAGCTGAGGAGAATCCCGTGAAGGCCGATCTCACGCGCAGCACCTTCGATCCGCTCAACAACTTCAGCCGCGTGCTGATGCAGCAGGGGAGGGTCCAGCTCGACGCCGACTGGAACGAGCAGACCGACATCCTGCTGTACACGCTGCGCCGCTTCATCGCGGACGCGTTTCCGAGCGGCCACGGTACGGGCTTCGCGCTCGCCGCGCTCGCCACGACGCCCGCCGTCGCGGACGACTTCTCGATCGCGGGCGGAAGCTACTACGCCGGCGGAATTCTGATCGAGCTCGACACCTCGCCGGTCCCGGTGCTGCGCTGGGAGGACGAGACGCACGTCGTCGTCGCGCGCTGGACCGCGGACGGCGTCGCGTTCGCGCCCGACCAGTACGTGCAGTTCGTCAACCTGCGCGCCGTCCAGCCGCAGATTCCCACCCGGAAGATCGTGGCAGTCGACTACTCGAAGATGCTGCTCACGCTCGACGCCCCGATCCGCTATTTCCAGAACGCCGCGGTGCGCCGGCTGGTGACGTACAAGTCGCAGCCGTTCCTCCCCGACGCTCCTGCACTCGCCCCGACGCACAAGAACGGGAACAGCAGCAGCTACCAGCTCTATCTCGACGTGTGGGAACGGGTCGTGACGTATCTCCAGGACGACGCGATCCGCGAGGTCGCGCTGAACGGCCCCGACACCGCCGTTCGCACGCAGGTCGTGTGGCAAGTGAAAGCGACCCCGTACATCCCGCCGGAATACCGGGTCACGGGCGGCTACGAGCAGACCGGCGGGCAAGAAGGCCCGATCATCTACAACCGGCCGAACTACTGCATGACGCCGGAGGCGCTGACCGAGCTGTTCCAACCGGCGAACGTCGGGTTGATGCGCGCGCGCTCGCAGCCCGCGCAGATCTCCACCGACCCGTGCACGATCGCGCCCGACTCGACGTACCGGGGCGAGAACCAGCTCTACCGCGTCGAGATCCACACGGGCGGCTTCCCCGGCGCCGGCGGCGCCGAGCCGAGCTTCAAGTGGTCACGCGAGAACGGCTCGGTCGTCTACCCGATCGTGTCGCTCGCGGCCGGCGGCGGGACGCCGGCGACGACGACCGTCACGCTCGGCAACCTGGGCCGCGACGACCGCTTCGGCTTGGTCAAGGACGACTACGTCGAGATCGTCGACGACCGCTCGGAGCTGACCAACACCGCCGGCCCGCTGCTGCGCGTGCAGTCGATCGATCC
>DASWSC010000139.1:0-8628 GCA_036402855.1 Candidatus Elarobacter sp. | reverse complement strand
CGCGCGCACGCGGCGGGCGCGCGCGACTCGACCGGCTGCGCTCCCAATCGGTGGAGCTGCAGATCGTCGAAGGCGGCAGCGTGATCGAGGCGCGGTACAAGTGCGTGAAGACCCCGGCGTACCGCATCGACGTCTACGATGCGAAAAAGCTCGTCTTCCGGGAAGGGCTCGACGCCGCCGGGCCGTGGGTCTGGCCCTCCTCGCAACCCGCTCCGCGGCAGGGCGTCCCCGACGGACGCCGCACCGCGATGCAGGGGATCACGTTCAACCTCTACGGCCTCCACGCGTTTCCGGCGCTCGGGAACCCGTTGACGCTCGCGGGACGCGAGCTGCACGGCGGCGTGAACTACCACGTCGTGCGCGTCGCGATGACGGACGGCTACGAGACGTACCTCTTCATCGATCCCGAGACGTGGCTGATCGGGCGCCGGCGCGACGTGCGGGCGTTCCACCCGGACGTCAACGATACCAAGAAGCACCTCGAAACGCAGTACGGCGACTATCGCCCCGTCGACGGGCTGCAGTTTCCGTTCATCGAGCACCAGGTCGATCTCGCGACCGGCGCGATCACGCAGGTGACCGTCGTCCGCAGCGCGGCGTACGACACGGCGTTCGACGCCGCGATCTTCCGGCGGACGTACGAGCCGAACACGCCTTCGCCCGCCCCCAGTCCCTAGCGCTCGCGGGGTTTCCCGGGCGGGCGCGGCGAAGACCGCTTTCCATGCCCCTCGCCACCGGGACGGTCGCCGAGCGCGTGGCGACGCTGCGCGAGCGCGTCGACGAAGTCGCCGTCGCGTCGGGCCGCGAGCGCGGCTCGGTCGCGATCCTGGCCGTGACGAAGACGCAGTCGCGCGAAGCCGTCTTGGCGGCGCTCGAGGCCGGCGTGCCCGACATCGGCGAGAACTACGTCCAGGAGGCGCGCCGGAAGTACGAAGGCCTTCCCGGCGGCGTGAAGCACTTCATCGGGCACGTGCAGACGAACAAGGCGAAGGCGATCGCGGGACTGTTCGACGTCGTGCAAAGCGTCGACCGGCTCGAGGCCGGCGTGGCGCTCGCGAAGGCGACCCGTGACGCCGGGCGCCGTCTGCGCGTTCTGGTGCAGGTGAACGTCTCGCCGGCCGAACGGTTCGGAGCGGCGCCTGCCGAGGCGCCGGGGCTCGCCGCGCGCCTGCGCGACCTCGGGCTCGACGTCGACGGCGTGATGGCGATCGGACCGCTGGAGGGCGACGTCGATGCGGCGTTCGCGACGGCACGCGAGGCGTTCGAGGGCGTCGGCGGCTCGACGCTCTCCCTCGGGATGAGCGCAGACTGGGAACGCGCGGTGCGCCACGGCTCGACGATGGTGCGGCTCGGCACCGCGATCTTCGGCCCCCGGCCCGTGAAGGAGAGGAGCTTGGCATGAGCATGTTCGCGAGGATCGGGTCGTGGTTTGCGATCCACGAAGAGGACGAGGACGAGCTCTACGCGGGCGACGAGGTGGGCGCGAAGCGCAACGTCGTCCCCCTGAGCGATGCGTCGCGCCGCGCCGGAAGCTCGGTTGCGGTCTTCGCGCCGCGCTCGTTCGGCGACGTCACCGAGATCGCCGACGCCCTGCGCGCGCGCCAAGTCGTCATCGTCAACGTGCAGGGCGCCGACCGCAACCTGCTCCAGCGCGTCGTCGATTTCACCTCCGGCGTCGCCTACACGATCGACGGACGCATCCAGAAGCTCGCCGAGGCGATCTACCTGGTCGTCCCCGCCGGGGTGAACGTCAACTCGGCCGGCGTGCGCGAGCAGCTCGACAACGACGGCATCCTCGGGATCAAGGACCTGCGCTGATGGCAAAGATCACGATCGTCGACATCCAGCACAAGGAGTTCAAGAAGTCGCTTCAGGGCTTCGACCGCAACGAGGTCAACGAGTTCCTGGACGAGATCATCGAGACGCTGGAGGACGAGGCCCACGCGCGCGCCGCGCTGCAAGGCGAGATCGGCGACCTGCGCGAGCGCCTCTCGCACTTCAAGGCGATGGAGGACTCGCTGCAATCGACGCTGCTGCTGGCGCAGCGCACCGCCGACGAGGTGAAGGCCGCGGCGCACAAAGAGGCCGACCTGATCAAGCAGGAGGCACGGCTGCAGGCCGAGCGTGAGATCTCGGCGCTCTCCGAGCGCATCGAGGAGGCGCGGCGCGAGGCGCAGCGCCACCAGGACACCGCCGAGAAGGCGAAGAGCGAGCTGCGCTCGCTGCTGATGTCGCATCTCTCGCTCATCGAGCGGGCGCCGCTGACCTCCGCGATCGCCGCGCAGACGACGCTGCCCGCCGAGCCGCCGCCGCCCGGTTCCCCGGCCGCCGCCGACAACGGCCCCGCGGTGGCGGACCGGGACACCGACGCGCTGCAGCAACTGCCCCTCGCGAACGGGGCGCCGACCCACCAGATCGTCGAGTAGAGCCTAGGCGCGCGCGAGCTCGGCGCGCATCTCCTTGGCCCCGATGGGCTGGTTGTAGATCGGCGAGCCCGGCTGCTGCTTGCGCCCGCCCTCGACCAGCCCGCCGTTGTCGACCGCGTCGAACCCGATCTGGTCGATGAGGTCCATGACGACGCGCTTCGCCGCCGGGTCGTCGGAGGCGACCGGGATCGCCAGGCGGCCGTTCTCGCCCTTCGGCTTCCCGTCCCCGGCGAGGCGCTTGTAGTAGATCGTGTTGAAGGCCTTGACGACGCGGGCGCCCGGCACGAGCGCGCGGGTGAACTCGGTCGACGTCTTCGAGCCGAGGTCTTCGATCTCGAAGTCCTCGGTGTACGGGTTCATCGCGTCGACGACGATCTTCTCGTTCCAGCCGTCGATCTCGCCCAGCGCCTCTTCGCGCTTGGTCCACGGGACCGCGATCAGGACGAGGTCGCTCGCCTCCACCGCTTCCTGACCCGTCGTCGCCTCGGCGTTTTCGCCGATCTCCCCGACCAGCGCCGCCAGCGTCTCCGGCCCTCGCGAATTGGCGATGCGGACGTGGTGTCCGGCCCGCGCGAACAGGCGCGCGGCATTTCCTCCGATGTTGCCGGAGCCCAAGATCCCGATCTCCATCCCGTTTCCTCTACTCGCGGCGAGAACCGTCCCCGCCGGCGTCCTCACCGTTCTACGCCATGCGAGCCCGAGGTCCCGCGAGGAGGACGCTCAGGCGCCGGGGCTTCTCCGGCGGCTCCTCGGTGCTGCCCCCGCGATCGGGTCGTCGGCGGGATGCGCCGCGGGAGGCGCCGGAGCGCTACAAGCAGTTCGGCTTCGGCGGCTCGAGGTCGAGCTTCTTCACGCGGTCGGTCGCGTCGAACGTGATCGTGATGCGGTTCGAGAAGCTGCATCCGACCTGAAACGCACCCGGCAGATCGACGTACGCCTCGCCGCTCGCGGGCTTGGTCGTCCTGACGGCGCGCGTGTCGAGGAGCGCGTAGACGTCGCGCCGCGCCATTCCGGCCGGGACGTTCGCGAAGACCCAGCGGCGGTCGGCGGCCGATTTCGCGACCGTCCAGTCCGATGCGGCTCCGACCGCGTCGACGATCTTCAGACCGAGGTCGGTGCGCGCATTCGCATCGTCGCGCACGGTCGCGTAAAGCCGCTGCCACGTCGCACCTCCGAGCCCCCCGTCGAGCGCCGCCAGAACCCCGGCCGCGAGCATTTCGCGCCGCGCCTCGGCGTGAAGCGCGTCGGGAGCGCGCTTGTCGCCGGCACGCGCGCCGGACGCCCAGACGACCGGCTTCCCGTCCTTGCCGCGCCCGGCGAAGAACGCGTACGGCGCGAGCGCCGGCATCTGCGCGCGATCTTTGACGACCGGCTTCAGCGCTGCGGCGCCGAGTTCGAGCATCAGGACTTGCGCGATATCGTTTTCGCTGACCGCCTCGCCGCGAACGGAGATCGTCCATGGCGGCGGTGTTTGCGCGCCGGCGCGGGCCGGCCCGGCGAGTGCGAGCGCAAGTAGCGCGATGACCGCGAGCGTACCTGAGCGCCAGGGCGTCGCGTCCCTCACGAGGTACGGTCTCGTCACATGCTCGCAAGCATCCTCCTTGCCGCGTGCATCGTCCCCGAGCGATTGCACCTCACCGGCATCGCCTCGGGCTCCGCGCACACGCCCGCGATCGCGCGGCGGCTCAAGCACGAGAGCTTCGATGCGGTCGTCAAGTCGCTTCCGCGCGACGATCCCACGGTGGGCTTCGCCGATCGCGGCTGGATGACGCGTGAGGAACTGAAGAGCGTCGGGCATCCGGCCGGCGCGCTGACGAAGGCCGGAGCGACGGTGGCGGTCGACGCCGACACGCCGATCGCGTGGTTCGTGCACGTCGTGGAGATCCGTCCGGCGGCCCCCTGTGACGCGTCGATCGCGCGCTATCCGCGCGACGTGACGGCGCGGCTGGTGCGGGCGGAATCGCGGCGTGCGGGCGGCGATCTGCGCGGTGCGGAGGCGGACTATTCGGCCGTCGTGCGGCTCGATGCGAAGTCGTATTCCGCGCACTACGGGCTGGCGTCGCTCCACTATGCCGCGCGAAACTACGCGCGCGCGCTGGACGACGTCGACGCCGCGCTCGCCGGCGACCACGTCGGCAGCGGCGCGGAGGCGTACGCGCTGAAGGGGATGATCGAGGAGGCACGCGGCGACGACGACTTGGCGACGGCCGACGAGGCGTATGCCATCGCGCAGTACCACGGCCGGATGCAAGACGAGTCGCAGGCCCGGTACGCGCTCGGGATGGCGTACGCGCATCTCGGATACTTCGAGGCGGCGATCGACGAGTTCGGCGCGGCGCTCGAGAAGCATCCGACGTTTTCGTATCCGTACATCTCGCGCGCGTTCGCGTGGTTCTCCCGCGGCGACGTCGCCAAAGCGAAGAGCGATCTCATGACGGCGACACAGAGCGAGCCGAAGATCGCCGGCGCGTACATCGACCTCGCGATGCTGAGCTATGCGACGGGCGACGCCCCGGGCGCGTTCGAGGCGGCGCGCCAGGCGACGGTGCTGGACCCGCACGATCCGTACGCCGCGCTGTGGATGCTCCTCACCAGCCGCGCACTCCACCGCGCCCCTCCGCTGGCGAATGCGGATAGATTCGCCGGCCAGCGCGAGTGGCCGGCGCCGGCGATCCGCGTCTTTCTCGATCGAGCGCCGGTCGATTCGCTGGAAGCGGCGGCCGCGTCGCCGGACGCGCTGACCGCGCGCATGCAACTCTGCGAAGCGCGCTTCTACGGAGGCGCCTACCGGCTGGCGGGCGGCGATCGCACGGGCGCCCTCGACGCGCTCCGGCAGGCGGTCCGCGACTGCCCGTATCGCGAGCACGAGCGCGCCGCCGCGCAGCAGATGGTGCGCGCGCTCCCTTAACTCGACGCTGAGCGGGCCACCGCCCGGAAACCGGACGGCAATGTAGCGGCGACGCGCCGGCAATCCCGCGCTCGCACCATCGGTCCATGGACGGACAGCACTGGATGGCGAGCGCGATGCGGGCGGCGCGCGCGCAGCTCGAGATCGCCACGCACAACCTCGCCAACGCGTCGACCGACGGCTTCCGCAAGGCGATCGGCGCGACGACGTTCGGCGCCGGGGGTCTCGCGGTAACGGAGCGCCCGACGCACGAGCAAGGTGCCGTGCGCAGCACGGGACGGCGCTTCGACCTTGCGCTGCTCGGCGAAGGCGCATTCCACGTCGGCTCTCGCATGACGCGCGAAGGCGCGTTCACCCGCGATCGCGACGGTTACCTGACCGACGACCGCGGGCGGCGGCTGCGCGGCGCCCACGGCGCGTTGCGCGTCTCGGAGGAGGCGACGATCGCCTCGGACGGGAGCGTGCGCGACGGCGGCCGGGTCGTCGACCGCATCCCGCTGCCGGCCGGGACGCGCGTGATGGCGGGCGCGCTCGAGACGAGCACCGTCAACCCGATCGGCGAGACCCTCGCGATCCTGACCGCACAGCGCGCCTTCGAGACGGCCCAGAAGACCCTGCTCGCGATCGACGCGGCGCGCGACAAGGCCGCCAACGACGTGGTGCGGCTCAAGTGAACCGCGCGATGTTCGCCGCCGCCAGCGGGATGGCGGCGCAGCAGACGCAGCTCGAGATCGTCGCCGACAACCTCGCCAACGCCGACGTCGCCGGCTTCAAGAGCGCCGCCGCGACGTTCGCCGACGTACGCGCCGGTTCGCTCGGGCTCGGAACGATCGGCGTCGGCAAGCACGCGATCTTCGCGCAGGGGAAGCTCGTTCGAAGCGGCGGCGCGTTCGACGTGGCGATCGACGGCCCGGGGTTCTTCGCCGTCGAGCGCGGCGGCGCGCGCGCGTACACCCGCAACGGCGAGTTCACGCGTGACCCGGACGGCACGCTGCGTAACAGCGCCGGCTGGGCGCTCAGCGGCGTCCGCATCCCGGCCGACGCGCTCGCCGCGCGCGTCGAGCGGGACGGCCGCGTGATCGTCGACACGCCGCACGACAAGGGACGCACGATCGCAACGCTGCGCCTGGCGTCGTTTCCCGCGCCGGAAGCGCTGCGCCCGCTCGGCGCGACGCTCTTCGCCGCGACGCCGGAATCCGGCCGCGCCCGAACCTTCGCGCCCGGCGCGCACGGCACGTCGTCGATCGCCTTCGGCATGCTCGAACGCTCGAACGTCTCGATCGTCGAGGCGATGATGCAGATCCTCGGCGCCCAACGCGCGTACGAGGCAAACGCCAAAGGCGTCCAAGCCGCCGACGAGATGCTCCGCATCGCCAACAACCTCCACCGAGCCTAAGCGCGATGAACATCTCCCCACCCCCGTCATCGCCGTCGCTGTCGTCAGCGCCCACGCCGCCAAGCCCAAATGTCACCCTGATCCTTCGACAAGCTCAGGAGAAGGGTCCGCCCCAATCCCTCGCCGCAGCGATCCTCTTCCGCGAGATCCTCAAGCCGCTCGCGAACGGCCTCGGCGCGGTCGGAGAGATCGCCCTCGGCGCCGTCGCCGACGAGCTCTTCGTCCGGAAGCCGCGATGAGCGACGACCTCCGCGAGGCGCGCATCCGCGCCTTGCTGCCGATCGTGAAGCAGATCGCGCGCCGCGTCCACCGCCTCGTCCCGATGAGCGAGCTCGACGATCTGATCGGCGACGGCTGCGTGGGCCTGATCCGCGCCGTCGACGCGTTCGATCCCAGGCGCGGCATCCCGATCGAGCACTACGCCCGCAAGCTCGTCCTCGGAGCGGTGCTGAACGGCGTGCGCCGCATGGACCCGGTCTCCGAGCGGATGCGCCGCACGATGCGCATCGCGGCCACCGCGCGCTACGCGCTTGCGCAAGAGCTCGGCACCGTCCCGACGATGACCGAGATGAGCAGACGCGTCCCGCCGCTCGCCAACGCGCGAACCGAAGTGCACCGCCGCACGCCGCTCTCGCTCGACATGCCGCTTCCGCGCGGCGAACGTCTCGACGTCGATCAGGCTGCGGACCCGCAGATCATCGTCGACGCGCGCGACCGCCACGACGCCGTGCACGCCGCGCTCGCCGGCTTGCCGCCGCGCCAGCGCCGCATCATCCTCGCCCACTACTTCGCCGAGCGAAAGCTCCGCGAGCTCGTCGAGCCGATGCGGATCTCACCCCAACGCGTCTCACAGCTCCATCTCCTGGCGCTCAAGCGAATGCGCCACGCCGTGGCGGCGCAGCTATGAAGCAATCGTCGCTCGCGGCGCGCTCTCTCGATCCGCGCGCGTCCGCGGCCGTAACGCCCGCGGTGACGGGCGCGGAGCTCGGCTCGCTGACTGCCGCCGACGAGGTGACGCCCTCGCTTCCGCGCGAGCATCCCGTCTGGCAGCGCGACTGCTGCTCCATCTCGGCGCGCACCCGCGCAGTGCTTGCATCGCTCCGCCCCGTCGTCGTCCGCGTCCTCACGTTCTGGGATCACGCGATTCGAAGCATCCCCGTGCGCGGACGCCGCCTCGACGTCGACCCCAGCGGCTGCTACCGCCTCTGCTGAAGCGCTACCGTGCCCCGCTCCCATCCGAAATGGCCGGCCCGAGCATCGCTCGCAGCGCCTGCACTACCGTATCGGGCGCTTCGAGCATCGGTGCGCCCCATACCGCGGGAAGCACGTCCGCGTTTGTTCGCTTCGCCGTCTTGCGGTCCATCGGGCCGACGCCGACCAGCACTTTGCGATTGCGAACGGCGGCGAGGGCTGCGGGGTCGATCGGCGCGAGCGCGTAGCGGATCAGCGCCGAGGTCTGTTCCGCGGTGTCTGCCATGCCGGGCGCATCGAGCCGCTCCTGCGCCTCCGCGATCAACGCATCGCTGAGCGCGCTCGAGCCGACGAAGAACCGAAGCTGCTTGATGACGGCGGCTCGGCTATCCATCAGCCGGCTGCGCTTCGCTCTTGCAGCATCCGTAAGAATCCGCACCAGCGGACGCCAGCCGGCGATCGCTCGGATCGTGCGCAGGCGGAGCGAATCCGTCTCGACCAGGATCGGTGAGAGCAGCAGAACCGGAAGATCGGGCCTGGTTCGCGCGATCGCTTCGATCGCGGGGCGTGCCGCGCCGGCATGCGCGATCAGCGCATCGGCTCCGGCGAGCGCCGCGGCGATCGCCTCCTCCAGACGTTCCCTCACCGCGACGTCGCCCGCGAACGCGAGCGCATCGATCTCGACGAAGCGCAGATCGGGCGCGGCC
>DASWSC010000138.1:0-4698 GCA_036402855.1 Candidatus Elarobacter sp. | reverse complement strand
AGCTGCAGATCGCGTGCAACACGCCGGTCGCCGAAGGGATGAAGGTCCACACGCAAAATCCGCGCGTCGACGACGGGCGGCGCGCGATCCTCGAGTTCTTCCTGCTGAACCACCCGCTGGACTGCCCGATCTGCGACAAGGGCGGCGAGTGCGATCTCCAGGACTACGCGATGGCCTGGGGCCAGGGCAGCTCCCGGATGATCGATCCGAAGACCGCGAAGCCGAAGGCGGTCGACCTCGGCCCGACCATCGTCCTCGACGAGGAACGCTGCATCGTCTGCCAGCGCTGCGTGCGGTTCGACCAGATCATCACGCGCGAGGACTCGCTGCGCACCGACGACCGCGGCGCGCACACCATCATCGCGACCGCGACCGGGAAGCCGTACGTCTCCGACTTCACGGGGAACGTCACCGAGCTGTGTCCGGTCGGCGCGCTCACCTCGAAGACGTACCGCTTCCGCTCGCGGCCGTGGGACAACCATCGGACGACCACCTCGTGCACGCAGTGCAGCGTCGGGTGCCAGATGCACGTCGACGAGCGCGGCAACACGCTGCTGCGCACGATGAGCGTCACCGAAGACGACGCCGTCTCGGATTCGTGGCTGTGCGACCGCGGCCGCTACAACGTCGGCTTCGTCAACGACGAGCGCCGCCTGACGATGCCGCTGCTCAAGCACGGCGGAGCCTGGGTGCAGGTCGACTGGGACGACGCGCTCGCGCTCTGGGCCGACAAGGTGAAGTCGGCGATCGCGGGCGGCGGCCCGCAGCGCATCGGCGTCCTGGGCGGCGGACGACTGCTGAACGAAGAGATCGTCCTCGCCGCGCACCTGTTCCGCGCGCTCGGCGTCGAGAACATCGACCACCGCATCGGGATGCAGACGGTCGCGCACCACGGTTCGTTCGCCAGCCACGTCGAGCTCGAGACGGCGAACACGATCGTGACCGTCGGGCGCCCGCCGGCGCAGCTCGCGCCGGTTCTCGACCTGCGCATCCGCAAGGCGGTCTCGCGCAACGGCGCGCGCCTGATCTCGGTCGGCGATCACGCCGCGAACAGCTTCGTCCCCGAGACGCGCGTCGCGACCGCCGATGCGCTGCGCACCGCGCTCGGGCCCGCCCCGGGCCGCATCGCGATGATTTGGGACGGCGTCGCGTTCGAGAACGGCTCCGCGCTGACCGCGCCGCTCCACCAAGCCGGAGCCGCGCTCTCGTACGTGCTGCCCGAGACGCCGAACGGCCGCGGTGCCGACGCGCTCGGGATGCGCCCCCGCGCCGGCGGCCTCGGCACCAAGGCGATGCTCGAGGCGGCGCGCGACGGCGCCCTGGACGTCCTCGTGATCCTCGGCGCGAACCCGGTGCTGCAGCATCCCGACCGCGCGCTCGTCGTCGAAGCGCTGCGCGCCGTCCCGTTCGTCGTCGTGACCGAGCTGTTCCTCACCGAGACCGCCGAGTTCGCCGGCCTCGTTCTGCCGGTGTGCAGCGCGTTCGAGAAGAGCGGGACGACGACCGATCTCGCCGGCGACGTCCTGCCCGTCATCGGCAGCGTGCGTGCGCCGGACGGCGTCGTCGCCGACGGCGACGTCATCGTCGATCTCGCGGGACGGCTCGGCGTCGAGCTGCCGTTTCCCGACGCGCTGGAGGCGCGGGTTCGCGAGCTGGTGCGCACCGCGCCGGCCGAAGAGATGCCCGCGCCGTCGTACGTTCGCGCGGCCTCGGCCCCCGAGGGGATGCTGCGCGTCGTCGCCGACGCCTCGGTCTTCGCGGGCGGCGGGACGCTCGCGTTCGATCCGGCGCTCGTCGAGCTGCGCACCGCACCGCGCGCGCGGATCCACCCCGAGACGGCGAACGCGCTCGGGCTCGCCGGCGGCGACGCGGTCGACGCGACGGGGGCGAACGGCGCCGTGCTGCGCGAGCTCGCGCTGCGCATCGACGAAGGCGTCCCGCGCGACGCGGTCGCGCTGGTCGACGGCCTCGTCGCCGCCCCGCTCAACGCGCTCGGCCCCGCGCCCGCCGTCCGGCTCGAGAAGGCGCGCGTGACCGCATGAGCGCGGTCCCGATCTGGCTGATCGTCCTCATCAAGGCGATCATCGTGCTCTTCGTCGTCATCACGACGTTCGCGTACTCGATGCTCGCCGAGCGCAAGGTCATGGGCTGGATGCAGTTGCGTCCCGGTCCCAACCGCGTCGGCCCGTGGGGTCTGCTCCAGCCTGCCGCAGACGCGGTGAAGATGATGTTCAAGGAAGATCTCACCCCGGAGACGGCCGACCCGCTGATCTACCGGCTGGCGCCGTTCATCTCGCTGATCTGCGCGATGGGGACGTTCGCGATCATCCCGTTCTCGGCGAACGCCGACGGCACGCTGTGGTCGGTCGGAAACGTCAACGCGGGGATCTTGCTGATCTTCTCGCTGACGTCGATCGGCGTCTACGGGATCTCGCTCGCCGGCTGGGCGTCGGGCTCGAAGTTCCCGCTCCTCGGGTCGGTCCGCTCGACGGCGCAGATGATCTCCTACGAGCTCTCGATGTCGATGTCGGTGATCGGCGTGCTCATCCTGGCCGGCTCGACGGCGCTCGGCGAGATCGTCAACGCGCAGTACCGCATGTGGTTCATCGTCCCGCAGATCGTCGGGTTCGTGATCTACATCATCACCGCGGTCGCCGAGACGAACCGCGCGCCGTTCGACCTGGTCGAAGCCGAGACCGAGCTGGTCGGCGGCTTCCACACCGAGTACTCGGGGCTGCGCTTCGGGCTGTTCTTCATCGCCGAGTACCTCAACATGATCACGGTCTCGTGCCTCGCCACGCTGCTCTTTCTCGGCGGCTGGAACGGTCCGTTCGGCCTCCCGTCGTTCGGGTTGCTCGGGCTCCTGTGGTTCGTCCTGAAAGCGGGATTCTTTCTGTTCTTCTACATCTGGCTGCGCTCGACGCTGCCGCGGTTCCGCTACGACCGGCTGATGGACTTCGGGTGGAAGGTGCTGCTCCCGGTCGCGACCTTGAACCTCATCCTGACGGCCGTCGCCGTGGCCGTGTGGCCGTCCCATGCGTGACAACCGCAAGAACCTCTTCAACGTCGGCGCGCTCGTGCGCGGGATGACGACGACGTTCAGCTACATGTTCAAGAAGAAGCCGACCGTCGAGTACCCGACGGTGCGCAAGCAGCACGCGCCGCGGTTCCACGGGCTGCACGAGCTGCGCCGCTACGCCGACGGCAAGGAGCGGTGCATCGGCTGCGAGCTGTGCGCGATCGCGTGCCCGGCGAACGCGATCACCGTGATCGGCGCGGAGAACTCGCCCGAGGACCGCCGTTCGCCCGGCGAGCGCTACGCGGCGCGCTACGAGATCGACGAGCTGCGCTGCATCTTCTGCGGGCTGTGCGAGGAGGCGTGCCCGACCGATGCGATCGTGCTCACGCCGCGCTTCGAGATGGCCGACTACCGCCGCGGCGCGTTCGTCTACGCCAAGGACCGGCTGCTGGTGCCGCCCGAGGCGGGCACCGGTGCGCCGCCCGACGAGCGCCCGAACGGGATCCCCGCCGATCTGGGCGGCGTCTACCGGGTGAAGGACACCGTCGACATCACCGCGGGCTACGAGGCGACGCACCGCGGCCAGGTGCTCAAGCAGTACCGCCAAGGGCTGACGCTTCGCGAAGCTCGCGGCGAGACGCCCGTCGGCGCCGACGGCCGCGTTCCGGCCGACGAAGAATGATCGCGTTCTGGATCCTGGCGGTGCTGATGATCGCGAGCGCCGTCTTCACGGTGACGGCGCGCAAGCCGGTCTATTCCGTGGTCGGCCTGCTGCTGAACTTCGTCTGCCTCGCCGCGCTGTATCTCGAGCTGCAGGCGGAGTTCCTCGCCGTCATCCAGATCGTCGTCTACAGCGGCGCGATCCTCATCCTCTTCGTCTTCGTGATCGCGCTGCTCTCGAGCGGCGTGCGCCCCTTCCACGTCGGCCCGAACCGCGCACGCCACGTCCTCTACCCGGCGATCGTCTTCGCCGCGCTGCTCCTCGCCGCGATCACCGTCGCCACCGTCCGCACGCCGGTGCAGGTCATCACGGCGCGGAGCGGCTTCGGGACGACGGGTGAGGCGAACGCGTTCGGCAGCGTCGGCGACTTCGGCGCCTCGCTGTTCACCACGAACCTGCTGCCGTTCGAGGTCACCGCGTTCATCCTCATGGTGGCGGTGATCGGCGTCGTCTTGATCGCCGGCGACGAAGACCCCACCACCGGCGCCCGCACCCGCCGCAAACGCCCCGGCCGCCGCGAACCGATCGTAAAGACCCCCGCAGCAGGCAGCACCGGACCGCCCAATGTCACCCTGAGCTCGTCGAAGGGTGAGCGAAACCCATGAGCGTCAGCCCCGACAGCTACGTCGTCCTGAGCGCCGTCCTGTTCTTCATCGGCGTCGTCGGCGTCGTCGCGCGCCGCAACCCCCTGATCATGCTCATGTCGATCGAACTGCTCTTCAACGCCGCGAACCTGGCGCTGGTCACCTACGCCCGTGCGTGGGCGAACAACGCCGGGCACGTCTTCGCGTTCCTCGTCATCACCGTTGCCGCCGCCGAGGCCGCCATCGGCCTCGCGATCGTCGCGGTGACCTTCCGCCGCCAGCCGCACGTCGACGTCGACGAAGTCGCGGCACTGAAGGGATAATCGTGTTACGAGCCCCCGCGGGGAATCCTGATTCACTGGTCATGATGCCGG
>DASWSC010000137.1:0-2198 GCA_036402855.1 Candidatus Elarobacter sp. | reverse complement strand
GCGCCATCACGGCGTCGCGACGGCGCTGCTCGCCTCGGTGATCGCGCAGGTGCGCGCGCGCGGCTACCGGCGCCTGATCGCGTGCGCGCTGCGCGAGAACGCCGCCTTCAGCCATCTCGCGCACGACGCGGGGTTCGTCGTCGAGAGCGCCGAGGGCGCGGCGTGGCGCTGGGCGCTCCCGCTCGACGAGTCCGGTGAGAGGGCGGCACGGTGACCGCCGCCGCGGCGTCGCGCGTCGCGTTCGCTTCGGCGAACGGGATGCAGCTCTGCTACGAGACGTTCGGCGATCCGGCTGCCCCGCCGATGGTCCTCGTCATGGGCCTCGCGACGCAGATGATCGTGTGGGACGACGAGTTCTGCGCGCTCCTCGCGGCGCGCGGCTTTCAGGTCGTCCGCTTCGACAACCGCGACATCGGGATGTCGACGAAGCTCCTTCAAGCGCGCACGCCGAGCGTCGCTGAGCTGATGTTCGCCTCGGCGACGCGGCTGCGCTTCCGCGTGCCGTACGTGCTGCGCGACATGGCGGCCGATACGGTTGGGCTCCTCGACGCGCTCGGGATCGGCGCCGCGCACGTCGTCGGCGCGTCGATGGGCGGGATGATCGCGCAGGAGATGGCGATCGCCTTTCCGTCACGCGTGCGGACCCTCACTTCCATCATGTCGACGACCGGCGACCCGAAGCTGCCTCGTGCGAAGCCGCGCGCGCTCGCCGTCCTGATGCGCCGGCTCCCGCGCGATCGCGACGAGTACGTCGCGGCGTTCGTCGAGACGTGGCGCGTGCTCGCCGCGGACCACTTCCCGTTCGACGCGGCGTACTGGGCGCGGAAGGGCGCGGAGAGCTACGACCGGGGGATGAACCCGCCGGGCGCGGCGCGTCAGCTTCTGGCGATCATCGCGTCGGGGAACCGGACGAAGGCGCTGCGGCACGTTCGCGCGCCGGCGCTCGTGATCCACGGCAGCGACGACCCGCTGATCCCGGTCCAAGCCGGGCTCGCCACGGCGGCGGCGATCCCCGGCGCGAAGCTGATGACGATCGACGGCATGGGACACTCGTTCCCGCGCGAAGTGTGGCCTCGGATCATCGACGCGATCGCTCAGCACGCTGCACGCTAACCGGAGGAGGCCCCATGCCCGACGCCCCGTGGATCGCCTCCTATCCCGCGCCGGCCCGCTGGGACGCGCCGCTCGCACTCGGCGCCGTGCACGAGATCCTCGAGGCCGCCGCGCGCGACTTCGCCGAGCGGCCCGCGGTCGAGTTCATGGGTGCGCGGGCGACGTACGCGCAGCTCGAGGCGCTGGCGAACCGCGCCGCCAAGGGCTTTCAACTGCTCGGCGTTCGGCCGGGCGTGCACGTCGGTCTCTACATGCCGAACACGCCGCACTATCTGGTGGCATTCTTCGGCGTTCTCAAAGCCGGCGGGACGGTGGTGAACTACTCGCCGCTCGATGCTGCGCAAGTGCTCGCGCACAAGATCGAGGACAGCGAGACCGTCATCCTGGTGACGCTCGACCTTCCGCCGCTCTTGCCGCAGATGGAGGCGCTGCTCGGGACGGCGGGCTTCAGGACGCTGATCGCCGGGAGCCTCGCCGACCTCGCCGGCTTCCCCGCCTACGCGTCCTCGCCGCCGGCCGGCGCGGCCGCGAACGGCGCGGGCGGGAGGATGACGTTCCAAGCGCTGCTCGACAACGACGGCGCCTACGAGAAGCACCCGGTCGGCGATCCGACCGAGACGCTGGCCGTGATCCAGTACACCGGCGGGACGACCGGCTTGCCGAAGGGCGCGATGCTCACCCACGGCAACCTCACGGCGGCGACCGCGCAGTACGTGGAGACGACGAAGGTCGAGCCGCCGGTGCTCACACCGGGCGAAGAGCGGACGCTCCTCGTCCTTCCGCTCTTTCACATCTACTCGCTCACCGCGTGCATGCTGCTCTGCGTGCGGCTCGGCGCCGAGATGGTGCTTCACCCGCGCTTCGACCTGGACGCCGTGGCGAAAGACCTTTCCGCGAAACGGATCACGATCTTCATGGGCGTCCCGACGATGTTCACCGCGCTCCTCGCGTACCCGGGGCTGGCGCAGCTCGACTGGACGTCGATCAAATACACCGCGTCGGGCGGCGCGCCGCTCCCGCTCGAGGTGCAGCAGCGTTTTCAAGACGTCACCGGGACGCCGCTCTGCGAGGGCTGGGGGATGACG
>DASWSC010000136.1:0-4989 GCA_036402855.1 Candidatus Elarobacter sp. | reverse complement strand
CTCATCGGACCGGATCAACCGTGGTTGACGACCAATCAATTCCTCGACGCGCTGGACGCGGAGCTTCGCAAGCGGATGGGAGCGGTAGCGACCGCCGCGGTGTAGGCGCATGATGAACGGCGACGAGACGCTCGCGATCCTGGTCGGCGGCGGGCCGGCGCCCGGGATCAACGGCGTGATCGCTTCGGCGACGATCGAGGCGCGCAACCACGGCTTGCGCGTCCTCGGCATCTACCAGGGCTACCGGCACCTGGTGAAGGGCGACACCTCGCACGTCCGCGAGCTGGACGTCGACGACGTCTCGCGGATCCACTTCGCCGGCGGCTCGATGCTGCGCACCTCGCGGACGAACCCGGCCGCCGATCCGGAAGCGCTGCGGCGCTGCGTCCGCGCGCTCACGATGCTCGGCGTGCGCTACCTGATCACGATCGGCGGCGACGATACGACGTTCGGTGCGGCGCGCATCGCCGCCGAGACGAAGGGCCGCATCGGGGTCGCCACCGTCCCGAAGACGATCGACAACGATCTTCCGCTCCCCGACAACGCGCCGACGTTCGGCTTCGAGACGGCGCGCGCGGTCGGCTCGGCGATCGTCGAGAACCTGATGGAAGACGCGCGCACCGCGTCGCGCTGGTATCTCGCGGTGACGATGGGGCGGAAGTCGGGCGCGCTGGCGCTCGGCATCTGCAAGGCGGCCGGCGCGACGCTCGCCGTCATCCCCGAAGAGTTTCCGGGCGACCAAATCGCGCTCGCCGACGTGGTCGACACGATCGTCGGTTCGATCGTGAAGCGCCTGGCGTACGGGCAGGATCACGGCGTCGCGGTGATCGCCGAAGGACTGGCCGAACGGATGGCGCCCGAAGAGCTCGCCGCGGTGACGACCGCCGCGCGCGATGCGTACGGGCACGTGCGGCTGGCCGACGTCCCGCTCGGCAGCGTGCTGCGCGACGCCGTGCGGACGCGGCTGCAGGAGCTCGGCCTCGACGCGACCGTCGTGCCGAAGGACATCGGCTACGAGCTCCGCAGCGCGAAACCGATCCCCTTCGATGCCGAGTACACGCGCACGCTCGGCTACGGCGCGGTGCGCTACCTGCTCGGCGGCGGAAGCGGCGCGCTGATCGCGCTCGCCGGCGGACGGATCGTCCCCGTCACGCTCGAGTCGATGCTCGATCCCGAGACCGGCCGGATTCGCGTGCGCATGGTCGACGTGACGACCGAGTCGTACGAGGTCGCGCGCAAGTACATGATCCGGCTCGAGGAGCAGGACCTCACCGAGCCCCGTCTCTCGCGGCTCTACGCGCAGACCAATCTCGACCCCGAGGCGTTCGAGAAGCGCTTCCGCCGGCTCTTCACCCAGGCCGCGACCGCCTAGCGGAGACGCTCCTCCAGCGCCGTCAGCCGGTGTTCGAGCGCTTCGAGCCGCTCGTGGGACGTCGGCTGGTCGTCGCCGGCGAGGTACGCGGGATCGACCCGGAGGCGCTTCGCGAGCCGAATCCCGAGGTGGAAGTTCGGCGACTTGACGGTGCCGGTCTCGATCTGCCGGATCGTCCCGTCGGCCGCGCCGACCGCCGCGGCCAGCTCGGACACGCTCAGGCCGCGCTCGGCGCGCAGCCGGCGCACCCGTTCGCCGAAGGTCTCGCTCATGCGCGCTCGCAGAATGCAATCACGGAATCCGCGCCGGGCTTCTACGGACGGGGTACGTGACCCCGCCGCGCGGCTCAGGCCGAGGAGCACCTGCAGGTTCGTCTCGCCCGATCTGTTCACGTGCGCAGCGGCGCGAGCAGCGATTCGATGCGCATCACGGTGCGGTCGAACGCAGGGGCGCCGCGGCGGGCGAGCGCGTCGTACAGTGCGAGCGCGCTCGTTCGCGTCAAGATCATCGCGCGATACCACGGAAAGGTCGGCGCGAGCTGCTGGAGTCCGGGCCGGCGCGACCAGCGCTGCTGGAGCCGTCCGGCGACGACGTGCATCGCGTGGACGGAGACCACGTAGTCGTGGTCGCTCAGGTACGTGACGAACGCCTCGAGCGGAACCGGGTCGGCCGCCAAGACGTAGCCGGCGCCGCTGCGCTTCACGAGGCCGTACGCGACCGCGTCGACGTTCGCGACGATCGCGGCCGCGCGGCACCACGCGACGACTTGGGCCTCGTCGCCGAGCGACGGCGCGGCGTGCGCGGAGAGCAGCGTCGTGACGAAGCGCGCGTCGTGCGCCCGCGCGATCGCCTCGGCGGCGGAGAGGATGTGGTGGCTCCCCGTCCCCGCGATCTGCAATTCGTCGAAGACCGTCCCGTCGTCGTTCCAGCCGAAGACGACGGTCTTCATGACGTCGTGATAGAGCGCGGCCGCGACGACCATGTCGCGCGAGACCGTCGGCCGGCCGCCGAAGTAGTGGGCGTCGTACTGCGAAGCGATCCCCTCGCCGACGGCCGCGTTGAACGCCTCGTGCAGCGCCAGGCCGCCCGGGTAATCGTGATGCGACCCTTCACCGGAGCCGGGCGCCGTCCAGAACGGCTGCACCGACAGCGTCGACTCGGGCTCCGTGCCGGGCGGGAAGACGCCGCGCACCGCTGCGTCCGGGGCGACGAAGCCTTCGCGCGCCAGCGCGTCGCGCACCGCCGTTCGCGCCGCCGCCGTGGGGTGCTTGTCGGCGTAGAGCGGGCGCGGGTTGCGGACCAGCTCGAGCAGCGCGAGCCGCAGCGCGCGGTCCTCGACCGAGGCGACGAGCGCCTCGACGCGCGCGTACGTCGCCATCACGAGCGGCGACCTGCGCGCGAGCGAGGCCGCGGCGGCGTTTCCGCGCGAGAGCGCGCCGCGCGGCTCGGGGAGCGGAACCGCGCGTACGTCCGCCGCGGCAGCCGCGTTCTCCACGCCGCCGGCGCCGGCGATGACGGGCGCGGCGACCGCGGCCAGCACGCCGAGAAACGCCGGGCGCGTGAAGAACGCGGCTCGATCGCCGGAGACGCACATGCGCCCGGCTTCGCCGCGGGGAGGGATCGCCCCTGAGCCGCACAAACGGCGAGCGCATGAGCGCCAACGGGACGGCGGACGGCCGCGAAACGCGCAAAGCGCTGGACGGGGTTCGCGTCCTCGACATGACGCATGTCCAGGCCGGTCCGTCGTGCACGCAGATCCTGGGGTGGCTCGGCGCCGACGTCATCAAGGTGGAGCTCCCCGGCCGGGGCGACATCACGCGCGGCCAGCTCCGTGACCTGCCCGACGTCGACAGCCTCTACTTCACGATGCTGAACTGCAACAAGCGGAGCATCACGCTCAACACGAAGACGACGGACGGGAAGGCGATCTTCACCAAGCTGATCGAGCACTGCGACGTGCTGGTCGAGAACTTCGGCCCCGGCGTGCTCGACCGCCAAGGCTTCACGTGGGAGAAGATTCAGGAGATCAACGCGCGGATGATCTACGCGTCGATCAAGGGCTTCGGTGCGGGCCGGTTCGAGGATTTCAAAGCCTACGAGACGGTCGCGCAGGCGATGGGCGGCGGGATGAGCACGACCGGCTTCCCCGACGGCCCGCCGACGAGCAGCGGTCCGCAGATCGGCGACTCCGGCAGCGGGATCCACATGGTGGCCGCGATCCTGGCCGCACTCGTGCAGCGCTCGCACACCGGCCGCGGCCAGCGCGTCACCGTCGCGATGCAGGACGCGGTGCTGAACCTGATCCGCGTGAAGATGCGTGACCACCAGCGGCTCGTCCACGGTCCGCTGCGCGAGTACCCCAACAAGGAGTTCGGCGACTTCGTCCCCCGCTCGGGGAACGCGTCGGGCGGCGGACAGCCGGGCGCGGCGCTGCAATGCGCTCCGGGCGGCCAGAACGACTACGTCTACATCATCATCCAGCCGCAGGTCTGGGCGCCGCTCGCGCAGCTCATCGGCCGGCCGGAGCTGGTCGACGACCCCGGTTTCGCAACGCCCGAGGCGCGGCTGCCGCATCTCGACGAGGTGTTCGGCGTCGTGGAAGCGTGGACGCGCCGGTTCACCAAGTTCGAGGTGCTCGACAAGCTCAACGCGATCGACGTGCCGTGCGGCCCGATCATGAGCACCAAGGACCTGTTCGAGGACGAGTCGCTCCGCGCGCGCGGGATGATCGCCGAGGTGCCGCACCCCGAACGCGGGACCTTCGCGACCGTCGGCTGTCCGCTGGTGCTCTCGGATACGCCGGTCGAGATCACCAGCTCGCCGCTGCTCGGCGAGCACAACGAGGAGATCTTGCGCGAGATCGGCTGGACCGGAAAAGACGCCGGCGAGCTGCGCGCCGCCGGCGTCCTGTAGCGGTCAGCTCTTCGGGGGCGGTAAGAACCGGTAGGAGTGCAGGATCGCCTCGCCCTGTTTCGAGGTGACGAGCTTCATGATCTCGTTCCCGGCCGCGGCGTTCTTGCTGCCCTTCGGGACGAACACGTAGTAGACCGAGTCGACGTTCAGGTTGTCGGGGATCTTCACGCCGGAGAACTTGCTCGGATCGACGTCGGAGACGAAGGCGATCGCGGCGTCGACTTTCCCGCTCGAGACCGCGTTGACGACCTCGACGCCGGAGGGTCCCTCGAAGGTCGTGTTGGCGCGAACTTTCTGCGGGAAGTCCGTGCCGTACGCCGGGTCGAGCGCAGCTTTCTTCAGGACACCGCGTGCCAGCGTGCCGACGGCCGAATCGGCGTTGCCGAGTCCGACGCGCAAGCCGGGATTCGCCAGGTCCTTGAGGCTCTTGACCTTCGTGCTGCCTTTCGGCACCAGGATCACTTCGCGGTTGGTGAGGATCGCGACCGGCGAGTTGATGTGCGCGGACAGCTTGTCGGTCTGGTTCTTGCCGACGATCACGATGTCGATCGCGTTGTCCGCCTCGACGTCGCCTTGGATCACCTGGCCGCCGAGAAACTTCGCCGACACGGTCGAGCCGGGGTGCTTTTTCTCGTAGATCTTGATGAACTGCTCGAACGGCGCCGTCACGCTGGAGGCGACTTCCGCGGTGACCGAATCCGCGG
>DASWSC010000135.1:0-4888 GCA_036402855.1 Candidatus Elarobacter sp. | reverse complement strand
CCGAGGCGCGCGGCGAGAAGATGGTCAGGTCGATCCCGCGCTCGGACATGAGGCGCAGCTGGCCGCCCTCGATCGTCTCGCGGATGGCGTCGTCGCTGATCTCCGGATAGGCGGGTGCGGCCTCTCCCGCCTCGAAGGCCGCGCGCTGCGCGTCGCGCCACGCCGTGTGCTCCGGGGGCGCCGTCGTGTAGTGCCCGTGGCAGTCGATGATCACGCGAGCGCTCCTTGCAGCGTCCGGTCCCACACCGCCGCGGGTACGAACAGCTCCCCGCTCATCAGCGCGCGCGCGGTGCGCAGCAGCGCCGAGCGCGCGACGCGCGGCTTCCCGCCGTCGTCGACCAGCACCATCTCGACCGTGAAGAACCCGGTCGGGTGCTCGATCTCGAGCGTGCGCGCGCCGAGCGTCCCGCCGCCGCCGGCGATCTCCGCCGCGACGGTCCCGGGATAGGCGCACGCCGTCGCGACGCTCACCGCACCGAACACGCCGATCGCTTTGTGGACCTTCTTCGGGATGAAGTTTCGCGTCGAGACGGCGCCGCCGTGCCGCGGCGCCCCGGCCAGACACATCTTCGGCACGCTCTTGTTCGTCACGTCGCCGAGGTTCATCAGTCTCCCGGCGGCGAGGCGGACGCGCTCGACCCGCGCCTTCAGCTCCGTGTCGGCTTCGAGCTCGCCCGGAGACTCGTGGCCCGTCTTGCCGAAGTCCGACGC
The DNA here is from genome assembly GCA_036402855.1 of Candidatus Elarobacter sp. Taxonomy (GTDB): domain Bacteria; phylum Vulcanimicrobiota; class Vulcanimicrobiia; order Vulcanimicrobiales; family Vulcanimicrobiaceae; genus Vulcanimicrobium. Next base: position 4,177 of record DASWSC010000135.1, on the reverse strand, counting down.
GCGCATGACGACGACCGGCATTCCGTTGTCGATCAGCGTCGCCTCGACGCCCTCGACGACGTCGCGCGCGTTCCCGGTCGGCAGCAGCTTCCCGCCCGTGCTCGACCCGGCGATGTCGAGGAAATCGATCACGATCGGCGCGGCGGTCCCGGGGACGCCGTCGATGCGCGCGTCGCCGTCGTAGCGGACGCGGCCGTTCGGCGTCTGCACCGTCGCGACCGCGATGCTGGCCGTGTTCACCATGTGGATGCGAACCTTCGTCTCGTCGCCGGCCGCGACGACGAGCCCGCGCTCGATCGCGAACGGGCCGATCCCGGCGAGCATGTTCCCGCAGTTCTGCGAGGCGTCGACGCGCGGCTCGTCGGGGACGACTTGGAGGAAGAGGTAGTCGACGTCGGCGTCGTCGCGCGTCGCCGGCGAGACGATCGCAACCTTGCTCGTGAGCGTATCGGCGCCGCCGACACCGTCGATCTGGCGCGCATCCGGCGAGCCCATCGCGGCCAGCAGCACCCGGTCGCGCAGGGCGGGATCGCTCGGGAGGTCGGAGGCGAGGAAGAACGGCCCTTTCGAGGTGCCGCCGCGCATCAGCGTGCACGGGATCGCCGTCTGCGTCACGAGCGGCGCCCCTCCGCCAGCGCGCGCGCGTCCTCGTAGTACGTCAGGCCTTTCGCGGCCAGCTTCTCGCGCATCCCGTAGACGTCGAGGCCGACCTCACCCGCCTCGAACCGCACGCGGTTCTTCGCTTCCTTCTCGATGCGCGCGGCCGATGCGCCGAGCGCCTCGTCCACCCGCGCGCGAGGTACGACGAGCACGCCGTCGTCGTCCGCGACGATCGCGTCGCCGGGCTCGACGCGCTGCCCGGCACAGACGATCGGCACGTTGACGTCGCCGAGCGTCTCCTTGACGGTGCCCTGCGCGAACACCGCTCTGGACCACACCGGAAACCCCATCTCTTCGAGGGTGCGCACGTCGCGCACGCCGGCGTCGATGATCAGGCCGCGCACGCCGCGCCCCTTCAGCGAGCCGCCGAGGAGATCGCCGAAGTAGCCGTCTTCGCACGGGGAGGTCGGAGCGACGACCAGCACGTCGCCCTCGCGGCACAGCTCGACCGCGACGTGGATCATCGTGTTGTCGCCGGGCGCAACCGTCGCCGTCACCGCGTTGCCGACGATCGACGCGCCGCGGTAGATCGGCCGCACGTGCGAGGCCAGCAGACCGGTTCGCCCGATCGCCTCGTGGACGGTCGCGACGCCGCGCTCCGCCAGCGGCGCGAGCACCGTCAGTGACGTGCGCTCGATGTTCCGGACGACGACGCCGCTCATCAGACGGCGGGTTTTCACATCCCGCCGCGACGCTTCCTGGACGCGAAACGTCGTAGTCCGGCAGCGGCATGCCCCTCGCTTGCCTGCGGCAGCGCTATGGGATCGCGAACGTTCACCGTATGAGGACCTGTCCGAGGAACGCGCGAACGGGCTCGGCCATGAAGCGATCGACGTTCCTCACCTCGACCGCCGCCGGCGCTGCCGGTGCCGTCGCCAGTCCCGCGTTCACGCTCGCAGCCGGGCCGGCGGCGACCGTGAAGATCGGCTTTCTCGAGTCGTTCAGCGGCGTCTTCACCGATCAGGGCAGCGTGCACCGCTTGGGTGCGGATCTGGCGCTCGCCGACCACAACCGCAGCGGGCGCGTGAAGTTCGAGTTCGTCTACGGAGACGACACCTCGAAGCCCGCGACCGCCACCACCGAAGCGCGGCGGCTGGTCTCGCAGGAGAACGTCGACGTGCTCTTCGGCGGGACGTCATCGGCGATCGGCCTTGCGATGAACGCGCTCGCCCTCGAGCTCGGCGTCTTCACGATGCTGATCGGGCCTCAGGACTCCTCGATCACCGGAGAACGCGCCAGCAAGCTCGCCTATCGTTTCGGCCCGAACATCCGCATGATGCTCAAGCCGGTGCTGCGCCGCGCGCTCGCGCTCGGAAAGAAGTGGTACTTCATCCAAGCCGACTACGCGTTCGGCAAAGACGCGTACGCGCAGGTCTCCGAGGCGCTGCGGCGCGCCGGCGGAACCGAAGTCGGGCACGACATCGTCCCGCTCGGCACCAGCGACTTCTCGCCCGTGCTCACCAAGCTGCGCAACAGCGACGCCGACGTGCTCGTGCTCTGCAACAGCGGCCTCGACGCCGCGAACACGGCGAAGCAATGGGCGTCGTTCGGCTTGAACAAGAAGCAGAAACTGATCGGCATCTCGCTCGAGGACACGTACTGGAAGGCCATTCCGCTCGACGCCGTCCAGGGCGCGACGTTCCCCGTGCTGTGGGCGCCGAGCGTCTCGGCCTCGGCGGAGAAGCTGGCGCGGCGCCTGCGCCAGGGGATCCGCGGCCCCGTCGGCGGACGGCATTATCTCGGCTACATGGCCGCCTGGTCTTTGATGGAGCGCATCACCGCCGCCGGGACGACGAAGGCCGACAAGCTGATGTCGGCGTTCGAGAACTACACCTTCGACGCCGCGAAGCAGTCGCATGCGACGTATCACGCGTGCGATCACCAGTGCACGCAGGACGTCTACGCCGGCGTGGTCGTCCCGCAGCGACGATTCGACCGCACGCAGTTCATGTTCGACGTCGTCTCCGAAGTGCCGGCGTCGGAGGCGGACGTCTGCGGCGACGCGGCGGCGCGTGCGGCGACCACCGCGATGGCGGCGCAGAAGATGGGAGAACGGTCGGGCTATAGCCCGAAGACGTGGGGCTGACCGGCGACCTGGTGCTGGCGAACCGGATCCTCTACGAACGGCGCGTCGTAGACGGATTCGGTCACGTCAGCGTGCGCGACCAGCGCGATCCGCAGCGCTTTCTGCTCGCGCGCAACATGGCGCCGGCGCTGGTGACGGCCGCCGACGTCATGACCTTCGCGCTGGACGGCACCGCGATCGATGACGACCGCGCTCCGTACGTCGAACGCTTCATCCACGGCTCCATCTATCGCGCCCGGCCCGACGTCGGCGCGATCGTGCACAGCCACTCGCCGGCGATCATCCCGTTCGGGATCGTCGAAGGCGCGACGCTGCAACCGGTCTACCACATGGCCTCGTTCCTCCGCGGCCCGGTCCCCGTCTTCGAGATTCGCGACGCGGCCGGCCCCGAGAACGACATGCTGGTCCGGGACCCGGCCGCGGGTGACGCGCTGGCGCGCTCGCTCGGCGGCGCGGCGACCGTCCTCATGCGCGGCCACGGCTCGACGACGGTCGGCGGCGACGTGCGCGAAGCGGTGTTCCGTGCCGTGTACGCCGAGCTGAACGCGCGGATTCTCTCCGACGCGCTTCGCCTGGGCTGCGTCACGCCGCTGAGCGAGACCGAAGCGGCACGTTCCGCCGCCTCGAATGCCGGACAGGTCGCGCGCGCCTGGGAGCTGTGGACGCGCGAGATACCCGCGCGTTCCTGACGCGCGTCTATGCGGTGGAAAGCCCCTCCACGGGCGACTCCGCGCGCAAGCGCGCGGTGAGATCGGCGGCGTTCATCGCCGCCGCGAAGAGGTAACCCTGCGCGGCCGGGCACCCCAACATCTCCAGGATGCCGAGCTCCTCCTGGTGCTCGACGCCCTCCGCGACGACGTTGAGCCCCAGATCGTGTCCGAGATGGATGAGCGCGCCGACGATCACGCGGCTCTCGACGCGCGTCTGCAGCTCGCGCACGAAGGAGCGATCGATCTTGATGCAGCGGATCGGAAGGCGCTGCAGGTAGGCGAGTGAGGAGTACCCGGTTCCGAAGTCGTCGAGCGCGACCGTCGCTCCGGTCTCCGTCAGGCGGCACAGCACCTCGAGCGTCGCCGGGCGCTCCGACATCACGGCACTCTCCGTGATCTCGAACTGGACGTCGGCCGGATCGGCGCGATGCAGGCGCAGCAGCGTCGCAAAGCGTTCGGGGAGCGTCGGGTCGGCGACGTCCCAGGCGGAAAGATTGATGGTGACACCGCAGCGCAAGCCTTCGGCGCGCCAGCGTGCGAGATCGCGCAGCGCCGCGTCCATCACCCACGCGGTGACGCGGCCGATGAGACCGACACGTTCGGCGACGGGGACGAAGGCGTCGGGTCCCAGCATCCCGCGGCCCGGATGGACCCAGCGCACCAGCGCTTCGGCGCATGCGGTGCGGCGCGTCGCGAGCGTGACGATCGGCTGGTAGCGCAG
>DASWSC010000134.1:0-12602 GCA_036402855.1 Candidatus Elarobacter sp. | reverse complement strand
ACGAGTACGACTCGCGGATCGCGTCGTGGCTACCGACCGCCGACGACCGCACGTACGTCGCCTCGCTGATGAAGCCGGTCGTCGAGCCGGGGAAGATGGCCGCCTGGATCGCGCCGCCCGAAAAGGGGATCAAAGATCGCCCGGTCGACTACGAATACGTCCGCCTCGCCTGACGCGGCTCCGATGCAGGGACGCACGCATCTGACGCGGACCCGCGTTCGCTTCGGCGAGACGGACGCCGCGGGGATCGTCTTCTACCCGACGTTCTTCGCGTGGTTCGACGTCGGCACGAGCGGGCTGTTCCGCGCCGCCGCCGGTCCGCTGCTCGGCGCGGACGGCCGGCCGCGCTGGCCGATCCCGATCGTCGCGAGCGGAGCGACGTTCCGCGCGCCGCTCGCGTTCGACGACGCGATCGAGATCCGCACGACGGTCACGGAGATCGGGACGAGCTCGTTTCGCGTCGAGCACGTCGTCACGCGCGAGGGCGAGGAGGTCGCGCGCGGCTTCGAGGTCCGCGTCCTGATCGGGTACGCGGGCGGCCCCATCGCGAAGGTCGCGATCCCGGACGCGCTGCGCCGCGCGCTGGCGCAGGAAATCTCGACCGCCGACGAGGTTGCCTGACGCCGCATGTCGATTTCAGTCTTTCCTCACCGCATCCACGGAGGAAGCCTATGATCTCCCGTCGTTCGCTCATCGCGGGCGGTGCTGCCGCCGCCGCGGCCGCCACGGTCCCGCGCTTCACCCTCGCCGCCGGCCCCGCCGCGACGGTGAAGATCGGCTTCATCGACTCGTTCAGCGGCGTCTTCTCCGACATCGCCGCGTACCACAAGACCGGCGCGGAGCTCGCGCTCGCCGACATGAACGCGAAAGGCCGCGTCAAGTTCGAGTTCGCGTTCGCCGACGACAACTCGAAGCCCGCGGTCGCGACCACCGAGGCGCGCCGCCTCGTCGGCCAGGAGAACGTCGACGTGCTCTTCGGGCTGACGTCGTCGGCGAACGGCCTCGCGCTCGCCCCGCTCGCGAACGAGCTCGGGACGTTCATGCTGGAGCTGGGCCCGCAAGACTCCTCGATCACCGGCTCCAAAGCGGGAAAGCTCACCTACCGCTTCTCGCCGAACAACCACATGATGCTCAAGACGCTCTCGACGCGCGTCCTCGCGCTCGGGAAGAAGTGGTACTTCATCCAGGCCGACTACGCGTTCGGCAAGGACGCCTACAACGAGCTCTCGGCGATTTTGCAGCGCGCGGGGGGGACCGAGATCGGGCACGACATCGTCAAGCTCGGCACGAGCGACTTCTCGCCGAACCTCACGAAGGCGCGCAACAGCGACGCCGACGTGCTGATGCTTGCGAACAGCGGCCTCGACGCGGCGAACGCCGCGAAGCAGTTCGTCGACTACGGCCTGAGCAAGAAGATGAAGCTGGCCGGGATCAACCTCGAAGACTTCTACTACAAGGCCGTCCCGCTCGATGCGATCGCCGGCACGACGTTCCCGGTCGCCTGGACGCCGACGTGCTCCGACGGCGCGCGCCGGCTGACGGCGCGGCTCAAGCGGTCGGTGAACGGGCCGATCTCGTGGCGGCACTACTTCGGCTACATGGGTGCGACCGCGCTGATGCAGCGGATCATGGAAGCGCGCACGACGCAGGCCGAAAAGCTCGCGGCCGCGTTCGAGAACTACTCGTTCGATGCGGCGAAGCCGAGCCGTTCGACGTTCCTGCCGTGGGATCATCAGCTCACCCAGGACGTCTTCGCCGGCGCGGTCGTCACGACGAAGCGCTTCGCGCAGACGCAGTTCATGTTCGACCTGGTCGGCGAGGTCTCGGCTGCGGACGCCGACGGCGGCCCGAACGCGCCGTGGGCGCGCGAGGCGAAGGCCGCGATGGCGAGCCAGACCGTCACGGCACGCCCGAACTACGTGGCCAAGACGTTCTGAGCACCGGCGCGAACGGGTCGGGATGCCGCTTGACCCGTCGCTCCTGCTCTTCGTCCCCGCCGATCGCCCCGAGCGCTTCGTCAAGGCGCTGAGCTCGGGTGCGACCGGCGCGATCCTCGACCTCGAGGACGCGGTCGCGCCCGACCGCAAGGCGTACGCGCGCGACCAGGTCCGAGCGTTCCTCGACTCCCACGAATCGCTCGACGACGTCGTCGTTCGCGTGAACCCGCCGGCGACGCCGGACGGCCACGCCGACCTCACGATGCTCGCGTCGACGCGCACGGCGGGTGCCGTCGTCGTTCCGAAGGTCGGTGACGCGCGCGACTGCGCGCGCGTCGCCGAGATCGTCCACGACCTGCCCCAGATCGCGATCATCGAGACGGCGCGCGGACTCGTGCACTGCGAGACGATCGCCGAGGCACCGCACGTCCTGGCGCTCGCGTTCGGACCGTACGATCTCGCCGCCGAACTGGGCGGAGTGACCGACATCGACGTGATGGACGCGCACCGGGCGCGCGTCCTCGTCGCCGCGCGCGCCGCGCAGCGGTGGGCGATCGACGGACCCTCGCGCGAGTACGGCGACCCGGCGATTCCCGCGCGCGACGCCGAGCACGCGCGCCGCCTCGGCTACGACGGAAAGCTGCTGATCCACCCTGCGCAGCTCGCCCCGGTGCGCGGCGCGTTCGCGCCCAGCGACGCAGACGTCGCGTACGCCCGCCGCGTCGTCGAAGCGGCGCAACGTTCGAATCCCGCCGTACTCGACGGGACGATGATCGATCCGCCGATCGTCACCGCCGCCGAACGAGTCCTGCGCCGCGCGAGGTGAGCGCCTGAGCTAGGTGACGGCTGCGTTCTCCGGCGGGACGGCGGCCTGCGTGTCGTCGCCGAAGGCGCCGGCGGATCGGAGCTGGGCGATCTTCTCCTGGTGGTAGCCGAGCTCGGCGAGGACGGCATCGGTATGCTGCCCGAGTCCGGGTGCGCGGCGGTGTCCCGCCGGAGCTTCACCGACGCGGACGGGGCTTGCGATCCAGCGCGCGGCTCCGAACGCGGGGTGCTCGGTCTCCCGTATGAGCCCTCGCGCGACCGTCTGCGGATCGGCGAGGGCGGCCCGCACGTCGTTGATCGGCGCGCACGGAACCCCCGCCGCCGTCAGCGCCGCGAGCCATTCCCCGGTCGTGCGCGTCGCGAGCGCGTGCTGCAGCGTCTGCGCCACGAGCGCGCGGTTCTCGCGGCGCGAGGCGAAGCTCGCGAACCGCGGATCTTCACGAACCTCGGCGATTCCCAGCACGTCGATCAGGCGCTGAAAGAACTTCTCCTTCGCGCAGACGATGACGATCCAGCCGTCGGCGGTGCGGAAGTTCTGGAACGGCACGATCGAGGGATGCGCCGAGTACGCCAGCCGCTCGGGCTCGTACGCGCCGTCGCCGGCGAGCGTCCACGACGCGACGTACGTCAGCATGTTCATCGCCGTGTCGAACAGCGAGGTGTCGCAGTCGCAGCCGATCCCGTCGCGCCGTGCCGCATGAATCCCCGCGAGCAGCGAGAGTGCGGCGACCAGCCCGCCGCTGTAGTCGACCAGCGAGAGCCCCGACTTGGTCGGCGGACCGTCCGGATCGCCGGTCAGCGACTGCCAGCCGGCCATCCCTTGCAGGATGTAGTCGTACGCCGGCTCGGCGCGACGCGGACCCGTCATCCCGAACCCGGAGAGCGAGACGCACACGATGCGCGGGTTGACGTGCGCGAGATCCGCGTACCGTAGTCCGAGCTTCTCCGGGATGTCGCCGCGCAGGTTGGAGTAGACCGCGTCGCTGACGCGGACGAGATCGTGGAAGACGGCGCGGCCGGCCTCGTTGGTGAGGTCGAGCGCGACGCTGCGCTTGTCGTGGTTGAACGTCTCGAAGAAGAGCGAGTCGTCGCCGGCCTGGTACGGCGGCACGGCGCGACCGACGTCCCCGCCGGTGCGCGCGTCCTCGACCTTGATCACGTCGGCGCCGAGCTCGGCGAGGTGGACCGTGCCGAACGGTCCGGCGCCGTATTGCTCGACGGCGACGATGCGCAGGCCGGCGAGCGGTCGCGGGCGAGCGGCGGACGTCGTCATCCCGGATGCTGTCACGCGCCGGGTCGCCGCTCCTACGTTTGGAGCGCGCTCAGTTGTAGTTCTTCAGCTCCGGCCAGACCGAGGCGAGCGGCGCGCGCGGACCACGGCACACCATGACCGGCAGATTCCGTTCGTACGAGATCGCGTACGGGGTTCCGGCGGTCGCCGCGTCCTCGGCGGAGGCGTAGAAGTGACGGCGCGCCCCGCAGTCGCCGCCGATCTCGATCATCACCGCGTCGCCGCGCCCGCGCAAGCCCCAGAGAAAATACTGGTTGTGGGCGCTCGCGACCGGCGGAAGGCCGTGGCCGAAGAACTCGAGCGCCGCAGCTTCGCCGTAGTTTCCGGCGAGGATCACCGCGCGGTCGCGCTCGGCGGGCCGCAGCCCGGCGACGACGCGTTCGACGGTCGCCGCGAGCTCCGGCCAGCCGTGCATGTCGGCGTAGTCGGAGGGCAGGGCGCTTTCGGCATGGTGCTCGGTGCTCGTCGCGCCGCGGGAGACGTGCAGCGCGCCCAGCACGCGCGACTCGTAGACCAGGTACATCGGCTCGGGCAGCACCGGGAGCACGAGCGGGATGAAGATCAGCCCGGCCGCCGCGAGGACCGCGACGGCGGCCGGCCGGACGAACCGCAGGCCGCGGGTCCAGCGCTCCAGCGCGACGCAGCCCGCGGCGAACGGGATGGGATAGACCGGCGCCGGGTAGTAGTGCTTGCCGTGCAGCACCAGCATCATCAGCATGAGGAGCACGAAGGCCAGGGCGAGCGCACGTGCCGTCGCGTCACGCGCGAGGAACACGAGCCCGGCGATCCAGACCGGCGCGTACAACGGACCGGCGATCAGGATCTCTTGCCCGAGGAACGCGACCGGGCCGACGATCACGTTCTTCCCGCTCTGACCGTTTCGCAGCAGCTCGAGCATCGGCAGCCCGTGCGCGGCCTGCCACAGGGCGCTGGGCAGCGCGATCAGCACGCACAGCGCGACGCCGGCGGCGAACCAGCGTGTCGCGACGACGCGCCGCTCGGGGAGGATGAGGACCGCTGCGACGAGTGCCAGCCCGAAGAAGATCGCGCTGTACTTCATCTCGAGCGCCACGCCGAGCGCGCCGCCCGCGACCAGCGACCAGCGCGGCTCGCCGCGGATCGCGCGCAGCAGCGCATATGCGGCGAGCGTCCACAGGAACGGGTTCGCTTCGTCGGTACCGGTCTTGCCGCCGAAATCCGCGAGCACGGGGGAGAGCGCGACGACGACCGCGGTCGTGACGCGCGCGAATCCGCCGCCGCCGAGCTCGGCAGCCAGCAGCACCGCGGTCGCGACGCTCGCGCCGGCGAACAGCGCCGGCACCGCGCGCAGCAGAAACAGCGAATGCCCGCCGAGCTGCGTCGCCGCCGAGAGCAGCGGGACGAGCGGCGGCTGGTCGACGTAGCCCCAGTCCGGGCGGAACCCGCACATGATGAAGTACAGCTCGTCGCGGAAGAACCCGTAGTGCGGGTTAGCGGCGAGGTGCAGCAGCACGGTGACCGCTCCCGCGATCCATGGCAGCGCGCGCAGCGAACGGTCCTCCGGTCTCACGGCCATGTCGTACCGCGGCCACGTCGCGCACCGCAACGGTTCCGTGCCGAGCGGGACGGATGCGGGACGAGCGGGTGTCTCAGCGCTGCAGGTCCGGGCGCTTCGCGGCGTACCGCCTGCTCCACGGAATCTCGGCGCCGTCCCGCAGCACCAGCCGCTGGTCGCCGTGGAACCACGCCCGCACCTCGGCGATCTCGTCGATGTTGACCACGTGCGAGCGGTGGACGCGCGCGAACTGCGCGGGATCGAGCCGCGCGTCGAGCGACTCGAGCGTCGCGCGGATCGTGAAGCGACCGCGCCGCCCGTGGACGGCGACGTCGTTCCCGTCGGCCTCCAGCCGGACGATCTCGGCCACGGGGAGGTAGAACGAACGGTCGCCCTCGGTGATGAGCAGCCGCTTCGCGTATCGTTCGCCGCCGCGCAGTCGCGCGATCAGGTCCGCGATCTGCGCGGCGCCGGCGCCGTCCCGGCGCAACGCGAAGTCGTCGCGCGCACGCGCCAGGGTGCGGTCGAACCGCTCGCGGTCGTAGGGTTTGAGCAGATAGTCCAGCGCGTTGAGCTCGAATGCGCGGACGGCGTGCTCGTCGAACGCGGTCACGAACACGACGCGCGGGGGGCGCACGGCCGCGCCGAGCGCCGCCGCGACGGCCAGCCCGTCGAGGTCCGGCATCCGGACGTCGAGGAAGACCACGTCCGGCGCCGTCGCGGCGATCACGTCGAGCGCCTCGCGACCCGTCGCCGCCTCACCGGCCAGCTCGAGGCCGTCCGACTCGCGGATGAAGCGCACGAGCTTGCGGCGCGCGGGCGCTTCGTCGTCCGCGACCACGACGCGGATCATGCCGCACCGGCCGGGCTGAACGGGAACCGCAGCGTCGCGCGCGTCCCGCCGCCCGGCGCGTCGCCGATCGAGAAGCTGGCTCCGCCGTCGTAGAGGGCGCGCAGCCTCGCCTCGACGTTGGCGAGCCCGTGCCCGCGGCGCACCGTTCCGCCGTCCAGCCCCACGCCGTCGTCGGCGACGGCGATGACGGTCACGCCGTCCTCGCATCGCACGTCGACCGTGATCGCGATCCCGCGGCGCTCGCCCGCCATCCCGTGCCGGATCGCGTTCTCGAGAAGCGGCTGCAGGACGAGGAACGGAACGACCGCGTCGCCCGCCCCCGGATCGACGAGCACGTCGAAGCGCAGCGCCTGCTCCAAGCGGGCCGTCATCACGTCGACGTACATCCGCTCGACGCGCAGCTCGTCGGCGAGCGGAACCTGCTGCGCGTCGCCCGCCAGCACGGCGCGCAGAAACTCGCTCAGCCGCGCCAGCATCGCGTCGGCGCGCCGCACGTCCTCGTACATCACCGCCGAGACCGCGTTGAGCGCGTTGAAGAGGAAGTGCGGGTTGAGCTGCAAGCGCAGGTTCTCGAGGGTCGCCTGCGCGAGCTCGCCGCGCAGCTGCGCGGCGGCGAGCTCGGCCTTCCGCACGCGGTCCTCGCGCCCGATGAAGTAGACGAGCCCCGTGACGACGGCGTAGGCCACGACGTCGTTCGAGGCCTCCATCGGGTAGCGCCACAGCATGTTGCCGTAGTCGTACGGCCCCATACCGGCGAGCGGAGAGACGACGGCACGGGTCAGCGAGATGAGCGTCGTGTGCAGGACGGTATACGCGAGCGCTCCGCCGGCGTGCGCGAGCGCGGCGCGCGGCCAGCCGCCGCGGGTCCACGGGACGCGCGCCGTGACGCCGAGCACGATCGGCACGATCACGAGCGCCGTCGCGACGCCGGTGAGCTCCTCGAGCATCCGCTGCGGCGCGGTTCCGGTGCGGTGCCGGGCGAGGTCGTCCAGGTAGCGGTAGAGGAACGACGAGAGCCACACGAGCGGCAGCAGCGGGATCAGCCGCACCGCGAGCGGCACGCGCCTAGCGCGGGTCACGCCGCCTCCCATACCGCTCAGGTGGAGCGCGGCATCCCGAGCACCTTGTGCCCGAGGTAGGCGAGGACGAGGTTGTTCGAGATCGGCGCGACGCTGTAGAGCCGCGTCTCGCGCGCGATCCGCTCGACGTCGTAATCGACCGCGAAACCGTTCCCGCCGAGCGCGTCGATCGCGGCGTTGGCAGCCTGCCACGACGCTTCGCTCGCGAGCAGCTTCGCCGTGTTCGCTTGGGGACCGCACGGCTCGCCGCGCTCGAAGCGTTCCGCCGCGTCCCGCCGCATCAGGTCGGCCGCCTCGAGCGCCGCGTGCGCCCGCGCGATCGGGAACTGGATCGACTGGTTCGCGCCGAGCGGCTTCCCGAAGATCTCGCGCGTCGTCACGTACTCCGCCGCCCGCTCGACCAAGAACCGTCCGTGCCCGACGCACTCGGCCGCGATCAGGATCCGCTCGGCGTTCCAGCCGTCGATGATCGAGCGAAAGCCGCGGCCCTCCTCGCCGATCAGATTCTCCGCCGGCACCTCGAGATCGCGCAGCGCGATCTCGTTCGTCTCGTTGTTCATCCAGACGGGGATCGGCGTCACCTCGATCCGGTCCGCCGGCACCGCGCGCAGATCGACCAGAAAGACCGACAGCCCCGCGCCGCGGTCGGCCGCCGTCGCCGGCCCCGTCCGCGCGAGGAGCAGCATCGCGTCCGAGTGCTGGAAGCGCGACGTCCACCTCTTGCGGCCGTTGACGACGTAGACGCCGCCGCGTCGCTCGGCGACCGTCTCGATCCGCGTCGTGTCGACGCCCGCCGCCGGCTCCGTCACGCCGAACGCCTGCAGGCGCACCTCCCCGCTCGCGATCCGCGGCAGCCAGGTGCGCTTCTGCTCCTCGCTCCCCCAACGGAGAATCGTCCCCATCGTGTAGAGCTGCGCGTGCGCGGTTCCGGCGTTGCCGCCGGCGTGGTTGATCTCCTCGACGATCACGCAGGTGTCACCGAGCGAGAGCCCCAGCCCGCCGTACTCGGCCGGGATCAGCGCCGCGAGATACCGCGCCTCGGTGAACGCGCGCGCGAACGCATCGGGATACGCACGCTTCGGATCGAGCGCGCGCCAGTACGCCGCGCCACCGAGGCGCTCGCACAGCGCCCGCACGTCGGCGCGGAGCTTCTCGCGATCCACCTTCGCGCTATCCCGGCAGGATCGCATCGCGCGGGTCGGCCCCGCGCTTGTACACCATGAAGGTCCGCTCGTACGAGATGACCGTCTCGTCGCGCTGGTTCACCCCGGTCGTGCGAGCGGTGACGATTCCCACGTCCGGCCGGGAGCTCGACTCGCGCTTCGCGAGGATCTCGCTCGACGCGTACATCGTGTCGCCGACGAAGACGGGGCTGGGCAGCTTCACGTCGTTCCACTGGAGGTTCGCCATGACGTGCTCGCTCAGGTCCGAGACCGAGAGCCCGACGGCGAGCGAGAGCGTGAAGCACGAGTTGACGAGGATCTTCCCGAACGGCGTCTTCTGCGCGAGGTTCTCGTCGAAGTGGATCGGGTTCGTGTTCAGCGTGAGCATCGTGAAGAGCGTATTGTCGGTCTCCGTCACGGTGCGTCCGAGGCGGTGGCGGTAGACGTCCCCCACCTCGAAGTCCTCGTAGTACCGCCCGCGCCAGCCCTCTTTGACCATGGCCGCCCGCGTTCGGCGGTGTTCCCTCAGATTCCGGGGACGCGGACTCCCCAGCCGCGGAAGGGGCTGGCGTCGGCGCCGGTCGGCCGCGCGAGCGTGCGCACGGGTCGCAGCGGGTCGGGTCGTTGTGTCGTCGTCTTCATGCCCTCATGTACGCCGCACCACGCCGCGAGTTTCGCGCGCGCTGAAGATACGCGTTGAACTCCGCCTCGCCCATCGGCGCTCCGTATCCGAAGCCCTGCGCCTGCGTGCACCCGGCCGCGAGCAGCGCCGAGGCTTGGCGCGGCGTCTCGACGCCTTCGGCGATCGTCGTGAAGCCGAACCGCGACGCGATGCCGACGACCGCCGCGACGATGGCGGCGTCGTGCGCGTCGTCCGGAATCCCGGCCGTGAAGAGGCGGTCGATCTTGAGGACGTCGATCGGCAGCCGCTTGAGGTGCGCGAGCGACGAGTACCCGGTTCCGAAGTCGTCGAGCGCGACCGCGACGCCGGCTTCACGCATCGCCGCGACGGTCCGCATCGTCGTCTGCACGTCACGCATCGCGATCGACTCCGAGATCTCGACGCCGATCCCGCGCGCGTCCTCGCCCAGCTCGTGCAAGCGCTGCACGAGCGCCGGGTCGTTGAGCTCACTCCCCGAGACGTTGAACCACATGCGGAAGGCGGGATCCGCGGCACGCCAGGAGCGCGACGCGCGCACCGTCTCGCGCATGACCCAGTGCCCGATCGCGCCGAGCATTCCGTGCTCCTCCGCGAACGGGATGAACTCGGCCGGCGCCAGCAGGCCGCGCTCCGGGTGCCGCCACCGGATCAGCGCCTCGGCGCCGACCGTCGTGCCGCTCGCGATGTCGACGTGAGGCTGGAAGTACAGCACGAACTCCCCGCGCACGAGCGCCTCGGCGAGATCGTTCTGCATCCGCCGCGCGCGGCCGAACGCGTCTTCGAGGGCGCGCTCGAAGAACGACCAGCGCGCGCGCCCGCCTTCCTTCGCGGTGCGCAGCGCGGCATCGGCGCGCGCGAGGAGCCGTTCGAAGGCGGACGCATCGTGCGGCGCCATCGCCACGCCGATGCTCGCGCTCACCGGCACGCGCTGCGTGCCGTCGCGGTCGCCGGTTCCGAACGCGTCGGCGAAGAGCGCGTGGATCGTCTCGACCCGCCGCTCGGCGTCCTCGCGCGACGTTACGCCGCGCATCAGCACGCCGAACGTGTCGCCGCCCAGCCGCGCGACCAGGCTCGTCTCGCCGGCGCGTGCGGCGACGCCGGCACCGATCTCGACCAGCAGCGCGTCGGCGGTTTGGTGGCCGTGCGTCTCGTTCAGCTCGCGGAAGCGGTCGACGTCGACCACCGCGAGCGCCAGCGGCTCGCCGGCGGCGAGCTCGCGGCAGGCGGCGACCCGGAACGCGACCCGGTTCGGCAACCCGGTCAGCGGATCGTGGGTCGACTGGTGCTGCAGCCGCTCGAACTGGACGCGCTGCTGGAGCCGCGAGGCGCACAGCGCGGCGACGATCTCGACGTACGCGACGTCCTCCGCGGCGAACGCCTCGGGGAGCGCCGACTCCGACGTGAAGACCAAGAAATACACCGTCGGGCCGACCCGGAACGGCGTTCCGATCACCGCCCGCCACGGCATCTCGGCGATGCGCGCCACGTGCGCGATCTCCGCGTGCGCGCGAACGTCGTCCCACGAGCACGTGCGCCCGGTGCGGAGCAGCTCGGAGATCACCGTGCGCGCGAGCGGGAGCCGCGCGCCCGCGACCAGCGCGCCGTCGATCGCGCCTTCGTCGTCGTTCATGTCGATGACGATCTCGGCGCCGTCGAGGTGCGAGATCGTCCCGAAGAAGCGCGGGCCGGGACGGACCCCGGCCGACGACTCTTGCAGCACGGCGCGCAGGAACGCATCGTCGTCGAGCGGCGCCTGCGAAGCGAGCTTCCAGAACGTCTCGAGCCGCCGCGAGTGGTGCTCGACGCGGCGCAGCTGCTCGGAGAGCATCGCCTCGAGGTTCAAGGCGCGCGTCCGCCAGCGCAGCAGCCCCGCGACCGACGCGACCAGGACGAAGCTCGAGGCGGCCAAGTAGAGGACGTACATCCCGTACCAAGCGCCGGTGTAGCGCCGGCCGTCGATCAGGTACAGGCCGACGTCCAGCGTCAGGGCGAGCGCCGTGAGCACGAGCCCGGCGTCGACGCCGTCGCGCACGCCGCGCCGGAAGATCGCGACGCCCGCCAACCCGCAGAGGGCGAAGAGCACCAGTGCGCCGGGGACGCCGTGCGCCGGCGCGTCGCCGGCCGGGACGAGCGCGAACGAGGGGCCGAAGCGGACGGCCGCCGCGATGACCAGGGTCGTGGAGGCGACCGCGAGCGCCGACGCGGCGAAGAGATAGCGTCGCGCCGGCCCGGCTGCGAGCACGCGCTCCTGCGGCCCGCGCAGCGCGGCGTAGGCGAAGGCGCAGCCGGCAAACCCGATCGACCGCGCGACGTAGAGCAGCGGCGCGACGCCGAGCCCGACGTGGAAGAACGGGCCGTCGTCGAAACCCAGCGGCAGGCAGCCCGCTTGGATCGCGGTCAGCGTCGCGCAGCCCAGGTAGGCGAGCGCCAGGATCGCCGTCGAGCGGCGCGGGACGCGCGCGTAGAGCGCGACCAGCACGCCGAACGTCGCGACCTCGACCGCGGACGCGGCGATCAGCGACGCGGGGGCGAGCGGGCCGAGCTGGGGCAGCAGACGATGTGCGAACGGGAAGATCGCGGCGGCGAGCATGACCAGCGCGACGGACGCGAGCGCGTACGGCGGCGGTACAGCCAAGCGGCGTGAGGACATGTGACTCCGGGGTGATGGGGTGACGCGGCGGACGCTTCGGCCCTCAAGACCGTCGGTTCACCCGCCGATATGATGTTCGGCGAGAACGCGACACCTGACCACGGCGCATCGTTCAGATCTCGAAAGGCGAGCGCAACCGAGGAGTCAAGAGCGGGTTCTCTGAACGTAACGCCCCAATAACCCGGCTCTTGACGGCACGCGAGTGCCTCGAACCGGTCCTCTCGCCCCGTCGAGGAGCGACGGAGCGCTTCCACCTCCAAGGTGCAATGGAACTACAAGACGCGACCCCGGCCGCCGTGACGCGGCCGCGGCGTCGCCAGGCGCACGACCACGCGAGCCGCGCGGAACGACCGCGAGCGCCGCACCTTCGTCCGTACCAGGTCGAAGCGCAGCAGGCGATTCTCGAGCACCGCGCGCGCGGCGTGCGCAGCCAGCTGGTCTCGCTCGCGACCGGGCTCGGCAAGTCGGTCGTGATCGCGACGCTGCCGAAGCTGCTCTCGCTGCGTCCCGGCGATGTCACCGTCGTCGTCGCGCACCGTGACGAGCTGATCGAACAGCTCGTCGACAAGTTTCGCGTCGAGAATCCCGACGCGCTGATCGGCGTCGAGA
>DASWSC010000133.1:0-11193 GCA_036402855.1 Candidatus Elarobacter sp. | reverse complement strand
GGCCGGACTGTTCGTGGTCGAAGAACGTACGGTGTACTTGCGCTCGTCGTCGCCGATGACGGTTGCGCACGAGTTCGCGCACGCGCTCGACTGCGCGCTCGGCGGCGGCGTTTACCTGAGCGGCGTCGATCCGCGCGTCCGCCGCGCGTTCCGCAATGCACGCGCGTTCGTCACGCCGTACGCCGCCTCGGGGCTCGACGAATATTTCGCCGAGTCGCTCCGCGCATGGGTCGAGGCCAACGACGCACGCTCGCCGTGGCCGCGCGCCACGCGCGCGCGGTTGCGCTCGCTCGATCCGGCGATGGCCGCGATCCTCGAGTCGCTTTTCGCCTACGATCTCGCCGCGTAGCGATGCAGCACGATGAATTCGTTGCGCTCGCCACGCGGCTTGAGCGCGCATCGGACACGCTTCACGCCGGCGGCTCGTTCCTTCAGGCCATTGCGCGCCGGTATTATCTCGTGTTTACGTACGCCCGGCAAGCGGCCGAAGAGCACCATGTCACGTTCCGCCGCGGTGCCGCGCGAGACGCGGAGCGACACTTCACGCATCAAGCGCTGCCCAACGTGGTCAAAGCCCTGTACTCTGGGCAAAACAGCGGCTCCGTCGTCGGGGGAGGCCCCGGTATCTCGCGCGCCGGCCGACTCGAGGATGAAGACGCATATCGATACGTTGACCAGTTACAAAAGGACCGGAGATTCGCGGATTACGGCTACGGAACCGTACCCGAGCCGTATAGCCGAACGACGGCGGATCGCCACCTCAACTGGGCGAATAGGATCATCGAGGACGTCGAGGCACTACTATGAGCACTGCGGTTTATCACTACGGCCCTGGAGTCGACGCGCTCCGCCGCGAGCTTCGCAAGGCGGAGGCGTTCTTCGTGGCTGGAATCGCCCGGATCGTGGGCGACGTCAGCCGGTTGTCGCCCGGAGACGAAGACTTCGACTACTTCATCCCGATGCCGGCGTCACGTCTGGACGACTTGAGCCTGCAGATCTGTGACCTCGAGCTCCAAGTTCAGGAGCAGTTCGGCTTCAGCCTTACGGCGATGCCGATCCCGTACGCCGACTAAGGCGGTTAGGCTTCGTTCTTCTCTTCGGCGCGACGGTGGCCGAGGATCGCGCCGATCAGGCCGGCAATTCCGGGCTTCTTCTTGCGCCGATCGGTCTGGCGCCGCTCGAAGGACGCGTCGATCTCGCCGTTCAGACCAGCACGCCGCGGGCCGCGGCGGCGGTCGAATTCCGGATACGCCCGCTCTTCATCGGTGGGCGGACGAGTCTGCTGGTCCTGCATGGGTGGTCCTTTGGCTATCGGCGCCCCGCTATGAAGATTTAGCGGAAATTGCCGGGTCCGTCGCTTACCCACAGGGCAGACCAGATAATCCACAGACCGCTCGCTTGAACACCTCGAAAAATCGCGATCTGTACGGGATCTTTACGAAGCAGGCGCCTCCCGGCGTTCGCTCGAGATCGCCCACACCAGGGCGATCAGCAGAAAGTTGGTCACCAGCGAGCTGCCGCCGTAGGAAATGAACGGCAAGGTGATCCCCGTCAGCGGGAAGAGCCGCAGGACGCCCCCCACGATGATCACCACCTGGAAGCCGAAAACGGCCGCCAGACCGGTCGCCAGGAGCTTCGCGTAGAGGTCCGGCTGGCGGCCCGCCACGCGGAGCGCGCGGAGCACCACGGCCAGGAAGATCGCCAGCAGCACGATCGAGCCGATCGCGCCCCACTCCTCGCCGAAGGCGGCGTAGACGTAGTCCGTGGCGACCTCCGGGATGTAGTCGGGGCGGCCCTGACCGTAGCCCGTCCCGAACAGCCCGCCGTTGGCGAGCGAGAACAGCGACTGCACCGCCTGGTACCCTGCGCCGAGCGGGTCGTGGAACGGGTCCTTCCACACCGCGATGCGCCGCTCGACGTACGAGAAGTGCGTCGCCGCCCACCACGCCGCAAGGCCGAAGATCGCGGTCGCGCCGGCGACCAGATCGATCCGGCGCGTCGCGACGTACAGCATCGCGACGAACGTCGCGAGCAGCAGCATCGCCATTCCGAGGTCGTGCTCGAACACCAGGATCCCCATCGAGACGCCCCAGCCGAGGAACAGCGGCCCGAGGTACTTCGCATTGGAGCGCAGCGACCACGGGCGCGTGCGCGCGATGACGTCGGCGGTGTCGTTCAAGTACGACGCCATGAACAGCACGATCAGCAGCTTGATCACTTCGACCGGCTCGAACTGCAGCGAGCCGACGCGGATCCACAAGCGCGCGCCGTTCACTTCCTGACCGAACAGCGCGAGCGCGACGAACAGCGCGATCGTGCACAGAATCCAGATGTACTTGTACGCGGCCAGCACGCGGAAGCGCGCGAACGCCGGCCCCGCGGCGACCGCGAGCACCAGCGAGAACGCGAGCAGGCCGATCTGCTTGTGCGCCAGGTCCGGATTCAGCCGCGCGACCAGCGCCAGACCGATCGAGGAGAGGAGCACCGCGAGCGCGGGAAGCGTGTCGTCGCGCGTCACGTTCGCCGGCCGCACCATCGGCCACGCCAGCGCGACGACGCCGAGCGCGATCGGAAGCCAGTCGGGGACGAGCGCGCTCGGCGGCGCGAGGCGCAGCGTCAGCGCCGCGAGCAGGAGGGCGAGCAGCATCGGCGCGCTCGCCCGCAGCCGCGGCAGCGCCTCCGCCGTGGTCACCTGGAGCTCACGCCCCGGCGAACATCCCGTGCAGCATCACGATCGCGACGATCGTGGCGGCGAGCATCGCGAGCAGCGCGATCATCGCATCGCGGATGTGCGGCCGGCGGCCCCGCGGCTCCGGCGCGACTTCGTTGAACGCCCGGCCGACGATGACGGTCGCGGCCCCGTCGCCGCGAATTCCGGCGATCGCGAGCAGCCGCGCGGTGACGTCCTCGGAGGAAGCCGAGGCGCGCAGCGCGTCGGCGATCTCGTCGTCGTCGAGCAACTCGTGGAGCGCGCCGCTGGAAAGGACCAGCGCGTCACCGTGCATGAGCCGCAGGTGCGCCAGGCTCGGCTCGAGCGTCGGCTGCGTTCCGAGCGTGCGGGTGAGGAGCCGCAGCGGTCCTTCGCCGACGGCGTCGTCGGAGGTCAGCGTGGTCAGCACGCCGTCGCGGCCGAGGTAGGCGCGCGTCCCGCCGACGTGCCCGACGAACGCGTGGTCGCCGACGATCAGCGCCGCGGTCAGCGAGGTGCCGGAGGCGACGTAGTCGTCCGTGCTGCCGGAGTGCGCGTACACGCGCGCGTTGGCCGCGGAGAACGCGGCGGCCAACGCCGCTCGCGGGTCGCGGCGTTCGGAGCGGACGCGCCGGCGCAGACTGTCGCGGACCGCGTGCGCGGCGACGGTCGGCGCGGCGCGCTCGCGGATGCGGCCGAAACCGTGGGCGACGGCGAGCAGCACGATCCCGGGCGCGACGATCTCCGCGACGTATGCCTCGTCGCTCCCGCGCTGAGGGGCCCCCGGTCGCGTTCCGACCGCTATCTCCATGCACCGACTCCTCGGAAGACGAGCGCTGCCGATCCCACGGTCACCTCGTCGTCGACCGACAGCCGCCGCGGCTCGGTGACGGCCTTGCCGTCGACCGCCGTACCGTTGCGGCTGCCGAGATCTTCCACGTAAACGCCGTCGTCCCGCATCTCGATTCGCGCGTGAAGCCTGCTCACCCGCGGATCGTCGAGGCGGAGATCGGCGCTCGGTGCCCGTCCCACCAGTATACGCCGTCCGAAGCGGCGCGTCTTGATCGTCCCCGCGTGGGCGACGGTAAACTCGATCCCGGTCGGGATCGACGCCTCGATCGCGCGGGCGGGCGGCGCGCCGCGCCGGTCGCGTATCAGGGCGACGTAGGCTGCGAAGGCTGCGGCCAGGCCGAGGGTGAGCAGGCGCGGGTCCGTCATGCGACCGCGTCGATGACCTTGAGCGGCGTGTCGCCGAGCGTCAGCGTCTGCCCCCGGTCGAGGCGCGAGCGCCGGACCTCGGCGCCGTCGACGAACGTCCCGTTCGAGGAGCCGAGGTCCTCGACGCTCCAGCCGGTGCCGTCGGCGATGATCCGGGCGTGGTAGCGCGAGGCGCGCGCGTCACGCAGCCGCACGTCGTTGTCGTCGGCGCGGCCGAGGGTGAGGCCGTCGCGGACGTCGACGCGCGTTCCGTCGGGCCGCTCGAGCGCGAGCGCCTGAGCGCGCTCCTCGACGACCGCTTCGATTGCGAGCGAGCCGGAGACGACGTCGGGATCTTCGTCCAGAACGACGCGCGCCGCCGCGGCGCGGTCCGGCGGGAGCGCTTCGCGCAGCATCGCGCTCCAGCGCCCCTCGAGGAAGTCGCGGTCGTCGGCGAAGCGCGCGTAATCGGTGGGGTGGACGCGGACCAGGTACAGGTCGGTCGGCGACGCCTGCGCGGTCGCGACGAGACGCCGTGCGATCTGCGCCGGGTCGAGCGCGCTCGGAAAGACGCGGGCGAACGCGTCCTCGACGACGCGCGCGCATGCGTTCTCCACCCGCGCGAAGACGTTCACGGCGCGCGCTTCAGCCGCGCGATGAAGAACCCGTCGCGGCCGTTGATCCCCGGCGGAACGAGCACGTCGCCGAACGGCGTCAGCAGCGGCGCGTAGCGTTCCGGGATCGCGTCGCGCGCGAACTCGGCGTGCTCGCCGAGGAACGCGTCGACGACGTCCTCGCCCTCGCGCCGATCGGTCGAGCAGACCGCATAGACCAGCGTTCCGCCGGGCTTGACGCCGCCGGCGGCCGCGTCGAGCAGCTTCCGCTGCACGCGCGCCATGCGCTCGGGGTCCTCCGGCTGCTTGCGCCAGCGCGCCTCCGGCTGGCGGCCGAGTATCCCCAACCCGGAGCACGGTGCGTCGAGCAGCACCGAGTCCGCGTCCGCCGCCGGCTTCATCGTCGTCGCGTCGGCTTCGACCAGCGCGACCGACGTCATCCCCGCGGCTTCGAGGCGCGTCGCGGTCTGCGCCAGCTTGCGCGCGTCGTCGTCGAGCGCGAGGACGGTCGCGCCGTCGCGCGTGCGGCTCACGATCTGCAGCGTCTTGTTGCCCCGCCCGCAGCACAGCTCGACGATGCGCTGCCCCGGCTGCGGGTCGAGGATGTCGACGGGGAACGCCGCGGACTCGGCGTGCTGGTGCCAGCGGTGCTGCGCGAGGCGTTCCGCCTCCATTGCGGACGCTTCGGCGCCGAGGATGAGGACGTCGTGCGCGATCGGGCTCGGCGACGAGGCGATCCCCGCATCGCCGAGCGCGGCCTGCGCTTCGTCGCGCGAGACGTTGCGCAGGTCGACGCAGAGCGCGGCCGGCGCCGGCGCGTTCACGCCGCCGAGGATCGCCTCGAGCCGGTCTTCGCCGAACCGCTCGCTCCAGTGGCTCACGACCCAGGTCGGCAGCGACGCGCGCGTCGCCAGGTCGGCCTCCCGCGGGGGCTCGGTCGCGACGCGGCGCAGCACCGCGTTCACGAGCCCGGCCGTCCCTTTGTGGCCGTACTTGCGCGCGAGGCCGACGCTCTCGGAGACGGCGGCGTACGCTTCGACGCCGCCCATCGCGCGGAGCTGATACGGTCCCAGCCGCAGGATCTCGGCGATCGGCTGCGGGAGGGTCGCGCCGCGCTCGCCGACGTACGGCTGCAGCTCGAAGTCGAGGAACCGCCGCATCTTGATCGCGCCGTACGCCAGCTCCGTCGCGAACGCGCGGTCGCGCGGCGCGAGCGCCGTCTTGCGCAAGCGGTAGTCGAGCGCCTCGCGTGCGCCTCGCGGATGCGGTCCGAAGACATCGCGGCAGACCTGCAGCGCGACCTCGCGTGCGCTCACGGGACGCTCGCTCATCCGAGGGTTCGCCCGAACCGCTGCAGCGCGGCCTGCGCATAGGCTTCGCCCGTCATCGACCCGCGGTTCGGCGCGATGAGGCGGTCGACCACGACGGCTTCGTCCCCGCGCGGGGTCATACCGTAGGTGCGGTAGTGACCGCGCGCTCCGCCGACGACGAGCTGCGGCTCCCCGGGCGCCGAAACGATGCCGCCGAGCTCGCTCGCGAGGTGCGCGAGGTCGACGGCGTGCGCGCGCTCGATCTTGAGCGGCTCGCCGAACAACGCGGCGCGCGCGAGCGGCTGCGGCGCCAGCGAGCGGACCTGATCGACGATCGCGCGAGCCGGGCGGCTCCAGTCGATCGCGAGATCGTCTTTGCGCAGCGGCCGCGTCAGGGTTCGCGCGATGTCCTCATCATCGATGCCGAGCTGGGCCGCGACCTGGTGCTGCGGCCTGCGTTCCAGCGTCCCGTCCGCGTAGCGGCCGAGCGCCTCGACCGCCATCTCGGCGCCGCGCCGCGCGAGCCGGTCGTGCAGCTCGCCGTAGGTTTCCTCGACGCCGATCGGCGTGCGTTCTTGCAGCAGCACGTCGCCGGTGTCCATCCCGGCGTCCATCGCGATGATCGTCACGCCGGTCTCCCGGCGGCCGTCGCGGATCGCCGACTGCAGCGGCGTCGCGCCGCGGTAGAGCGGCAGCAGCGAAGGGTGCACGTTGAACGCGACGGGGACGAGATCGAGGAGCATCTGCGGAACGATCTTCCCGTACGACGCCACGACGAACGCCTCGGGACCGAGCCCGCGCGCCTCCTCGGCGAACGGCCGCAGCTTCTCCGGCGTGAACACCCGTAGATCGCGCGCGTCGGCCGCGCGCTTCACCGGCGTCGCGACCAGCTTCTGGCCGCGTCCGGCGGGCCGGTCCGGCTGGGTGACGACCGCGATCACGTCGTGGGCGTCCCCGACCGCGTGCAGGACGGGGACCGCGAACTCGCTGGTCCCGAAGAAGACGACCTTCAGCGAGCGCCGGAAGCGACCGCTTCGACTTCCTCCACTTCCTCGTCGGTCGTCGCGGGACGGACGTTCTTCGCCTTGTCGATGTAGAGCACGCCGTCGAGATGGTCCATCTCGTGCTGCAGGCAGCGCCCGAAGAGTCCCGTCCCTTCGAGCGTGATCTTCTTGCCGTTGCGGTCGAGGCCGGTGCAGACGACGCGCTCGTGGCGCGTGAGGTCGCCGACCATCCCCGGGACGGAGAGGCAGCCTTCGACCGACTCGACCTCGCCTTCGGTCACGGTGAACTTGGGGTTGATCACCACGAGCGGCCCGTGCCGGTCGTCGTCGTCCTGAAGGTCGACCGTGAAGATGCGCTTCGAGACGCCGATCTGCGGCGCGGCTAGCCCGATCCCCGGCGCGTCGTACATCGTCTCGAACATGTCGTCGAGCAGTTGCTGGAACATCGGGTCGGCGATGTCGGCCGGATCGACCTTTTTCGCGACCTTGCGCAGCGTGGGATGACCGTCGGTGAGGATTTCGCGGATGTACGCCATGGGTGCTTTCCTGTAGAACTTCCCGCGGAGCGTCCGAGTTCCGGCGGCCGGCCGATCGCTCGAACCTACTTCGCCCAAGCGATGCACCACCCGTTCGGGCTGATCTTCCCCGTCACGATCGTGCACTTGTCCGGCTTGCGGAAGAAGCGGCATCCGGCGCACTTCTGACCCCTCGGGCCGGGCTTGTCCTGGTATTTGAACTGCTTCTTGTTGTCGGCGGCTTGCGCCGGCGACAGCACCGCGCCCGCGGCAAGCGCGGAGACGGGGAGTGCGGCCAGCGCTCGGAGCGCGAGGCCCCGCGAGAGACGTTCGTTCATGGATCAACCGCCTGACGTAAGCGTCGCGTAAGGGGCGCGGGGGTACGATACCGCTACGATGCGCGTTCTCGCGGGCGCCCTCCTCGCGCTGCTTGCGACCAGCCCGGCCCCGTCGGTGGCCGGGAGCGTCGCCGTCACCCTCGCCGCCCGCCCAGTCTCGGCCGGCTCCTGCGCCGTCGTGAGCACCGCGACGATCGTCGCCTACGATACGGTCGCCGCGCGCGAGGTGACGTACCGGTTCGTCCGCAGCGACGGGACGTCGTCGCGGACCGGCCGCCTGTCCTTCGCCGGGGACGGGGCGTTCGCGCAAGCGGTGCGCGACGACTGGACGCCGCGCGGCGCCGCGCCCTGGGTCGCGCTCGAGATCACCGCGCCCGACCGCATCCGCTCGCAGCGCCTCGCCGTGACGCCGCGCTGCGGCACCCGTCGCGTCGTCGCAGCACGGCGGTAGCAAGCCGCTTCCGGCCTACAGGATGTAGCTGGAGAGGTCGGAGTTCCCGGCGATCGATTCGAGCCGGTCGCGGACGTAGGCGCCGTCGACGACGACGTGGCCGCCCTCTTCGGGAGCGCGGAAGGCGATCTCGTCGAGGACGCGTTCGAGTACGGTGTGCAGGCGGCGCGCGCCGATGTTCTCGGTCTGCTCGTTCACGCGCATCGCGATCTCGGCGATCTCCGAGATGGCGTCGACGGTCACATCGAGGTCGACGCCGTCGGCGCCGAGCAGCGCCTTGTACTGACCGATCAGCGCGTTCTCCGGCTGGGTCAGGATCGTCTCGAAGTCGGCCGCCGTCAGCGAGCCGAGCTCGACCCGCACCGGGAAGCGGCCTTGCAATTCCGGGATCAAGTCGGAGGGCTTCGAGACGTGGAACGCGCCGGCCGCGATGAAGAGGACGTGATCGGTCGAGAGCGGCCCGTGCTTCGTCTGAACCGTGCTGCCCTCGACGATCGGCAAGATGTCGCGCTGCACGCCCTCGCGCGAGACGTCGGGTCCGCGTGAGCCTTCGCGCCCGGCGACCTTGTCGATCTCGTCGATGAACACGATTCCGTGGTCGCCGGCGCGCCGCAGCGCTTCGCGCTTCACCGCGTCCATGTCGATCAGCTTGTCGGCTTCCTGCTGCGCGAAGACGCGCCGCGCCTCGGCGACCGTGACCTTCTTCTGCACGCGCTTCTTGGGCAGCAGACCGCCGAGCATCTCGCCGACGTCGCCGCCGCCCATCCCGCCCGGCTCGCCGCCCCCGATCATCCCGATCGGGAGCTGCTGCGACTCCTCGACCTCGATCTCGATCAGCCGCACGTCGTAGAAGCCGCGCTCGACGTCGGCTTTCGCGGTCGCGCGGATGCGCGCCGACTCGTCCTCCGGGAGCGTCCGGCTCGCGGTCTGCGTCGCCGCCTGCTGCGGCTGCGTGAACGCGTTGCCGAAGATCGAGCCCAGCGAGGCCGCGAAGGGATTCGCCTGCTGCGCCTGCGGCGCGCGGGTCTCGGGATGGAGCACGTCGACGATCCGCTCCACCGCGGCCGCGTCGGCGGCGTCCTTCACGTCGGCGCGCCGCTCGTCGGAGACCATGCGCACCGCCGCCTCCGCGAGGTCGCGGACCATCGACTCGACGTCACGCCCGACGTAGCCGACCTCGGTGTACTTCGTCGCCTCGACCTTGATGAACGGCGCACCGGCGAGCGTTGCGAGCCGCCGCGCGATCTCGGTCTTACCGACCCCCGTCGGGCCGATCATGAGGATGTTCTTCGGCGCGACCTCTTTGCGAACGGCCTCGGGGAGCCGCTCGCGCCGGTAGCGGTTGCGCATCGCAACGGCGACCGCGCGCTTCGCGTCGGCCTGTCCGACGATGTACCGGTCGAGCTCGGCGACGATCTCGCGCGGGGTGAGGTCTTGGGCGGCTTTCACGGAAGGGTCAGCACCTGAACGTCGTCGTTGGTGTAGATGTCGATGCGGCCGGCGATGCGCAGCGCCTCACGCGCGATCTGCCCGGCGTCGAGCGCCGAATGGCCGAGCAGCGCCATCGCCGCCGCTTGCGCGTAGGGGCCGCCGCTGCCGATCGCCGCGACGCCTTCGTCGGGCTCGATCACGTCGCCGGTCCCGCTGAGCACGAACAGGTGCTCCGGCGTCCCGACGACCAGGAGCGCCTCGAGCCGGCGCAGCGCGCGATCTTGGCGCCAGTCCTTGGCCAGCTCGACGGCGGCGCGCAGCACGTTGTCCTTGTACGCGCTCATCTTGCCCTCGAATTTCTCGAGCAGGGTGATGCCGTCGGCGGCGCTCCCGGCGAACCCGGCGAGCACCTTGCCGTTGGCGATCGTGCGCACTTTGCGCGCGCCGTGCTTCATCACGGTCTTGTCGACCGTCACCTGCCCGTCGCCCGCCATCGCGATCGTCCCGTCTCGCCGGACGGCACAGATCGTCGTCGACCGAATCTCCATCCCGGCTAGCTACTCCGGGGAGGACGCGCCGGTTGCACTGCGGCTGCCGCTCGCCAGCGCCGCCTGCCGAGGCGCGACCTCCGCCGCGAACGCTTCGATGTTCCCGAGCGCGCGTTCGGCGAGCTTCGCGCGCCGGGCGCGCTTGTCGCGAATCGTCTCGGCGAGCGGCGAGAAGAACGTCCAGGTCACGTTCGCCGGCTGAAAGTCGGGCGACTCCGCATTCTGCAGATGCGCGACCACCGCGCCGAGCGCCGTATCGGCGGGCACCGTGACCGCCGGAAGCCCGAGCACCTCGCGCGCCGCCCCGATCCCGGCCATCATCCCGCACGCCGCGGCCTCGACGTAGCCTTCGGCACCGGTGATCTGTCCCGCGAAGAAGACGCGCGGATGCGCGCGCAGCCGCAGCCCCGCCGTCAGCAGCCGAGGCGAGTCGACGAACGTGTTGCGGTGCATCACGCCGAGCCGCAGCCATTCCGCTTCCGACAGTCCCGGCAGCTTCCCGAACGCCTCTTTCTGCGCCGGCCACGTCAACCGCGTCTGGAACCCGACGAGGTTGAGCGCCGTCCCTTCGGCGTTCTCGTTCCGCAGTTGCACCACGGCGTGGGGCGTCTTCCCGGTCCGCGGATCGCGCAGCCCGACCGGCTTGAGCGGCCCGAACCGAAGCGCGTCCTCACCGCGCGCCGCCATCTCCTCGATCGGCAGGCAGCCTTCGAAATACGGAACGTCGCCCGACTCCGCATCCGCCTCGAACCCGTGCGGCTGGTGCTTCGGAAGCGTCCGCAGATCCTCGATGAACCGCGCGTACGTCTCACGATCGAGCGGGATGTTGAGGTAGTCCTCGCCCTGCCCCTTGTCGTACCGGGACTTCCGGTACATCACCGAGAGATCGAGCGAATCGAGCGCGACGATCGGCGCGGCCGCGTCGTAGTAGTGCAGGCGCCCGCCGACCAGCGCGTCGACGGCGTTCGCCAACGCGTCGGACGGCAGAGGCCCGCACGCGACGATCACGGTGCCGCTCGCCGGGATCGCCGTGATCTCTTCACGGCGGATCTCCACGTTCGGCAGGGCGGCGAGCCGCGACTCGACCAATGCGCCG
>DASWSC010000132.1:0-7822 GCA_036402855.1 Candidatus Elarobacter sp. | reverse complement strand
CTCGCTCGAAGCCGTCCTTCACACGCAGCGCCACGCACCGGTCACGATCGGCGGCCTCGTCGGCAGCGACGGCGTGCGCTACGGCATCGAGATCCCCAACGCGCTGAGCCTGCTGGTCGCCTGGGACCCGAACGCCGAAGTCGTCGGCCTCGACCGCGTCGCACCCGACGACCGTCCGCCGGTCCCGATCGTGCACTACTCGTTCGACACGATGGTCGGCAGCGCGTCCCTGCTGCTGCTGGTCGCGCTGATCTGGACGATCACCGCGCTGCGCAAGCGCGAGCTGCCCCGCCTGCTCCTGACCGGAATCGCGATCTGCGGCCCGCTCTCCGTGATCGCCACCGAAGCGGGCTGGTTCGTGACCGAGTTCGGCCGCCAGCCCTGGATCGCACGCGGCCTGCTGCGCACCACCGACGCCGTCACGATCGCGCCGGGCCTGGACCTCCAGTTCTACGCCTTCTCCGTCATCTACGTGATCCTCGCCGCGACATGCTGGTGGCTGCTGCGGCGCGTCGGCACGGCATCGCACCACGGCGAGCGCACGAGCCTGACCGAGGATTCCGCACGATGACGACCGTGGCGCTCGCAGCCGCCGTCGCGCTCGCCGCGCTGACGCTGTACGCCGTCTTCGGCGGGGCCGACTTCGGCGGCGGCGTGTGGGACCTGCTCGCGAGCGGTCCGCGCCGCGACGCGCAGCGCGACACCATCTCCAACGCGATCGGCCCGGTATGGGAGTCGAACCACGTCTGGCTGATCTTCGCCTGGGTCGCGCTCTTCACGTGCTTCCCCGCGGCGTACGCCGACTTCTCGACGTACCTCAACGCGCCGCTGACGCTCGGCCTCGCCGGAATCGTCCTGCGCGGCGCCGCGTTCGTCTTCCGAAACTATACCGCGGACAACGTCCCGCTCGCCCGCACCTGGACGATCGTCTTCGGCAGCTCCTCGATCATCGCGCCGTTCTTCCTCGGCGACGCCGCCGGCGCACTCGCCACCGGCCGCTACGCGTGGACGTCGCCCTTCGCGCTCGCCGTCGGCCTCTTCAACGTCGCACTGTGCGCGCAGATCGCCGCCGTCTTCCTCGTCCGCGAGACCGCCGACCCCGCGCTCCGCGACGACTTCCGCCGCCGAGCCGTCCGAGCGACGATCGCGGTCTGGATCATCGGCCTCGTCCCCGCGCTCCTCGCGCGCACCGCCGAGCCGGATTTCTACCGCGCCCTCACCGCACCGACCGCACGCGTGGCGATCATCGCCGCGATGCTGCTCGGCATCACCGTGATGCTGCTCCTCGCGCGCCGCCGCGACACGCTCGCACGAATCGCCGCCGGCGCCGAGGTCGTCGCCGTTCTCGCCGGCTGGTTCGGCGCGCAAGCGCCGAGCATCGTCCCGGGCCGCTGGACGCTCCAGTCCGCCGCCTCACCGCCCGGCACGCTGAGCGCCTTCCTGATCGCCGTCGCGTGCGGCGCGGTCGTCGTGATCCCCTCGATGCTGCTGCTCTTCGCGGTCTTCAAAGGCCCCGCCCCATCCCCAAGGCGATGATCTTCGCGCACCCTTCGACAAGCTCGGGGTGACACAAAAGCCACGATGCCCTCGGGTGCACGGATGACCCGCGTGACGCGACGGACGTGGATGGCTCGGCCGACGCGGTACGCGGAGGCAGGCAATCGTCCCAAAGGCGGGGGCGCGATGTCACCGTGCCGGGGCCTCGCGGAGTCGCCGAAGCGCAGGATGCGCGAGAGGCGACGGAGCGGGAGCGACCGGAGCGCACGAAGCGCGAAGGGAGCGTCCCCGTCACGGTGACATCGCGCCCCCGCCGCGCCACCGCAGCCCCCAGCCCCTAGAGCGAGTAGGCCGCCTTCAGGTCGAGCATCGCCTGCGTGAGAACCGCATGGTAGTTCCCGTCCGCCTTCGCGCCGAGCTGAGGATTCGCGTCGATGTCGTTCATGATCTGCACGTGCAGCGGATGCGTCACGAGGCGATCGAGCATGTACTCGACGTCGAAGGTGCCGGCCGGCGTGACGCCTGCGCCGTAGAGCGCGGCCGCGAGCGCTTTTCCGTCGCCGGGCGCGGGTGCCGGAGCCGACGGGAGCGCGACGTTGTTCTTCTTGACGAGTGCCAGCGCGTCCGAAATGACGAAGTCGAACGTCTTGAGGAACGAGCCGACGTTGTCGGCGCCGAACTGGTTCGAGAGCTTCGCGACTTCGGCGCTCGTGAGCGAGCCTGCGAGGACGCCGACCAGTTTGGTCGAGTCGAACGCGGCCGGGCCGCCGCCGGCGACGACGACGGAGAGGGTCAGCGGCAAGTTCGGGGCGCCGGTGTAGACCTGGGCGGGCGAGTAGCGGGCATGGTCGGCGTGGGCGCCTCCCATCGCGTCTTGCGCGGCGGCCGGAAGGGTCGCGGCGGTGAGGGAACCGGCGAGCGCCGCCAGCGCCGCCATGCGGAATCGGATCATCGGTGTCTCCTGATGTGGTGGCCGGACCGCCCGGGACCGGGTGTCCGGAGAGTAGACGATCCGACGGGCCTGCTGGATTTTGGCTCGGGCCGGAAGAGGAGCCGAGCGTCATGACCCCAATCAATCGACAAACGTCCAAACAGACGCCGGGCGAACGGCGTACCAGCTTCAAGGAGTCCTGCATGGCATCAACCGCGGCGGGCACGAACCGCTGGGCAATCGCATGGGCCGGGGTGATCGTGATGATCTGCCTCGGCACCGTCTACTCGTGGAGCATCTTCACGCGTCCGCTGATCGCGACGCAGCACTGGTCGAATACGACGACCACCTGGGCCTTCGCCCTGGCGATCTTCTTCCTGGGCGTCGGTGCCGTGATCGGCGGCCGCTGGCAAGATCGCGCCGGCCCGCGGAACGTCACGATCGCCGGGGTCGTGCTGTGGGGTCTCGGAAACATCCTCGCGGGGCTGGGGACGACCTCGCTCGGCGTGTGGTGGATCTACCTCACGTACGGCGTGATCGGCGGCCTCGGGCTCGGCATGGGCTACATCACGCCGGTCGCGACCGTGACGAAGTGGTTCCCCGACAAGCGCGGCCTGGCCAGCGGGATGGTCGTCATGGGCTTCGGTCTGGGAGCGTTCTTCTACAACCAGGTCGTACCGCGCATCGGCGCGTTCGCCGACGCCGCGAAACACGCCGGCGCGTACATCACCGCGAAGGACGCGGCGACGAAGGCCGGAACGGCGTTCGATCCCTCGCAGTTCCCGATCACGGCCGCCGACACCGCGGCGGTGATGTCGATCTTCGTCTGGTCGGGAGTGATCTTCCTGATCCTCGGCGGGATATGCGCGACCTTCATGAAGAACCCGCCCGCCGGCTACTCCGTCTCGGGCGCGGTTGCGCAGGCGGCGCAGAGCGGCTACAGCTACACGCCGCAGCAGACGCTTCGCACGGGGCAGTTCTACCTGCTGTGGCTCATGCTGTTCCTGAACGTCACCGCCGGCATCCTGATCATCTCGAACGCGGTGCCGATCTACAGCGATCTGACGGGCGCCGCCGCGTCGGTCGCTGCGCCGATCTACGGCTTCCTCGCCGTCTTCAACGGACTCGGCCGCTTCTTCTGGGGCGCCGTTTCCGACCGCATCGGGCGCAACTGGGCCTACGTACTGATCTTCGGGATCCAGGTCGTCGTGTTCTTCATCCTCGGCAGCCTGCACAGTTTCGTCGCGGTCGGGGTCGCGTTCGCGATCGTGCTCCTCTGCTACGGCGGCGGGTTCGGCACGATGCCGTCGTTCAACGCCGACTATTTCGGCACGAAGTTCCTCGGCCAGAACTACGGGATGATCCTCACGGCGTGGGGCGTCGCGGGAATCGTCGGGCCGATCGTCGCGGCGAAGGTCAAGGACGCCACGGGATCGTTCACCAACGCGCTGATCCCCGTCGCGGTGATGCTGCTGGTCGCCGCGGTGCTGCCGTTCCTCACCAAGAAGCCGACCGCACCCGTCGGCTCGGCGACGACGGCCGCGGCTACGTAGTCCGCGGCGGCGAGAACCGCTCGGAGAGGGCGTCGCGGAAGCGGCGCCCTCTTTCCGTCTAGGGTTCAGCGGCCTTCGGGACAGCCTTCACGGTGGCCGTTCTGCGCGTCGACGATCGCGCCGCAGCCGTCGCACACCTGGTGCAGCCAGCACGCGCTGTCGCCGCCGGCGGCGTCATCCCGCGCTTCCGTCTCGGATGGAGGCCGGCTCGGCTCAGGGTCGTCATGCGACACGGGGCGGCGTCTCCTGCTCAGCGTTTGCCGAAGCGCCGGAACGCGACGCGTTCCAGGGTGATGACGCCCTCGTCGACCATCGCTTCGAGCTGCGGAAGCAGCGCGCCGATCGCGTCCTCGGTGTCGACGACTTCGATCAAGATCGGCATCCTCGTACCGAACGCGAAGAGCCGGTTCAGATGCAGCTCATGATGGCTGCCGAACCCTTCGACGCCGCGAAAGACGCTCGCGCCCGCGACGCCGGCGCGGCGCAGCCCCTCGAGAATCGCGAGGTGCAGCGGCTGCCCGCCCGCATGCGCGTCTTCGCCGACGAAGATGCGCAGGAGCTGTCCGTCCGCGAACGAGGGGTCACCGATCATCTGGAAGACCTCCGCGGGGATGCTACGCGGCCCGTACCGGGACGACCTCGCCGCGCGCCGAAGCGCGCCGCGTGGCGATCGAGCACGACGCGCTGCTCATGCGTATCTATCTCTCCGAGAGCCGCTACCGGCGCCGCATCGTCGAAGCGATGCTGGAGCACGGGCTGCGCGGAGCCGCCGCGTTCAAAGGGATCGGCGGGTTCGGGGCGAGCCGGCGCATCGCATCGGAGCGCGCCGTCGAAGCGCTCGCCGACCTCCCGGTCGTAATCGAGGTGGTCGACGACGAGGAGAAGGTGCGCGCCTTCGTCCCGGTCCTGGAGGCGCTGCTGGGCGACGGCCTGGTGACGCTCGAGCGCATCCAGCGCGTCATCTATCGTACGGGAGCGCGCGCGTGAACCAGTGGGCGGCGCTCGGTGCCGTCGCGGCGGGGGGCGCGATCGGCTCGGTGTTCCGGTTCCTGGTCGGCACCTGGTTCCTGCAGCGGCTCGGCCCGGGCTTTCCGTGGGGGACGCTGACGATCAACGTCACCGGATCGTTTCTGATCGGCGCCGTGCTGCAGCTCGCGCAGACGCGGATGGGGCTCACGCCGTACGCGCGCGTCTTTCTCGCGACGGGGATCCTCGGCGGCTACACGACGTTCTCGACGTTTTCGTACGAGACGTACCTCCTGAGCCGCGATGCGTTCACGGTGCAGAGCATCTGGTACGGCTTCGGCAGCGTCATCGCCGGCGTCGCGGCGGCGTACCTCGGGATCGTCGCGGTTCGCGCGCTCGTCGCTTAGCGGCGCGCGATCCCGGTGTGGCCGAGCGAGTACCGGCCGGGCTGCGGCCACACGGTGAGACCGTGCGGCTCGGCGCCGACGCGAATCGAGCGAACCTTTCCGGTCGCCGTGTCGATCGCGTAGACCGCGTAGTCGAAGCGGCCGGAGAGCCACAGCGTCCGCCCGTCGGCGCTGACGTTGCCCATGTCGGGGCTGCCGCCGCCCGGGATCCGCCAGCGCTTCACCACCCGGCGCGACGCGAATGCGATCACGCTCACGCTGCCGGGCCCATGCGGCTGCACGCCGTGCACCGCATGCGAGCCGCGGTTGGCGACGTACAGCTTCATCCCGTCCCGGCTCGGGTACAGCCCGTGCGCGCCGGGACCGGTCGGGACGAAGCCGATCTCCTTGAAGCGCGTCCCGTCGATCAGGAAGACGCCGTCGGCGTGCATGTCGGCGACGTAGAACGTCCGGCCGCCCGGGCCGACGCGGATGTCCTGCGGCATCCCGCCTTTCGAGAGCTTCAGGTAGCCGAGCACCGTGCGCCGCGTCGTGTCGACCTTGGCGAGCCGGCCGTTGAACTCGCAGGTGAAGATCGCGTAGCGAAGATCGCCCGAGTAGTCGCCGTGGTTGATTCCGGCGCACCCGGGGACTTCGAGCTCGCGCTGGACGCGCAGCGTGCGCGGATCGCGGAAGTCGAGCCTGGCGCGCGCCTCCGCCACGATGATCGCCGACTTCCCGTCGGGCGTGAAGTACATGTTGTACGGATCGTCGACGGGAATCGTGCGGCCGGCTCTGCCCGTGCGCGGGTCGATCGGCGTCAGCGTTCCGTCGGTCTTGCCGTGGCCGTTGCTGGTCACCCAGAGCGTGCGCAGGTCCCACGACGGCACGACGTGCTGCGGGCTGGCGCCGACGGCGATCCGCTTCACGACGCGGTACGTCCGCGGGTCGATCACCGAGACGTAGCCGGAGGCGCGATTGGGGACGTAGACACGCACGAGATCGTGGCGAAGCTGCGGCCGCACGGCGAGGTTCGCGGCGGCCGGCGCGCGCGTCACCGCGGACGGCCGCGGGGCCGGCGTTGCGCGCGCGGGCGGCGGCGAGGGGCGCGCGCATCCGCTCGCGGCGGCGGCCGCGGCGATGATGGCGATCGCGTTCAAGGCCCGGCGCGCGTTCACACCTGCGCCCTGCGCGGGCGCGCGACGGCGCGGCGGATCGCGGCGACCGCGGCGGCGACCTGGGCGTCGGCGAGCGTTCGACCGCGCGCCGCCGTCGCAGCGCGCGGGTCGTCGCCGTAGACGCCGTCGGAGGCGCCGGGACGCGCCGCCGCGCGCAGCGCGCGCAGCCGCACCATCGACGGCGCGGTCGCCAGCGTCAGCGCCGTATCGTCGCGGCCGGCGTGCCCGCCGCGCGCACGGTAGTACTCGGGGATGACGTGCACCCGCACGGCGCCGTCGGAGCCCCAGCGCCGCCGCAGGCGCTCGACGACGGCCTGCAGATCGCGCTGGTAGCCGCCGTGATCGCCGAGCAGCACGACGTCGGTGAAGCCGTGCGCCCGAAAGCTCTCCGCCGCAGACTCGAGCGTCGCTTCGAAGACCTCGTCGGGGACGGTGAGCGTCCCCGGAAAGCGCATGTGCCCCTCCGGCGGCGCGATCGAGCCTTCCGGAACGTACGCGACGACCGGCGCGACCAGCGCGTTGCCGAGCGCCCGCGCGATCCGCACCGAGAGCAGCGCGACGCGGCGGTCGTGCTTCCCGAGCGCGACGTACGGGCCGCTCTGCTCGACGCCGCCCACCGGGACGATGATCGTCGTCATCCCGGCACGCAGCGCATCGCGCACCTCGGTCCACGTCAGGTTTTCGAGGACGACCTCGTTCGTCGTCGCGGTGCGCGCGCCGGAAGCCGGCGCCGCGGAAGCGGCGCCGGTGAGCGGAAGGATCGCGAGCACGACGGCCGCGGCGCCCGCCGAAAGACGGCTCGAGCCCATTGGCGCGACCTTCTACGGTGCCGTGGGAATCGCTCTCGCGCGCGCAGTATCCCCGGATCGTGATGATGCCACGGGTGCGATTCATCGCCGTCACGGCCGCCGCCGCGTCCGGCTTCCCGCCGTGCGCGCGCGCCGCCGACGAGCCGGCCGCGGTTCCATCCGAGGTCGCCGCCCCGAGTCCCCCGCCGTACGTCCAGCGCGAACCGGGCGGCAGGCCGCACCTGCACGGCCCGAACGCCGTCACCTGGGTACCCGAGCGGAAACCGGTCGACTGGAACATGGAAGTTCTCGACGGACCCGAGTTCCGGCTGCGAGACTACCGCGGTGCCGTGGTGTTCGTCAACGTCTTCGCGACGTGGTGCGGACCGTGCCGCAGCGAACAGCCCGCGATGGTTCGGTTCGCCAGGGCGCACGACGCCGACACGCGCGTCGTCGGCGTCGACGTGCACGAAGAGGACAAGCTCGTGCGCGAGTACCGCACGTCGTTCACGATCCCGTATCC
>DASWSC010000131.1:0-7687 GCA_036402855.1 Candidatus Elarobacter sp. | reverse complement strand
CGCAGCCAAGAAGATCATCGAAAGCAAGAGTACCGACTGATGAAACGCCGCCTCGTCCCCCTCGCCCTCGCCGCGCTGCTCGCGCTCACCGCTGCGCACGTCCCGGCCGCCACGGCCGCCTCGCCGACGCTCAGCTCGCTTCAAACCGAGCAGATCGTCCTGAGCTACAAGCATCTGACGGCCGACTTCTACAAGAAGGTCGACCGCCAAGCGGCGCTCGACGGCGCGCGCACCGGGATGGTCGAGTACCTCAAGAAGCACAAGGTCGCGAACGCGGCGCTTCCGGCGCTGCACGCCAGCGACGACGATTTCAGCAACGTCGAGGCGCTCAACCGCGAGGTCGCGACGGCGGTCACCGAGTACGGTTCGAAGCTCGAGGCGGTCGACTCGATCACGCCGTCCTCCCAGATCACGTACGCGGCGATCGCCGGCGTGCTCTCCTCGGTGAAGGACCGCTACACGGTCTTCCTCTCGCCGAAGGAGTACGCGGCGCTCAACGAAGGGCTCGACGGCACGTCGTTCGGCGGCGTCGGGATCTCGTACAGCGTCGATGAGAAGACGCACCTGCTCCACGTCGAGAACGTCATCCTCGACGGCCCGTCCGACAAGGCGGGGCTGCAGACCGACGACGTGATCACCGCGATCGACGGGAAGTCGATGGCGCAGATCTTCGACGGGGCGACGACGCTCGAAGTGCAGCAGAAGCGCGTCACGCAGGTGCTGCGCGGCGACCCCGGCACCAAGGTGCGGCTCACGATCCAGCGCAGCGGGAAGGCGCTCGGACCGGTCACGATCACGCGCGAAACGATCCATCAGCCGAGCGTCACCTCGAAGATGCTCCCGGGCAGCATCGGCTACGTCGACCTCGCCGTCTTCGGCGCGACGACGGCGCAGGAGCTCAGCACCGCGCTGAAGCGTCTCGACGCGCAGGGTGCGCGCGCGTACGTCCTCGACCTCCGGTACAACGGCGGCGGCTACCTCAACGCCGCGGTCGACGTCGCGTCGAAGTTCATCGCGAGCGGTCCGATCGTCAGCGTGCAGTCGCGCGCCGGGACCGACACCGAGTACGACGCAGAGAACACGGCGATCGCGCCGCGGCCGCTCGCGGTGCTGGTGAACCAGTACACCGCATCGGCCTCCGAGATCACCGCCGGCGCGATCCAGGACTCCGGCGTCGGAACGCTGGTGGGCACGAAGACCTTCGGCAAGGGCGTCGTGCAGACGATCTTCCCGATGCGCGACGGCTCGGCGGTGAAGATCACGACGGCGCGCTACTTCACGCCCAAGGGCCGCGACATCAACGCGGTTGGGATCGAGCCCGAGATCAAGAGCGAGATCGCCAAGGACCAGAAGATTCGCCCCGGCGACATCGGGCAAGACCCGCAGCTCGTCGCCGCGCTGAACTTCATCAACGGCCGCATCGCGCAGAACGGCTCGGCGCAGCCCGCGCACTAGCCGCCCGGCCGAAGCGCTAGGTGCGCTTCTTTCGGGCGGCGGCCGCCTTCTTTGCGGCCGGGGCCTTCTTGGCGGCCCCGGTCGACTTCTTGGCGGCGGCCTTCGCGGGCGCCGCCTTCTTCGCCGTGCTTGCGCGGGCCGACGCCTTCTTCGGGGCGGCCGGCCGAGCGGCCGGAGCGGCGGTCGACTTCTTGGCTTTCGCCGCGGCCGGAGCGGCCTTGGCGGCCGTGCTCTTCCGAGCCGGGGTCGTCGCCTTCGCGGGCTCGGCCGCCGCCGCGGCAGCGTCGGCGGCCTTCCGCGTGCGGCCGCGGCGCGGTGCGACCGCGTCGTCGGCGGGGGGCGGCAGCGCGCGGACCGGTGCCGCGGCCTCGAGCTGACCGCCGCGGACCGGCGCTTCGGCCGGTTCGGTGCGGCGGCGGCGTGACGGCCGGGCAGCCTTCACGGCCTCGGACCGCTCGGGCGGCGGGACGATGACCGCAGGCGGCGGCTCGACCGCGACCTCGCCGCGGCGGCGGTTCCACGGCGCGATCGCGCGGGACGGCGCCGGAGGCGCGGTCTCGCCGGTCGGCTGGGCGCCGCCCTCGGAGTCGACGCGGAAGATGTGGCGGTCGGGGACGGCTTGCGACGGGGTCGCCTCGCCTGCCGCGACGCTCTCTCCGCCGGTGCCCGCTCCACCGCGGCCGCGGCGGCGGCGGCGGCGGCGACGGCGCTTGCGGTCGCCGCCCGCGTCGGTCCCGCCCGTGGCGGTTCCGGCGGCGACTGCCGCTCCGGAGTCCTCGTCTTCGTCGTCGTCGGCGTCGGCGTCGAGCACGGCGGTCGCCGTCCCGGCCCCGGCCGCGCGCGGCGGCATCGCGGAGGCCGCGGTCGCAACCGCTTCCGTCCCGCGTCCGCCACGGCGGCGGCGCCGCCGCTTCCGGCGGGCGCCGGCTTCGTCGCCTTCGTGCTCGGTCTCGCCGTTCGCCGCCGGGGCCGCTGCGGCAGCCGGAGCCGCCGGCGGCGCGATGACGGCCCCGCCCGAAACGCGGTCACCCGAGAGCTTCTCGCCCGGGAGCAGCGTTCCGACCGCGCGCGACGAGCCCATCGACGGGCGCGGGCCGGAGAGCGACTCGCCGCGCAGCAGCGCGACGGCGCCGTCGGCGGCCTTCTGCGCCGTCGTCTTCGGCATGCTCTTCTTGGCGACGACCTCCTCGGTCGTCGAGATCCCGATCGAGGTGCGTCCGCCGAGGCCCTTCTCGGCCTCCTCGGCGAGCGCGCGCAGCTCTTCGGCCTGCTCGGCCGCCGTCAGCTCGCGCTTGCGGCCGCGGCCGCCGCGCCGGCGCTTCTTCCCGCGCCCTTCGCCGATCGGCGTCGCCGCCTCGACGGGGGTGCGCGGCTCGGCCAGGATGTCGCTGCCGTCGACGTCGAGGATCTTGATCTTGATCGTCTTGCCGGCGGCGTTCGCCGCGTTCTCGACCTCGATCAGCCGGCCGGCGACGATCGCCGCGGCGGAGGTCGCGTTCGGGAGCCTGATGGTGAGCAGCTCGACGTCGAACTCGTCGCCGACGCGGATCGGCGCCAGCGTCGCGAGCTTGTCGTCGCCCCACACCAGGCGCGGCCGCTCGGGATGGACCGCGGGATCGACGTAGACGTCGATCTGCGCTCCGACCTGCTCGGCGAGCTTGACGCGCTCGTCCTCGTACCAGTACTCGGCCTGCGCCGCGACGTGCGGCGAGGCGGCGATGTGCACGTGGTCGGCGGCGCCGGCTGAGCGCGCCGCACCGTTCTTGTGGCCGAGGATCTCGCGGAACGTCCCGATGGCGACCGACTCCGGCGACATCACGCTGCCGAGCCCTTCGCAGGTCGGGCACTTGCCGCGAAGCTGCTGCCCGAGATCCTTGCCGACGCGCTTGCGCGTGAACTCCAGGAGTCCGAGCGGCGAGAACGACTGGATCGTCGAGCGGGTGCGGTCCTTGCGCAGCCCTTCCTGCAGCGCGCCGATGACGCGGTTGCGGTCGTGCTCGGACGACATGTCGATGAAATCGCAGACGATGATCCCGCCGATGTCGCGCAGCCGCACTTGGCGCGCGATCTCGGCCGCCGCCTCGACGTTGGTGCGCACGATCGTGTCGTCGAGGTTCTTCCCGCCGGTGAACTTCCCGGAGTTCACGTCGACGACGGTCAGCGCTTCGGTCGATTCGATCACGATCGAGCCGCCCGAGGGCAGCTTGACCGTCGGCTTCATGAGCCGCGCGATCTCGTCGTCGATCTTGAAGTCGGCGAAGAGCCGTCTCCCGCCCTCGTAGTACTTGATGCGCTCGACGTACTGCGGGCCGAGCAGCCGCATGAAGTCCTTGACGTTGTCGGTTTCCGTCTCGTCGTCGAGCCAGACGTCGCGCACCTCGGGGGTGATGAAGTCGCGCGCCGTCTTGTAGACGAGGTTCATGTCCTTGTGCAGCAGCGCCGGCGAATCGGCGCGTTTGAACTGCTCGAGGATGCCGTGCCACATGCGGATGAGGACGCCGAGGTCGGCGATCAGCTCGGCGTTCGAGACGCCCGCCGCCGCGGTCCGCACGACGGTCGCCATCCCTTCGGGCCGGATCGCCTTCATGATCGCCTTGAGGCGGTTGCGCTCCTCGGCCGACTCGATCTTGCGCGAGACGCCGCTGAACTTGCCGGTGGGCATCAGGATCAGGTAGCGCCCGGGGAGCGAGATGTTGGTGGAGACGCGCGCCCCCTTGAGACCGCGCGGTTCCTTGACGATCTGCACGAGCACGTCGTCGCCGCGGCTCACCTTCTCGGTGATCGTGTAGCCGCTGCGGCCCGAGGTGACCTCGACGTCACCGATGTTGAGCGGGGTCTTGTTGATGTCGTCGACGTACAAGAACGCGTTGCGCCCGAGACCGATGTCGACGAAGCTCGCCCCCATCCCGGGCAGGACGTTGACGACCTTGCCCTTGTAGATGGAGCCGATGACGCGCTCTTCGCGCTCGACGTAGATCTCTGCGAGACGACCGTCCTCGAGGATCGCGACGCGGTTTTCCCACGGATCGCTCGAGATCAGGATATCGGTCGGCAAATCGGGTTACTGGCCTCTCTCGGATTCGAGCGCGGCCGTCGTCCGCGCGCACATCGCGACGACGCTGTGCGTCATCGAGCGGGCGCCGCAGGCGGACGCGCTCGTCCCTTCGGAAAAATCGTGAAAATCTTGCTGAACGCACCCGGACGATCCAACGCCGTTCCCTGTCGGGCCGGCGCAATCGCCCTTCGAGTGCTCTCGCCCTCCGTGTTCCGGGCGTCCGCGGATTGGTCCTTTCCTCCGGACGAGGCACCGGCGCGAGCGGGCGGGCGGCCTTTCGCTGACTCGGGGCGGGCCAAACGGCCGGCGTCTTGGGTACGCGATCGCGTGGCTACTCGTCGGTGATGTCTTCGGCGGTGTACGGGTAGGCGTCGAGCTCGTCCAGCGCGATCTTCAGCCGCTGCCGCACCAGATCGATCCGCGGCCGCGAGCCGACCTGCGCGCCGAACGCTTGCGCGCGCACCGACACCTCGTTCGCCAGCCGCTCGATCTCGCGCCTGTACTCCTCGAGCTCTTCGAGCGGCGTCCGGTCGGCAGGTACGGGCGGCTGCATCGTTTCGCCGTTTTACCCGCGGCGCGCCGCGTCGCCGAAGACGAGCTTGTCCTTCTGCAGGACGACGTTGAGCAGAATCCCGACCGCGACGTAGTCGGTCATCAGCGCGCTGCCGCCGTAGGACATGAAGGGCAGCGGGATCCCGGGGATCGGCATGATCCCGATCGTCATCCCGACGTTGACGATGATGTGAAAGGCCAGCATGGCGACGAGTCCGACCGAGAGCAGGACGCCGAACCGGTCCTTCGCCGCGAACACCGCGCGCATCGCCGCCGCGATCGTGATCGCGTAGAGCGCGAGCAGCGCGAGCGCGCCGACGAAGCCCGCCTCCTCGCCGACCGCGGTGAAGATGAAATCGCGGGAGTTCTCGGGGACGAACGCGAGCTGCGTCTGCGTCCCGTGGTGCAGCCCTTTGCCGAACCACTGACCGCTGCCGACGGCGATCTTCGACTGCTTGAGGTTGTAGCCGACGCCCTGCGGGTCGAGCTTCGGATCGAGGAACACCATCAGCCGCGCGCGCTGGAACGGCTTGAGCATGTGCTCGCTGGTCAGCACGTACGCGGCCGCGGTGACGATGCCGCCCGCGTAGAGCGCGAAGTCGAACAGGTTCGGCAGACCGAAGTAGAGCTCGGCGGTGAGGATCGCGCCGATCACGAGCGTCGTGCCGAGATCGGGCTGCTTGAGGATGAGGACGGCGGGGATCGCGACGGCGAGCAGCGGCAGCCACAGCTCCTGGATCTTCTTGAACGAACCGCGGCAGAGCAGCGCCGCGATCGTGATCGCGAGGACGACCTTGGCGGGCTCCGACGGCTGGAACTGGAACGGGCCGATCGCGATCCAGCGCGCGGCGCCG
The DNA here is from genome assembly GCA_036402855.1 of Candidatus Elarobacter sp. Lineage (GTDB taxonomy): Bacteria > Vulcanimicrobiota > Vulcanimicrobiia > Vulcanimicrobiales > Vulcanimicrobiaceae > Vulcanimicrobium. The sequence continues at coordinate 1,771 of DASWSC010000131.1, read as the reverse complement.
AGCGCCGAATGGCCCTTGAACGCGATGAAGATGAGCAGGCCGAGGGTCGCCACGTACAGCGGCAGCGCCCAGCGCCGCCACAACCGGTAGTCGACGAACGCGGCACCGATCATCATCGCGATCCCGATCGCGCCGTAGATGAGCTGCTTGCGCCATTCGTCGGCCGCGTAGTGATTGTGCAGCGTCGCCGAGCGGATGAAGACGATCCCCAGCATCGTCACGATGACGGGCGAGATCGCGAGCGGCCAGTTGAACCGCGTGTACCAGGGCCGTTCCACCGCGCGAGCCTTTCGACGCCCTCGTGCGCCGGCCCCGGACCGTTACCGGCGGTTCAGCCGGCGCTCGGGACGGCGGCTCCCGCCGGGCGCTTGCGCCGTTTCTTCCGCGCCCCGGCCGGTGCCGCGGCCTTCCTCGGCGCGGCGAGATCGAGCGCCGGCGCCGGATCGGGTTCGTGCGACGGCGGAGGCGGCGCCGCCGGCGGCGGGCTCGGCGGGGTGGAGCGCGTTCGCATCCCGAGGATCGGGATGTTGGCGAGCATCGCGACTTGCCGTTCCTGCTGCTCGAACGTCACGTCGCAGTTGGCGGCGTCGACCTCGACGTAGCGCGAGATCACCTCGAGCAGGTCGTGCTTCAGCGACTCGACGACGTCGGGCGCGAGCGAGAGATGGTCGGAGAGCAGGACCAGGCGGAGGCGTTCCTTGGCCATCGCACCCGAAGCCGGCTTCCCGAAGAGGCGCTGGATGAACTCGAACACTAGCGGCGGCTCCCGAAGACCTTGTCGAAGAACGAACGCTCGCGCGGTACCTCGGGAGGCGCGGTGAGCGTCCCGTTGATGCGCTGCGCGATCTGGCGGTACGACTCGCCGACCGGCGAGGCGGGGTCGAGCGCGACCGGCTCGCCCCGGTTGGTCGAGACGATCACGTCGGGTGCGTCGGCGATGACGCCGAGGAGCGGCAAGCGCAGGATCGAGTTGACGTCGTCGACCGAGAGCATCTTGCCCTTGCGGACGAGCGCCGGGCGCAGCCGGTTGACGATCAGCTTCACCGCGCGCGCGTCGCCGAGCAGGCCGACGACGCGGTCGGCGTCGCGCACCGCCGAGACCTCGGGGGTGCAGACGACGATCGCTTCGTCGGCGCCGGCGATCGCGTTCGCGAAGCCCTTCTCGATCCCGGCCGGGCAGTCGATCAGCACGTAGTCGAAGCGGTCGCGCAGCGAGCCGATCAGGTCGGTGAACGCCGCGGTGTCGACGTCGTCCTTCTCGCGCGTCTGTGCCGCCGCGAGCAGCTTCATCGCCGGGACGCGCTTGTCGCTCACCAGCGCATCGTCGAGCGGCACGACCCCTTCGAGCACGTCGAGGACGTGGTGCCGGACGCGCGCTTCGAGCCCGAGGACGATGTCAAGGTTGCGCAGCCCGACGTCGGCGTCGACCAGCACGACCGTCGCGCCGGTGGCGGCGAGCGCGGCGCCGGTGTTCGCGGTGGTCGTCGTCTTCCCGACACCGCCCTTTCCGCTGGTGATGACGATCGCGCGGCCGCGCTTGCGCGGAACCGCGCTCGCCGCCGGGCTCTCGTGCTCGAGGACCTCGTGCATCAGCTCGCCTTTCCGAAGATGCGCGCGAAGAAGCCGGGCGCGCTGAAGCTCGTGAACGGAACGAGCTCGCCTTCCAGGCGGCGCGCGATCTTGTCGTAGATGCCGGCCAGCCGCGACTCCGGCTGCAGCACGATCGGCTCGCCCCGGTTGGTGGTGTCGATCACCTCTTCGTCGTCGGGGA
>DASWSC010000130.1:0-6485 GCA_036402855.1 Candidatus Elarobacter sp. | reverse complement strand
GTGCGTTCGCCGGAAGAGATCGCGCGTGAGTCGGCGCGGATCGCGACCGTGAAGCTCGGAGCGCGCGAGGCGCCGGCGGGCGAGATGCCGGTCGTGATCGGCGCGGGTGGCGGCGGGGTGCTGCTGCACGAGGCGGTCGGGCACGGGCTCGAGGCGGATTTCAACCGGAAGGGGACCTCGCTCTACAGCGGGCGCGTCGGGGAGCGCGTCGCGTCGGATCTCGTCACCATCTACGATGACGGTGATATGCCGGGCGAGCGTGGGACGGTCGCGGTCGACGACGAGGGGACGCCGGGGCAGCACAAGGTGCTGGTCGAGAACGGGATCTTGCGCGGCTACATGCAGGATCGCCTCAACGCGCGGCTGATGGGCGTCGATTCGACGGGGAGTGGGCGACGGGAGTCGTATCGCGTGTTGCCGCAGCCGCGGATGTGCAACACGTTCATGCCGGCCGGTGATGCTTCGCCCGAGGAGATCATCGCGTCGGTCGACCGCGGGTTGTACGCGACCTCGTTCAGCGGCGGGCAGGTGGAGATCAGCAAGGGAGACTTCGTGTTCATGATCGCCGAGGGGTATCTGATCGAAGCCGGCAAGATCACGGCGCCGGTGCGCGGCGCGACGCTGGTGGGGAACGGACCGGACGCGATGACGAAGGTCACGATGGTGGCGCACGACGGGCGGCTCGCGAACCGCTCGTACACGTGCGGGAAGGGCGGGCAGCGCGTCCCGGTCGGGGTCGGGATTCCGACGGTGAAGCTTTCGGCGTGCACGGTCGGGGGAACCGGGCGTGGCTGATCCGCGCGACGAGGCGCTCGCGCTCGCCGAGGCCGCGATTGCGCTGATGCGCGACGCGGGTGCGAGCGACGCGGACGCGACGGTGACGATCGCCGACCGGTTCGCGTGCGAGGCGCGCGACCGCGAGGTCACCAAGCTGGAGCGGTCGCGCGGGCGCTCGCTGCACGTGCGCGCGTTCGCCGGCACGCGGCGCTCGTCGCTCTCGACCAGCGATCTCTCGCGCGACGGCGTCGCCGCGCTCGCGAAACGCGTCGTCGCGGCGGCGGCCTTCGTCGGTGAGGACGCGCACGCGGGTCTCCCGGATCCCGTCGAGCCGGACGATGTCTGCGATCACGATCTCTTCACGGTCGCCGGCGACGTCGCCGAACGCGACGACGAGGAGAAGATCGGCGAGGCGCTTTCCATGGAGCGCGCGGTGCGTGAAGCGGACCGGCGGATCGCGAACTCCGACGGGTCGCACGTCCGCGACTCGCTGGTCTCGTGGGCGCTCGCGAACACACGAGGCTTCCGGGGCGTCACGCAGGGGACGCAGGTGTCGCGCGCCGCCGCTCCGGTCGCGCTCGACGGCGACGACAAGCGGATCGGTCACTACGGTACCGCGGCGCGCGGGTGGTCGACGGCGGAGAGCGCTCAGGCGGTCGCGTTGCACGCGGTCCACCGCGCGCTCGCGCTGATGGGCGCGCGAAAGCCGGCGACCATGCGAATCCCGGTGATCTTCGAGCGCGACGTCGCGGCGAGCGTGCTGGACGACCTCTTCTCGGCGCTGAGCGCGTCGAACGTCGCCACCGGCAACTCGTGGCTCGCGGAGCGGATCGGGGAGCGCGTCGGCAACGAGCGGGTGACCATCGTGGACGACGGACGTCTTCCCGGGGGTCTCGGCAGCTCGCCCTTCGACGGCGAGGGCGTGCCGACGCGCGCGACGACGGTGATCCGAGACGGCGTCCTCGAGTCGTACCTGAGCGACACGTACTGGGGGCGGCGGATCGGGATGCCGTCGACCGGGAACGCCGCGGGCGGCGGCGTCGCCGCGAACAACTTCTACCTCGTCCCCGACGCCGGGACGCTCGACGATCTCGTCGCGGGAACGGAGCGCGGCGTGCTGGTCCTCGACACGATCGGCTTCGCCACCGAGTACGCCAGCGGCGTGTACAGCCGCGGCGCGCGCGGAATCTACATCGAGGACGGCGCGCCGAAGTACGCGGTCGACGAGTTCACCATCGCCTCGACGTTCGCCGAGATGCTGGCGAACGTCGACGCAATCGCCGGGGACCTGCGCTTCGACGGAACGGTCGTCTCGCCGTCGTTCCGCGTCGCCGAGATGACCGTCAGCGGGACGTAGCCTAGATCACCGTGATCTTCGCCATCATCCCGTTGTCTTCGTGATCCAGGATGTGGCAGTGGTACAGGAACGTGCCCCGGATGATCGGGTCGCGGAAGTCCATCAGGACCTTGATGCTGCCGGGATGCACCGAGCCGCGCACGCCGTACCCTTGCGGCGGAACGTCGACGTTGTCGGCCCAGTGGCGGTTCGGCTGACTGACGCCGTTCACTTCCTCGACGATGAAGTGGATCTGGTGGATGTGGAAGACGTGCACCTCGTCGGTGTCGTTGACCACCGTCCACTCTTCGACCGTACCGGAGCGTACCGTCATCGCTGACGGCTGGTCCATCGCGAACGCGACGCCGTTGATGTAGAAGCCGTCGGCGTCCTCTTCGAAGTGGATCTCGCGCTGGGTCGTCGCGGCGGGCAGCGCTTGGCGGAAGAAGCTGGTGCGGCGCACGGCCTGCGGAGCGCGCACGCGACCGCTGGGCTGCGTCCCGCCGTCGTCGCCGATCAGCCCGAGAACGGCTTGCGGATTCTGATCGCCGGTCGGACCGGCGTCGAAGCACTTGGAGATCAGGGCGGCCGGCTTCGTTCCGCCGGTGACGACGAACTCCGCACGGCTCGCCGGCGGGATGACGACGTCCTGGACGCTGATGGTCGAGGGTGCGCCGGGATACTCGCCGATCGGCACGCCGTCCTGCGCGACGAGCGCGACGCTCTGGCCGTCGATCGAGAGATCGAAGTGACGGTGCGCCGACGCGTTCAAGACGCGGAAGAGCTGCTTCTCGCCGGGGCGAATCCCGATCAGCGCCATCGGGACGCCGTTGATCAGCGGACGCGCGTCCGACTCCGTCTGGCACGGCGTGCTGCGGATATCCTGGCTGGTGCGGCGCGCTGCGAGGAGCCGCTTGCGGCCGAGCGTGTGGCGCGCGACCGACTGCAGCGTCGGGTCGAGCGGTTCGTCGCGCAGCACGATCACGCGTTCGCGCATCCCGGCGGTGGCGGGAACCTCGTTCGCGATGCCCTCCACGACGATCGCGCCGGCCATCCCGTTGCCGACCTGCCAGCTCGCGAGCTGGTGGACGTGCGTGTGGTACCAGTACAGCCCCGGCGGCTGATCGGGATTGATCGTAACGGTGTAGTCTTTCGACGCCCCCGGCGTCGCCTTCGTCTGAAGCACCTCATCGCCCGGGATCTGGGGCGCCGAGGCCATCCCGTGGAAGTGCAGGTTGGAATCGGTCTCGAGTCCGAGGCCGCACGTGATCGGGAGCTGGTTGTCGTAGTGAAGCTGAATCGATTCGCCCGGGCGGACGCGGATCGTCGGCGCCACCGCATTGCCTTGGAAATAGAGCTGCGGGCGGCCGTCGCCGTCGAGCTTCGCCGTCAGCGCGAGCGCCGCGACGCCGTTCTGGCTCACCACCTCCGGGATCGCGGGAAGCGCGGGCAGACCGGTGCTCGCCGTGCTGATCGTGCTCGGCACCGTGGCGGCGCTGCTGCTGCTTCCGCCGCCGCCGCACGAGCTCGTCGCGACCGCGAGCGTGAGTGAGAGGAGCGCGCTCGTTCGTTTCATCGTCAGTACGCGAAGAGAAGCTGGGTGGTGAGGGTGTGCTGGGTGTGCTGGGCCGTGGGGTCCGGCCGCATCGAGTCGAACGCCGTCAGGCGCATGTTGCGCAGCGGGCGGTAACCGAGGCCGACGGTCGCGGCGCGCGTGAAGTTGTCGCCCTGCGTCGCGTCCCAGCGCGCGATCGCGAAGGTGCGCCGCCCCAGGTCCTGGCGCACCTGCACGAAGCCGCCGCTCGAGAAGAGCGCGTCGGCGTACTGATCGGCCCGTGTGTCGAAGCCCGTCTGATAGACCGCGTCGATGCGCGTTCCGCGGTGCGCCCAGCCGAGGCCGTAGCCTTGGCGCCAGAACCGGTCGTCGGCGCCGTCGACGAAGCGCGTCCCGTCGTAGCGATAGGCCGCGAAGGTGACATCGCCGCGCACATGCTGCACGTACAGCGAGCGGTCGAGGCCGCGCAGTGGCAAGTTCGATTGCGGCTCGCGCCCTTCGAGCAGCGAGACGGTGCCGCTCGTGCCGTGCGCCGCCGAGCCGACGAGCGCGCTGACTCCGAGCTTCGGCTGGAAGAACGTGAACGGGTTGTGGAAGCCGTTCAGCGAGTAGATCGCGTACGGGTCCGACGTCTCGCGGAACGTCTCCGGATCGACCGGGAGATCGAGCGTCGCCTGCCCGGCGCGGATCACGATCGGCGTCGCCGCATGGTCCCCGCTGATGCGCTGGGAGACCCACATGTCCCGCACGCGCCCGGGAAAGCCGCCGTCGACGACGTAGCTCTCGGCCCAGTAGCTCGTGCGCTTCCCGAGGCTTCCCCCCATCAGGAACTCGAGCTCCGCGACGGTCGCGCGCGGCAGCTTCCCGGTCGTCACCGCGTCGGCGTCGCCGCCGTTCGTCCCGCTCGTGTACGAGACCACGCCCTTCACCGCGATCGGAAGCGTCTGCTTCGCCTCGAGGCCGGGGATGCGGTAGCCGCGCGCCAGGAACGCCTCGCCGAATGCGGTGAGGTGCGGGATCGTCGTATGGCACGCTTGGCACGTCAGCCCGTAGCGGTGCGCGAAGACCGGGATCGCGTCGGCGGGCCGAGCGACGGTCGTCGCGACCGCAACGAGAAACGCCGAGGCGACATAACGGCGCATCGACATGCGTCACTCCTTTGACGGCGGTGGTTAGTCGGGTGCTCGGCTCCGCGCAACGGTCACTTTAGAGCGGTCGTGCCGGCACGGCACAAATGACGACATGCAGACCGGAACTTTACAGTGCTCGGCCGCTCGGCGGCTTTCGGTGCTCACATTTCGGCCGGGCTTCCCCGATTACGGTAAAGGGCGGGGTGCACCGTTCTTTTTTATTCGTACGCGTGTGGAGAGCGATGTTCGCCAACGTCTCGGTTCGGGTCAAGATCGCCGTCGTGGGCGCGACGCTGCTGGCGATCCTCCTCTCGACGCTCGCGCTCGCCGCGGTGACCTTCGGAACGCTGGTCGGACGGGCCGGCGAGATGTCGCAGGCGCACCGGCTCTCCGCGGCGGTCGCCAACGCGTACGAGCAGTGGACGCTGGACGACGACCAGTCGAACATGTACGGCGCGCTGATCGCACTGCGCGACGTCAAACAGCAGGGCCTCGCCGAGCAGACGTTCCGTCAAGTCGTCGAGAGCCGCGCCAAGGCGGGGCGGTACCTGGATCAGGCCGAGAGCTTCGCGGCTGACGCAGAGACGCGCGCGCAGCTCGCGATCATCCGCCGCCAGCTCCACCAGTACGACGGCTTCACCGCGCTGATGCGCCAGCGCGCGCTCGCCGGGGAGGTGCAGCGCGCGATCCACGTCGTCACCGTCGAGAACCTCGAGCCGTCGAACGCGCTCCCCGCGAGCTTCGGCGCGCTCGCCGCACGCGCCGACGCGATGGTCGCGCACGCGCAAGCCGACATCGACCGCTCCGCGGCGTTCGGACGCGCGCTGCTCCTGGTGCTCGCGCTCGGCGGCTCGGCGGCTGCGATCGTCGTGCTGGCGCTGCTCGCGAACGCGCTCACGAGGCCGCTGCGCGCGCTGACGCGCGCGTCGGAACGGCTCGCGTGCGGCGATCTCGACGTGGCGTCGGTCCTGCCGCGCGCCGGTCGCGACGAGCTCGGCATCCTCGCCTCGTCGTTTTCCGCCATGGTCGAGCACCAGCGGCGGATGGCCGACGTCGCCGAGGCGATCGCGCGCGGCGACCTCACGCACACCCCCGACCCGCGCGGCGCGAGCGACCGGCTGGGCCACGCGTTCGGCCACATGGTTCAGACCTTGCGGCGCCTCGTGACGGGCATCTCCGAGACGTCGTCGCAGCTCTCGAACGCGAGCGCGATCGTCGCGAGCGCCTCCGCCGAGTCGAGCAGCGCGGTCGAGCACATCTCGCACTCGATCGACACGCTCGTGACGACCGCCAAGGAGCAGAGCGCGCGCCTCTCGGCGACCGGCGACGGGACGAGCGAAGTCGCTTCGGCGACGGCGCAGATCGCGCGCGGCGCCGGCGACCAGGCGAACTCGGTGCAGGCCGCGGCGATCTCCGTCAACGGGCTGAACGACGAGATCGTGGCGCTCGCCTCCGTCGGCGAGACGCTCGCCGGCGCGGCGCGCGGCGCGCAGGCGCAGGCCGGCGAAGGGACCGAAGCGACGGAGCGCACCGCGGCCGCGATGCAGCAACTGCGCCGCACCTCGCAGCTCGCGCTCGACTCGATGACGCGCCTCGACGAGCAGTCGGAGCAGGTCGGCGCCATCGTCCGCGCGATCGAGGAGATCGCCGATCAGACGAACTTGCTTGCGCTGAACGCCGCCATCGA
>DASWSC010000129.1:0-22294 GCA_036402855.1 Candidatus Elarobacter sp. | reverse complement strand
GCCCCGACGCCTTCCAGTCGAACTTCCCGGAATCGACGACCACGCCGCCGATCGTCGTCCCATGCCCTCCGATGAACTTGGTCGCCGAGTGGATCACCACGTCGGCGCCGTACTCGATCGGCCGCAGCAGGTACGGCGTGGCGAGCGTGTTGTCGACGATGAGCGGGAGACCGGCGTCGTGCGCGACCTTCGCCACCCCCTCGACGTCGAGCACATCGAGCTTCGGGTTCCCGAGCGTCTCGGCGAACACGGCCTTGGTGTTCGGCCGGATCGCCTTCGCGAACGCGCCGGGATCGGCGGGATCGACGAGCGTCACCTCGACGCCGAAGCGCGGCAGCGTGTGGACGAACGCGTTGTACGTCCCGCCGTACAGCGAGGCCGAGCTGACGACATGATCGCCCGAGCGCGCGACGTTGAGCAGCGAGTAGATCGTCGCGGCCTGCCCGCTCGACACGGCGAGGGCTCCGACCCCGCCTTCGAGCGCTGCGAGCCGCTGCTCGAAGACGTCGGTGGTCGGGTTCATGATCCGCGTGTAGATGTTGCCGAACTCTTCGAGCGCGAAGAGGCGCGCGGCGTGCGCGGTGTCGTCGAAGGTGTACGACGTCGTCTGGTAGATCGGGACGGCGCGCGACTTGGTCGCCGGATCGCCGCCGTGACCGCCGTGCAGGGCGACGGTTTCGAAACCGCGCTGGGCCGAAGCCTCGAGGGTGCTGCTCATCGTGGGTCTCCTTCACGAAATGCGTGGAGCGCTGGAGAGAGTGAGGAAAGGGCTGAAATGAAACGACCCCCGCCGGTCGGCGAGGGTCGCTGTAGTTCGGTCGTGGCCCGCTAGGACGACGACGACCTACACCGTCCCTCGCGGGCGGCACACATCGCCATGATCGCCATACAGCGGGCGTCCATGCCCGGCACCGTAGCAGAATCCCGCCCAGGGGTCAAGGCCGGAAGTCTCGGCGCAGGGTTGCGGGCACCAACGCCGCCGCGGCGACCAGACAGACGGCGACGCCGACGATCGATGATTCGGGTCCGAAGATCCCGCCGGTCAGCGTGACCGGCCCGCTCAAGCTTCCTTGAAAGAGCGCGTCCCCCGGCGCGTGGCCGGAAACCGACGCGCCGAAGACGGAGCCTTCGGTGAAGTTCCAGCCGGTGTGAACTCCGATCGGCAGCCACAGCCGATCCGTCGCCGCGTAGGCGAGCGCGAGCAGAACGCCGGCTTCGAGCGCGATCGCCACGGTGCTCACGACCGATGCGCCGGTATTGAACGCGTGCAGCAGCCCGAACACGATCGCCGAGACGGCGACGCCGATCCACGTTCCGCCGACATCGCGCACCGTCCGGAAGAGCCAGCCGCGGAAGACGATCTCTTCGCCGGCCGCCGTCGCCAGCGCCGCGAGCAGACCGGGCGCGACGACGGCCCAGCTCCCGAAGCCGACGACGCGAAACACGCCGAGCGCCCACAGGATGCCGATCGTCGCCGAGAACAGCACGATCCCGAGCACGAGCCCGCCGAGTCCCTCGGGTGCGGCGCGCGCCGGGTCGAGCTCGCTGATGCGGCGCCGCTCGACGTACCGCACCCAGGCCGCGTACATCGCGACGGCCGCGACGATGACGACCGTCTCGCCCGCCGCGCGGGCGACGTGGTGGCGCTGCAGCAGCATCTGGATCAGCGCGAGCAGCACGAGGAACACGATCGCGCCGAGCAGCATCAGCCCGATCTTCCGGGCCGCGGGGAGCAGCTTCATGGCTTCCGTACGCCCGCGGGGTGCCTCAAGTTTCGGCCAAGTCCGGCGGCGGCTTGCTGAACTTCCGGCCCGAATCTGCCGATGGAGACTTCACCGGGGTGAACGGCTCATGGAGGGTCCGATGGTTTCAGAGAACGCCATCATGGCGTTGGCGATGTGCCCGTGCGGGCACGGAATCGCGCGGCACGACGGATACGGGTGCCCGGGCGCACGCGCGACCTTCTGCATGTGCGCGCTGACGCCGTCCGCCGCGCTGGACGCGGCGATCGAGAACATCCGGCACGCGAACGCGGCCGGCCGCCGCGCGAGCCGCGCGATCCGGGCGATCCGGAGCCGCCGCACGCTTCACGCGGCAGCTCGCAGCTACCGCTAGACCAGCATCGCCTTCTCGCGGTCGACCTTTCCCGCGATGAGGGCGCGCTTCTTCTCGTCGAGAATCTCCTTGAGACGCGGAAACCACTGCGTCTCTTCTTCTTGCGCATGGCGCCGCACGTTCTCGAGCAGCGCGCGGACGCGCGCCCGGTAGCGGGCGTCGTCGCCGGACTCGATCGCCTCCTCGATCTCCGCCAGCAGCGTCTTCACGTCGCCGTGTTCCTTATAGAGGTGCTGCGCCGCGTCGACCGCCAACAGCTTGTCGGCGATCAGCGGGTAGATGATGTCTTCCTCGGCGACCGAGTGCTTCGCGAGATCGCGCTTGATCAGCGTGAAGAGCGCCAGCTTCTTCGGCCCGGTTTGCTCGATCTCGGCCTTCTCCAGGAGCGCGAGGACGCGCACATGGTCCGCGGTGAGCTCCGCGAACGCATCGCCGGCGCCGCTCATCGCGCGCGCCATCCCGATGCCCTTGGCAACCAGCGGCATCCCCAGCCGCCCGACGACCACCGCCGCCGCTGCGCCGCCGGCGACGAGACCGATGTCCCGCAAGAGATCGTTTCGTTCCGCCATACCGCCGGTATGCCCACCGCGGCGCTCCGGCAAGCACCGGCGGATCGGTGCAACGTGGGGCGAAGAACGCCCCCGATGCACCAGCCGAACAGGACCGCCGAGCGCGCGGACGCTCTTCTCGCACGAATCCGGGCGGAGAACGAACGCCGGCGGTGCTACGTCGCCGTCGACGAGCGCGCCGTGATGCGCGAAGCGGCCCGGCTCGACGCGATCCCGGCCGCGGCGCGCGGGCCGCTCCACGGCGCGTCGCTCGCCGTCAAGGACATCATCGACGTCGCCGGCTTCCCGACGCGCGCCGGGTCGTCGTTCTTCCGCCGGGATCCGGAGCGCGACGCACCCGCGGTCGCGGCGCTGCGCGCGGCGGGCGCGCTCGTGATCGGCAAGACGAACACGCATGAGTTCGCGTGGGGGATCACGACGGAGAACCCGCACTTCGGCCGCGCCGCCAACCCCTGGGACGAGCGCCGCACGCCGGGCGGTTCGAGCGGCGGCTCGGGTGCGGCCGTCGCGGCCGGTCTGGCCGACATCGCGCTCGGCAGCGACACGCTCGGCTCGATTCGCATCCCGGCGGCGCTGAACGGAATCTCGGGGCTCCGTCCGGCGACCGGTGCGGTCTCGCTCGACGGCGTCTTTCCGCTCACGCTCGGCCTCGACACCGTCGGCCCCTTCGCGCGCGATCTGCAGACGGTGCAGCGCGTCTACGAGGTGCTGACCGGTGCGCCCGTCGCGCCGCGCGCGGTGGTGCGCGTGTGCCGGCTCCGCGGCGGACGCTGGGAGACGGTCGACCCCGCCGTCCGTGCGGCGCTCGATGCGGCGCTCGCGGCGCTGCGCGACGGCGGCGTCGCCGTCGCGGACGTGGAGTGGTGGGATGAAGCGCTGGTCCCCGCGGTCGCGACGATCCAGCAGCGCGGCGCCGCGCGCGTGCACGCGCCGTTCTTCGACGCGCATCGCGCCGAGTACGGCGAGGACACGCGGGCGCGGGTCGAGCACGCGCTGCGCGTGACCGCGGAGGACGAAGCCGCCGCGCGCACCGAGGTGGCACGCGCCCGCGCCGCCTGGGACGCCGCGACGCACGGGTACGACGTCGCGCTCGCGCCGGTCGTCGGCTACGAGGCGCCGCTCTCGCCGGTCCCGGCGGCCTTTCGTTCCGACACCATACCGCTCGTCACGCCCGCGAGCGCGTTCGCGCTCCCCGCGGCCGCGGTGCCGATCGGCTTCGGTCCGGCCGGGATGCCGCTCGGGATGCAGCTGATCGCCGCCGGCCGCGACGCGGGCTCCGCGCTCGCGCTCGGCGTCGTGTACCAGTCGCGGACGGAGTGGCACCAGCGGCGTCCCGCCGTGACTGCGTGATCGCGGCGCGACGCGCCGCCGCGCTGCTGCTCTCCGCGCTCGTCTGCGGCTGCGCACAAACGCTCGCCGGCACGTTCGACGGCTCGCCGGCGCCGCGCAAAACCGCGCTCGCGTCTCCGCTCGCCGTCGTACCGCTGCCGCGCTCGGTTCGCGCCGAGCCGGGCGGCTTCGCATGGCGATCGCCGACGACGATCGCGGTCGCCGGTGAGGGCAGCCGCGAAACCGCGGAGCTGCTCCGCGCGTTCCTCCGCGCGCGGCACGTCGCGACGCGTGACGCCGGCGGGGGACGCGCCGGCGTCACGCTCGGCGTCTCACCCGCCGCGGCGCCGAAGCTCGGACCGGAAGGCTACACGCTGCGGGTCCGCAGCGGCGGGATCGTCGCGCGCGGAAACACCGCCGCCGGCCTCTTCTACGCGCTGCAGACGCTGGAGCAGATCACGCTCGCGCGCAACGGCACGCTCATCACGCCGGGCGTCATGATCTCCGACGGCCCGCGCTTCCGCTGGCGCGGGATCCATCTCGACGTCGCGCGTCACTTCTTTCCCGTTCCGGTGATCGAACGGTCGATCGACCTCGCCGCACGCTACAAGCTGAACGTCTTTCATTGGCACCTCACCGACGATCAAGCATGGCGGTTGCCGGTCGCCGGCTATCCCCGGCTCGGCGCGTCCGGTCCGCGCTACAGCCGTGAGGAGATCCGCGCCGTCGTCGCGTACGCGAAGCGGCACCACGTCACGGTCATCCCCGAGATCGAGATGCCGGCGCACACCGGCGCGGCGCTGCGCGCGTACCCGTCCCTCGCCTGCGCGCACGGCGTGCTGTGCGCACACGGCGCCGGCGCGCGGTTCGTTCGCATCGTCGTCGGCGAAGCGGCTCGAGCGTTCGCCTCGCCGTTCCTGCACGTCGGCGGCGACGAAGTGCCGTCCCCCGCGCGTCTCGACCAACCGCAGTTCACGCGTGCGGTCGTGCGCGAGGTGCGTGCCGCGCACGCCCGGCCGGTGATCTGGGACGACGCGTACGATCCCGGCCTCGACCGCGGCGCGGTGCTCATGGTGTGGACACGGCGCGCGCGTGCGGCCGAGTTCATGCGGCGCGGTTACGACGTTGTCGTCGCGTCGGCGCCGCTCTACTTCGACGCCGTGCAAGGCGATCCGGCGCAGGAGCCGCCCGGCACCCGTCACATGTCGACGCTCGAGCAGGTCTACTCCGACGAGATCGTTCCACGCGGCGTCTCCGAGACGGCGGCGGCCGCGCATCTGCTCGGCGCGCAAGCAAACCTCTGGACGGAGCACGTCGCCGGCGACGACCGGCTCTTCTCGATGCTGCTCCCGCGCGAGCTCGCGCTCGCCGAGAACGCGTGGACCCCGCGCGAGCGGAAGAGCTGGCCGTCCTTTCTCGCGCGGCTCCCCGCGCAGCTCGCGTGGCTGCACGAGCACGGCTACGCGTTCCGCATCCCGAACGTCGCCTTCGACGTCTCCGGCGCGCCGGCGGCGTTCGTTGCGATCCCGGGCCGCGTACAGTCGGTCGACGTGCGCACGAGCGCCCCGGCGCTGACGATCCGGCTCAGCGTCCCGCTGCACGGCGCGGTCGTGCGCTACAGCACCGACGGTTCGGCCCCGAGCGCCGCGTCTCACGCGTACACCGCGCCGTTCACGGTGCGGGCCGCGCCCGCAGCGCGGACCGTGCGCGCCAAGGCGTTCTTCGGCGGCCGCTCCGGTGCGATCACGGAGTCGGTCATCCGGCGCGTCTCGCCGCGCGCGCTCTCCGCCGAACGACAGGCCAGCCGGAGCTGGGCGGCGCTCGTCTCGCCCTAGCGGCGCGGAACCAGCCCGAACGTGAACAGCGCGGGCCGGCCGTTTCCGTCCCCGCTCACCCAGATGCGGCAGTCGCTCCCGCGTATGAGGTCGGTCGCGCCGAAGATGCCGGCGACGGGATACTCTTCCACGGCGTTCGTCCGTCCCACGTGCGCGATCACCGGCGGCAGCTCGGTCGCGTAGAGCGATCCGTCGCAGCCGGTCACCAGCCCGCGCACCCAGCCGTTCGCGTTCGGGAGCTTCACGGTACGGACCGCGCCGCGCATCGTCATCTGCACCATCGTCGCGTTGTACGCGAGCCACACCGTCCCGTTCGGACCCGCGGTCATCGAGCCGATGCCGAAGCGGTCCGGCGGGAGCTCCGTCGGGATGTCGACGCTGGCGAATGTCCCCGATGCGGTCATGCGCGCGAGCCGGTTCCGGGCGATGAACCAAAACGCGCCGTCGCTGCCGAGCCGCAAGAGTCTGGGCGACCCGATCTCCGGCGGTACGTCGTAGCGCGCACCGCCTCCCACGCGGCCGATCTGCGCGGTCGGCTTGGAGCGCGCGAACCATGCCTCGCCGTCGGGTCCGATCGCGACGCGAATCCCCTCCTGGCTGAAGCTGCGCGGTGAGTTCGTGCGCGGTTCGCCGATCAGGTGCGTCTCGAAGCGTCCCGACCCGTCGAGCGACGTGAGCGTCGCGTGGCGCTCGTCGTTGAACCATACCGTGCCGTGCCGGTCGACGGCGACCGATCGCGGTTCGATCGGATCGTCCGTCTCGGGGATCTGCGTCAGCGACACGGCGCCCGCGACGGTCAGGCGCGCGACGTAATATTTCATCGGGCCGATTCCCTGACCCATGACGAACGTCAGGGAGCCGTCGGGCGCGGGCGCCATCGCCCGCACGTCGCTCCGCTCCGGCACCGCATCGCTGTACCGGTGCACCGCCGCATCGAACGGCGGAGGCGTCGGCGCGACCGGGACCGGCGCGGCCGACGGCGCCGGCTGCGGCGACGGCATGGCGCGCGAGTCGTCGAACACGAGATAGCGTTCGCCCGGATCGCCGCAGCGCACGGCGACGCGCGTCCCCCAGACGAGAAGGTCCGCGACGGTACGGCAGCCGGCCGTCCCGACGATCCGCGCGCTCGCAGCCGCCGGATCGACCGCGATGACGTCGCCGCCGGCGACGGCGTAGCGCGTCCCGTCGGGGGCGGAGACGATCGCCGAGCGCAGCCCGCCGCCCGCGATCCGCTGCAGCTCGACGCGGTCGGGAGAGAAACGCGCCAGCGCGAGGTCGTCGCCGTGCGTCGCGAGCGCGACGCTTGCCGGATCGAACCACGACCGCGGCCGGACGTCCTTCCACTGCACGCCGTGGCGCCGATCGGGATTCTCCTCGAGCTCGTAGCGATACCAGCGATCGTGCAGGCCGAAATAGACGTACGGCCGCAGCACGTGCGGCGCGTACGCCGCGACCATCGGCTCGCCCGGCGCGCCGTCCGTGATGTCGTCGAGGATGTACGACAGGCGCTGCCGCGACGCGCCGGTCCGCACGTCGATCAAGTCGACGTCGATGGAGTGGAAGCACGACATCATGTTGAGGCACGGCGTCGTCTCGAGATAGACGTCGTCGCCCGAACCGCGCCCGATCGGGTGCGCCGACGCCTGCCGCGTCCACAGCACGTGCCCGTCGCGAACGTCGAATGCGTAGATCGAGTGCACGATCGTCGCGCCGCTGTCGAAGAAATCTTGCAGCAGCGCCGGCCCGACGAGGTCCGGGCGGTCGCCGAGCGCCGCCCCGGCGTCCCGCGAGCGCCAATACCGCCGGCCCGTCGCCGCGTCGTAGGCAGTCACCGAGAGGCGCCCGTGCGCGTAGAGAATCTCTCCGACGATGAACCCCGCACCGTCGTCGAGCGTGACGAGGCGGCGGCCGTCGGCGGGTGAGAATCCGACGTACAGCGGCTTGAACGGATCGCCGCTCTCGACCGTGGCGTAGACGATCCGCTCGTTCGCGGTCGCGTCGACGCCGCCCATCGGGTCGTGTGCCGCCCAGCGCTCGCGCCCGGTCGCGAGGTCCACGGCGTGCAGCCGGCGGTCGACGGTGATGAGGTATGCCGTCCCGCCCGCGGCCGCGGCGATCTTCACGCCGCGCAGCGGGGCGGGGAACGCGGCCCGCAGCACCGGTGCGCCGGTCGCCCGCGCCGGCGCAAGCGGTGAGCCCTCGACGACCGGCAACGGCTCGGTCGAGGGGAGCGGCGGCGGCGGCGCCGTTGCCGCCGGTCCCGGTGCGCCGTCGGCGCGCGCATGGGTGCACGCCGCCGACGCGGCGAGCACGATGAGGGCCGTCGCGGCCGCCGTCAAGGAGCGCGTCATCGAGCGTACGATTCGGAGCGCGTGCGGCCGCCGCCCGCGCAGGTGCCGCCTCGACGCGCGGACGACCTTACAGCATGCCGTTGAAACTCCATGCGTTCGCCGCAGCCGCGCTGCTCGCCGGAACGACCGCCGCGACCGCGGCGCTGCCCCCGCCGCCGGACGCCAAGAAGGTCGCCGTCACCGACACCTACTTCGGGACGACCGTCGTCGACCCGTACCGGTGGATGGAGTCCGGCGGCGCGGAGTTCCAGGCGTACCTCAAAGCGCACAACGACCGCACGCGCCGCGTCCTCGATGCGATCCCCGGCCGCGCCGCGCTCGCGACGCGCCTCCAGGCGCTCTCGGAGACCTCGAACGTCTCGTCCGACGTGGTCGTACGCCACGGCGCGTACTTCTACGAGAAACTGCCGCCCGGAGCGAACTCGACGAAGCTGTACACGCGCGCAGGCGTCGGCGCGGCCGAGCGCGTCCTGGTCGATCCGGACGCGATGGCGGGGCCGCGCCAGGCGATCTCCTACTTCAACGTCTCGAACGACGGCACGCGCGTGGCCTACGGCCTCTCCGCCGGCGGCTCCGAGAACGCGACGGTCCATGTGGTCGACGTGGCGAGCGGGACGGTCCTTCCCGACGCCGCCGACCGCGCCGACTTCGGCGTCACATCGTGGACCGACGACGGGAAGGCGTTCTTCTACATGAAGCGCCAGGCGATCGCGGCCGGCGAATCGCCGATGGCGAAGTACATGAACGTGCGCAGCTACCGCCACGTGATCGGCGAGCCGGGCACCGCCGACGTCGCGGTCTTCGGCGCGGGCGTGAACCCGAACGTCACGGTCCCGCAAACGTCGTTCGCCTCGCTCGGCGTCTCCCCCGAGACGCCGTACATCGGCGGCGTGCTGGTGAACGGCGTCGATCCGTTCGTGACCGTCTATGCCGCGCCCAAGAGCGCGCTGGCGAATCCCGCCGCGATTCCGTGGAAGCTCGTCGTCCGCCCGGAAGACAAGGTCACCAACGCCGCGATCCACGGCAACACCGTCTACGCGATGACCGCGAAGAACGCGCCCCGCTTCAAGATCGTGAAGTTCGACATCGCGACGGGATCGCTCGCGACCGCGACCGACCTCGTTCCGGCCGGGACGCGCGTGGTCGACAACGTCGGCACCGCGAGCGACGCGCTCTACGTTCTCTCGCGCGAGGACGGGCTCGCGCGGATCACGCGCATCGGCTACGACGGCGGCGCGCGCGAGGTTCCGCTCCCCGTGAACGGCACGATCGCGGGTTTCGCGACCGAGTTCGACCGGCCGGGATTTTTGGCCCAGCTCACGTCGTGGACGACCTCGCCGCTCTGGTACACCTACGACGCGAACGCGAACACGCTCGTCGACACCAAGCTCGACGCCCCGTCGCCGGTCGATTACTCCGCGGTCACCGCCGACGAGGTGAAGGTTCCGGCCGCCGACGGCACGATGATCCCGCTCTCGATCATCCATCGCCGCGACCTGAAGCGCGACGGCTCGAATCCGACGCTGCTCTACGCCTACGGCTCGTACGGGATCTCGAGCAGCCCCGGCTTCTCGGCCTCACGGATGGCGTGGCTCGAGCGAGGCGGCGTGCTGGCCGTGGCGCACGTGCGCGGCGGCGGCGAATACGGCGAGGAATGGCATCTGGCCGGCAAGGACGCCAACAAGGTGAAGACAGTCAGCGACTTCGTCGATTGCGGCCGCTGGCTCGTCGCGCAGCGCTACACCTCACCCGGCAAGCTGGGGGCTCGCGGCGGCAGCGCCGGCGGGATCACCATGGGCGGGGCGATCACCACCGCGCCCGATCTGTTCGCGGCGATCCTCGACGAGATTCCGGTCTCCGATCAGCTCCGCATCGAGACGACCCCGAACGGCCCGCCCAACCTTCCCGAGTTCGGGAGCGTGAAGACGGAGCAGGGCTTCAAGAACCTGTACGCGACCAGCGCCGTCCACCATCTCGTGAAAGGCGGAAAGTACCCGGCCGTGATGCTCACGACCGGAATCAACGATCCGCGCGTCGACCCGTGGCAGGCCGCGAAGATGGCGGCGACGCTGCAGGACGACAGCGGCAGCGGGCGACCGATCTTGCTCCGCGTCGACTACGAAGGCGGGCACGGGGGGATCGGCGGCGGACGCTCGCAGGCGGTCGCGCTGAACGCCGACGAGTACTCGTTCCTGCTCTGGCAGTTCGGCGACCCGCAGTTCCAGCCGAAGCTCTGACCGCCTAGACGTCCGCGAGGTCTTCGAAGCGGCCCGACCGCGCACGGCGCAGCGTCACGCTGGCCGTCGCGCCGTCGAGCCGCTTCGGCTTCGCGATCGTGATCTCGGCGCCGCGCACCCGCGCGTCCGCGAACACCTCGCGCATGATCTCTTCGCCGAGCCGCTCGATGAGGTCGAACGAGCGCTGCTCGACGATCTCGACGACGCGCCGGTGCAGCGCCGCGTAGTCGAGCGTGTCGGCCAGCGCGTCCGATCGTGCGGCCGTTCCGAGGTCCGCGAAGACGCGTAGCGTCAGCTCGAACGGCTGCGGCTGATCCTTCTCGCCCGGGTAGGCGCCGTGCCGGCCCAGCACGCGAATGTCGCGGATCGCGATCTCGTCCATACGAGGCGCGCTACCCCTCACCCGTCTCCGCCGGCGCAGTCTCGATCGCGACGCGGGAGATCTCGTAGCACTCGTACGTTGCGGCAAGGAGCTGGTCGCGATCCCTGTGTCGTCTCCTCACCCTGTGCGAGAGCGAGACGACCTTGGCGAATCGCGCGAGGTGCTCGACATCGGCCGCCGGCAATCCGTCAAGGAGGCGGCTTCCTCTCGGCAACGGCATACGAAACCATCCTCTACGACGGCGACTCCGAGCGGCCGCCTTAGACGCGCGCGGAAGAGGCGCCTGCGCCATCGACCGCGATACATCAGACGCGGTATGAGGCTCGCGCTCGCACCCGGTCTCACGGTGAAGACGTCGCCGATCCACGGCCGCGGCTGCTTCGCGACGGTTCCCTTCGCGCGCCGGCGGAAGATCGCGGAGTACACCGGCGAGCGCATCACCAACGCCGAGGCCGAGCGCCGCGGAAAGCGGCGGGTCCTGCGCATCTCCGGGCTCGACACGCGCTGGAGCATCGACGGCAGCCGCGGCGGGAACGGCACGCACTACATCAACCACTCGTGCCGGCCGAACGCGTTCATGCAGACGGTGCGCGGCCGTCTGCTGGTGCTGGCCCTGCGCGACATCGCGCCCGGCGAAGAGATCACCGTCGACTACGAGAGCACCTACCATTCCGACCGCAAGCGCTGCACCTGCAACGTGCCGGACTGCCGGGGCCGCATCAACAAACAGTAGCCGTGGCGCGCCCGGGACGCGTTACGGTGCGGGCAGGAAGCGCTGGACGAAGTCGCCTTTCCCTTCGCGGTCGCCCCACACGGCGAAGACCGCGTGCGTCACGGGATCGACCGCCAGCGTGTGGACGCCCGGATCGACCGCGACCTTGTCGAGCTGCCGCGGTGCCGCACCGCGCTGGAGCTGGAACCGCGTCACGCCGCCGTCGCCGGCGCACGCCAGGACGTGCTGCGTCTGGTCGAGGTCGCACTGGTCGAACCGCCCGACGGCGAGCTCGCCCTGTTTCGTGCCGCCCGGCGCGTACGTGCTCATGACGCCGCCGCCGGCGATCACGATCTGATCGTACTGCGCGTCGTACTGCAGCGGGTGGTTGTGCTTGATCTCCGGCGTCGGGATCCTCCGGCTGACCGTCATCGTCCCCGGGTCGATCACCGCGATCTCGGAGTCGGAGTCGATGTTCTGGTACACCTCGTGCGTCTTCGGGTTGATCGCGAGGTACTCGGGCTTGTGGCCGGGGATCGCGATCGTCTTGACGACCTTGAACGTCTTGGCGTCGACGACCCAGACGCGTGCCCCGTCGTCCTCGTCGGCGTAGATCCGCCCGTTCGCCGGGTCGTACGCGATCGCGTCGACCGACCCCCCGACGTCGACCTTGTTCACCACCTTCAGCGCGACCGGATCGACCTCGCTCACGACGTTGTCACCGCCGCCCGTGAAGACGTGTCCGTTCGCCGGGTCGACCGCGACGCCGCGAACCGGGCCGACGCGCACCTGCGCCACGACCTTCCCGCTGTCCGCGTCGACGATCAGGAGCCGCTGGGAACCGCCGTGCGCCGCGTAGACGCGCCGCCGCTGCGGATCGACCGTGACGTAGTCGAACCCGGAGAACACCGGAACGGCTTGCGGAGGAGCGGCAGGCGTAAGCATCCGCCCCCGTTCGTCCCCCGCCACCCCGTCACCCCGAGCGCCACCTCGTCACCCTGAGCGCCACCTCGTCACCCTGAGCTTGTCGAAGGGTCGTGGAACGTGCGCTTCGGTGCGCTGTCCTCGCGCTCCAGGTCGTCCAGGTAGTAATAGACGATCTTGCGATCGTCGAAGCCGACCTTGGCCAGCTCCCGGCCGCCGATCTCGACGACCTCGTGGATGTGCCCGCTCTGCCCCGCGTAGCGGTAGTTCACCTCGGTGTAGTCCGGGTCGCCGGGCTTCGGCCGCGGAACGACCTTCGTCCCGCGCAGAGGGGTACGGTGACGGTGCTCGCTCAAGATGGGGCCCTCATGATCATCGAGTACCGGGGGAAGCGCCCGAAGGTGGCGGCGTCGGCGTTCATCGCACCGACCGCCGTCCTCATCGGCGACGTCGAGGTCGGCGAGGAGGCCTCCGTCTGGTTCGGGACCGTCGTCCGCGGCGACAACGGACCGATCCGCATCCACGCCCGCGCGAACGTCCAGGACAATTCCGTCCTGCACGTGAGCGAGCATTCCGAGACGGTCGTCGAGGAAGGCGCGACGGTCGGCCACTGCGCGATCCTCGAGGACTGCCGGATCGGCAAAGGGGCGCTGATCGGCACGAACGCGACCATCCTGAACGGCGCGGTGATCGGCGAGCAGAGCCTGGTCGCAGCGGGTTCCGTCGTCGGCGTGAACGCGCAGGTTCCGCCCCGGGTCGTCGTCGCCGGATCGCCCGCCGTCGTCAAGAAGCAGCTCGCGGGCGCGTCGATCGCCTGGGTCGAGCACGCCGGCCCCGAGTACGTCGCGCTCTCGCGCTCGTATCTGAAGGAAGGGATCGGCTCGCTCGAAGCCCACGAGGTCATCGCCGAGCGCATCGCCGGCTAGACCGGACCGCGTCGACACGTCGACGCACCGCAGACTCGCGGGAATCCATACCGAGCTTTTACGATACGCGTCACACTTCGGCGTTAGAGCGGTCGCCGCGGCGGAAATGTGATCTTCGCCGGCTTGCGCCCGCCGGCGGTCGCGAATGGGCGCACCTACGGTACGTTCGCACGGCGCTTTCGAGCACCGTGCGGCGAGCTCGCGGAGCGAGCTCTCGTCGGCCATCGGGCCGGCGCCGTCTCCGAAAGGCACATTTCACGGATGAAAGCAGTCCTTTTCCTTGCGGCCCTCAGTCTCGCCGCGTGCAGCGCTCCGGGATCCTCGCTGAATGCGATCCCGTCCGAGAGCACCTCGAGCACCGCGAAGCTCCCCAGCGTTCTCCTCGGTGGTCCGCCGCTTGCGAAGCTCCAGATCGCGCTCTTCGATGCGCCGATCGCAGGCATGAGCAACGTCAAGGTCAACATCGGGATCGACGCGGTCCAGCTCCTCCAGAGCGACGGCAGCGCAGTCCCGTTCGTCACGAACGCCCAGCCTGACGTGGTCAACCTCCTCGACCTTCAGGAAAAGTCCGAGGACTTCAAGGGCAACGCGCCGATCGGCGTCTACAAAGGTGTCCGCGTCCTCATCGACACGAGCTCTTCGGGCGTGAAGATCGGCAACTTCTCGATCCCGATCGTATGGCCCACGACCGCCGCGGTGCAGTCCGTCGACTTCCCCGTGAGCTACGCGATCACCGGGATCCCGGGGCCGCCGCCCACCGTAACGCTGGACTTCAACGTCATGCACTCGGTGCGGTTCGCGAACGGAAAGATCTACGTGCAGCCGAACGTCGTTGCGGCGAACGCGGCGGCGCAGGTCAAGGGCCGAGTGCAGAACCGGGCCGGGAAGCCCGTCAGCAGCGCGGCGGTGCTCGCGATCGACGCCCTCGGGCACGTCGTGAACTCGACCGTCACGGACGCCGACGGCGACTTCAACCTCCACGCGCTTCCCGCCGGGTTCTACACGATCCAAGTGAAGAACAGCTACGTGACCGCGCTCGGCGACACGATCACCGCGGTCGGGGCCGATGCCAACGCATCGCCGTCGGCGCGGGCAGTGCTCGGGCCGAACGACAACCTCAACGTCAATACGCTGATCGACTGACACCGTGCTCACTCACGAGAACGTCGGACTGGAGCCGCTCCGCCTCGCCCACGTGGCGCAGCGGTCGGCCCAGTACGACGCCGCACTCGAGCTGCTCGACGGCTGCGAGGACTGGGACGACGCTCACGCCGAGCGCGGCGCAGTCCTCAAGGCCGAGACGCTCGGCCGGCGCGACCCGAGCCAAGGGCTGGGATATCTCGCCAGCGTCGATGATCTCTTCGTCAGCGACGAAGGCCGGTTCGCTCGCGACATCGAGTACGGCCGCTTGTACGCCGGCGTGCGCGATCTCGGCTCCGCCGAGTCGCGCTCCGCCGACGCGCGGCGGCTGGCGGCGGCCGTCCCGGACGGCGCCGCGACGATGGCGTATCACGACGTGCGCATGCGGTGGCTGCGCCGTGAATGCGATCCCCAGGCGCCGGAGATGGCGCTCGCGATCGCCCATCCCGACCCCAGCATCGCCTGCGCAGCCTACGCGTACCGCGCGTGGATGCACGCCGGCAACGAGGACTGGCCGGCACACGTCGCCGACCTGATCCGCGCCGTCCGGTACGCGACCATGCACGGCGAAGAGCCGGTCGACGTCGCGACGCTCGCCTCGTCGATCCACGCGCTCGCGCAGTTCGCCTTCGAAACCGCGCACGAGCCCGGGATCATCGCGGCGCGCGCGGCGAGCGAGGCGCTGGCTTGGACACCGGACGTCCGCGTCCAGCAATTCGCCACGACGCGCGCCTTCGGCTGGGACGCGTTCATGCGCGGCAACGCGGGTCACGCGCAGTGGTCCTTCAAGGAAGCGCGCACGCTCGCACCGACCACGACCTGGCGGATCATGGGGCACCTCGACCGCGCCTTCGTCGCCCGCATGTCGGGCAACGAGTTCTGGGCGCTCGAAGAGCTCGCGCAAGCCGACGCGCTCGCCTTCGAAGTCCCCTGGGAGTCGACGTTCGGCGAAGACCGCCAAGTGCTCGTGCTGCTCGCGGTGCTGCACGCGCCGAACGACGCGGCGCGCGCGCAGCGCTACGCCGCGCTGTACTCGCGGATCGGGACCGAAAACGTGAACCCGGTGCTGGCGGTCAACGGCGATCCGCGCGCCATGGCGCATGCCCGGTACGCGCAAGGGCGCATCGAGCAGATGCTCGGGCGGCGTGAGGCGGCGATCGCGGCGCTGCGCGAGGCGTTCGCGACGTTCGAGGCCGCCTCGTTCCACTACCAGTCGGTCCTCGCCGCCATGGCGCTGGCCGAACTGACCGCCGACACGGCGTGGCAAGACGCCGCGCTCCGGCACGCGGCGCACTACCCCGGCTGCCCGCTCGCTTCGGCGGCGGAACGGTCCGTCGAGCGCGAGCTCGCGATGCCGCAGCAGCTCTCACCGGTGCAGCGTCAGATGGCGCGAGCACTGTGGAGCGGCTCGGAGCCGGCCGAGCTGTCGCAGCGCTTCAGCCGCAGCCTCTACCGAATTCAGCGGCAGATCGACGCGATCTACGCCGCCTTCGGGGTCGTCTCGCGGACCGAGCTGCACGACGAGGCGAGGCGTCGAGGACTCGCGTGATCACACTGGTCTCGTCCTGCGGGGCGCTCGCGCTCGCCACCATCGCCGCATTCCTCGCGGCGCGCTGGTGGACGCGCGGGCGCACCGTCATGGAGGCGGCGCGCAGCATCGCCGCGGACGCCGTCGAGCGGCGGTACAACCTGCTCGAAGCGGTCCGCGACGGGGTCTACATCGTCGATGAAGACCTCCGCGTCACCCACGTCAACGACGAGGCCGAACGGCTTCTGCACCGCACCGCAGACGAGATGATCGGGGTCGAGCTCGAGCACGTGATCGACCCGCTCGCATCCGAGATCGTCCCCGACATCCGCGCCGCGCGCCGGAGCGGCGTCCCGATCGAACGCATCCACGCATTCCCGGCGCTGCACACGTGGGTGGAGGTCCGCATCCTGCCGGCCGCCGACGAGACGCTGATCTCGCTGATGGACGTCAGCGCGCAGACCATCGCCGAGTCGCAGCTCCACGAAAACGCACACAGCCTGCAGCTCGTCGCGAACAACGTCGACGCCATCCTGTGGACGGTCGGCCGCGACGGCCGCTTCACCGCCGTCTCGGGCGGCGCGCTCGAAGAGCTGAAGCTACAGGCCGAAGACCTGATCGGCCAGCCCTGCGCGACCCTGGTCGCCGAGGACATGGTCCGCGACGTCTTCAGCGGCCGGCACGTTCGCGTCGAGAACGCTCACGGCGACCACTGGCTGCGCCATCATCTCGAGCCGCTCGCCGACCGCGACGGAAACATCGTCGGCGCGGTCGGCGTCTCGATCGACATCACGGAGCTCAAGCGCACGCAGCGCCAGCTCTTCGACGCCGCGCACCGCGACCGCCTCACCACGCTGCCGAACCGGTTCTCGCTCGACCAGCGGCTCCAGGAAGCGGTCGCGCTGGCTGCCCGCGAGGAACGCCGCATCGCGCTGCTGTTCCTCGACCTCGACCGCTTCAAGGCGATCAACGACACGATGGGACACGGCGCGGGCGACGAGGTTCTGCGCGAGATCGCGACGCGGCTGCAAAAGTGCCTGCGCGGCGGCGACTTCATCGCGCGCCCGGGCGGCGACGAGTTCGTCGTCATCATGCAGTCGGTCGCCGACGCGAAGGACATCGAAGTCCTCTCTCAGCGCATCATCAAGGCCGTCTCGGCGCCCGTGCAGCTCGCCGACCGCGAGGTGTACGTCGGCGTCAGCATCGGCGCCGCGATCTACCCCGAGCACGGTTCCGACGCGAGCGCGCTCACCGCGCACGCGGACGCGGCGATGTACCGCGCGAAAGAGAGCGGCGGCAGCGCGCTCGCGGTGTACGAGGACGCGATGCACGTCGCCGACGCGGAGCGCTTCGCCCTCGAAGCCGACCTGCGCAGCGCGCTCCAGCGCGGCGAGCTGGACCTCGAGTACCAGCCGATCGTCGACCTCGAGCGGAGCGCGATCGTCGGCTGCGAGGCGCTGGTGCGCTGGCGCCATCCGGAGCGCGGCACGATTCCGCCGTCCGTCTTCATCCCGATCGCCGAGGAGTCGGCCGCGATCGTCGAGATCGACCGCTGGGTGCTGCGCCAGGCGTGCGCCGCCGCCGCGACCTTCCGCGCCATCGACCCGGACTTCCGCATGGCGGTCAACCTTTCGCCGCGCGATCTGCGCGAGCCGGCCCTCGCGCAGCACGTCGCGGCGACGCTGGCCGAGTACGCGATCCCGCCGAACGGGCTCATCCTTGAAGTGACGGAGACCGCGGCGCTCGACGACTCGGCGCTCCCGGCGCTCGAGCGGTTGCGCGACCTGGGAGTCCAGCTCGCGATGGACGACTTCGGGATCGGCTACAGCTCGCTGGCGCACCTCAAGCGCCTCCCGATCTCGATGCTGAAGATCGACCGCACGTTCATCCGCGACGTCGCGGAGGACGAGTCCGACCGCGCGATCGTCGTCTCGATCATCCACATCGCGAAAGCGTTCGGCCTCCGCGTCGTCGCTGAGGGCATCGAAACCGACGAGCAGGCCGCCTTCGTCGCCGCCCTCGGCTGCGACGACGGTCAGGGCTATCGCTACGGCCGCCCGCAGCGCTTCGACGCGCTGCTCTCGCAAATCCGCGCCGCCCAGCGTCCTCGTCTGCGCCTGATCGAGATGTCCGCCTGAGCGCCGACGATCACCGCAGCCACACCAGGATCACGGCGAGCTGATCAGCGCGCGTAGATCTCGATCGTGTAGTGATCGGGATCCGTCACGAACAGAGCCCGGCCGCCGCCGTCCCGATCGTACGTCGCCGTCCCTACGCGCTCGGCGATCGCATCCAGCGCAGCGGGATCGTCGACGCGAAGCCCGAGCTCGAACTTTGCGCGCTCGGTGGGCGGCGCGTGCTCGAACACGAGGGTGAACGCTCCGAAGCTGATCCGCACCGAATCACCGTGCCGTGCCGGAGAGACCCCGAGGACGTCGCGGTAGAAGCGCTCCGTGGCGTCGATGTCCGAAACGCCCAGCGTCAACTGCTCCGGAACGATCGCGTTCGGCTCGCTCACCGGAAGGCGTTATGGCGCCGGGTAGTGCGAGTCGTCACCGTACGGAACGAAGAGCGTGTGCTCCGGCTGGAACCGCAGCTTGATGGTCCCCACCTTGCCGTTGCGGTGCTTCGCGATGATGACCTCGGTCGAATCCGGCTCCGCCGACGTCTCTTTGTTGTAGTACACATCACGATACAAGAACGTCACGATATCCGCTTCCTGTTCGATGGCCCCCGAATTGTGCGTCACGACGTCATCGACGCAGAAGTTGTGGAGATCACCGACCGTGAGGTCATAGACCGGTTCAACGTTCTCGCGCTCGACGGAAGCAATCGGATCCCACACAACGTCCGACGTCGCAAGCGCCTCGAGCGCGTCATCGTCAAGCCGTTCGGCCAGCGTCGCACACGTCGAATACGTTGCGCGCGCGGTGGGCGCCGGTGACCTACTTGCGTGGACGTTGTCGACGTCCCGCACGATACGATCCGCCGCTGCGACCACATCGGCCGGGAAGCGCAGCGACGGATACGCGCGCGGTACCGCGATGGAGCGGCCGGGCGTGAGGTCGCGCAGCTCGGACCAGCCTGAGATTGTGAGGAAGCGATGACCGTCGGTGCAGCGGACGACTCGGCCGCTCTTCGTCGTCACGCGATAGACGGGCTTGTCACCGACCTTCCACGCATCGACGATTGGGCGGCGGACGAGGCGCATGCGGTCGTCGACGGCCCAGACGGCAAACCGCAGGCGCTGCTCCGCGATATCCTGTATGCGGACGCGCTCACCGGTATCGGCGTTCAGCACCAGCGAATCGCCGGCCAGACAGTCACGCAAGTCTGAGAGCATGGGGCGTTTGTCGGAGCGGGTTTCGACGGCGCGGTTGAGCTGGGCGAGCGCGATGATCGGGACGCTGAGGTCTTTCGCCGTCGCTTTCAGGACGCGGCAGATCTCCGAGAGCTCTTCGTTGCGGTTGACGACCTTGCCCATCGTCGAGGGACGGACGAGCTGCAGGTAGTCGATGAAGACCGCTGCGAGGCCGTTCGCCGATTTCAAGCGGCGCAGGCGCGAGCGAATCTCGGTCACCGTGACGGCGCCGGCGTCGTCGAGATAGATGGGCAGCTCGTGGAGCACGCCCATCGCGTGACCGATACGCTCCCAGTCGCGGTCGGCGATTGCGCCGCGGCGGAGCTTCGAGGCGTCGAGGCGGGCTTCGGACGAGAGCAGACGCTCGACCAGCTCCTGCTTCGTCATCTCGAGCGAGAAGACGGCGACGGGCTTCTTCTCGTCCTTCGCGGCGGCGACCGCCATGTTCAGCGCGAGCGAGGTCTTGCCCATCGCCGGCCGCGCCGCCAGGATCACGAGGTTGCCGGGCTGCCAGCCCGCGGTGTAGTCGTCGATGTCGCGGTAACCGGACGTGACGCCGGTGCGGTCGCCCTTCTGCTCGTGGCGCCGCTCCAGGGACTGGAAGACCCCGAGCAGCAGCGACGGGACCGCGGAGAACGCGTTGTGGTCGCTCCGGTTTCCGACGTCGTAGACGACCTGCTCGGCGCGGTCGATCGCGGCCGGCACGTCTTCTTCCGAGTCGTAGCCCAGCTGCGTCACGACGGTGCCGGCGTGGATCAGGCCACGCAGGGTGGACTTCTCGCGCACGATGCGCGCGTAGTACTCGGCCGATGCGGCGGTCGGCACCGTGTCCATCAGCGAGTTGAGGTAGGCGATCCCGCCGATCTTGTCGAGCATCCCGCGGTTGCGCAGCTCTTCGGCGAGCGCAACCTTGTCGAGCGGCTCGCCGCGCTCGTAGAGCGCGAACAGCGCGAGGTAGACCGACTCGTGCAGCGACGCGTAGAAGTCGGACGGCTGGACGATCTCGCTGACCGCCGCCATCATCTCTTTGTCGACGAGGATCGAACCGAGCAGCGCCATCTCCGCTTCGAGATTGCTCGGCGGGATGCGGTCGACGGTCGAAACGAACGGAGCGACGTTCACCGGGAAGCCTTCGAACGAGAGCGTGCGCGCGATGCAGGTGGTGCGGGGACGCGGAGCCCGACGGCTGCGAGCGCCTCGATGACGGTTCCGACGGGGATGACCTCGATTCCCTCGGGCGCCGCGTCGATCTCTCGCGCGTTTTCGCGCGGAACGAGAATCGCTCGCATCCCCGCCTGCCGCGCAGCGTACAATTTCTCCACAATTCCACCGATCGCGCGGACGTTGCCCGCGAGCGACACCTCGCCGGTCACCGCGACGTCCTGCGGAAGGCGCGCGCGCGTGAGCGCGCTGTAGAGGGAGAGGAAGAACGCGAGCCCCGCCGACGGCCCGTCGATGTTTCCGCCGCCGACGACGTTCACATGGAGGTCGTGATCGGCCGGATCGATTCCGGCGACGGCGCGGATCAGGGAGGTCGCGTTGAAGACCGCATCCCGGGCCATCGACCCGGCCGTGTCGTTGAAACGGACCGTCCCCTTGCGCGGCTCGCGGGCCGGGAACGCCGCCGCCTCGATCTCGACGATCGAGCCCACGTACTGCAGCACGCCGAGCCCGTATGCTTTTCCGATCTCGCGCCCCCGGCGGGCCTTCGCCGTCGTGTGCTGGACGATGCGGCCGGCCTGCACGACCTCGAGCACGTCCTCGTCCTTGACCATCGCGCCGCGCGAACCGCCGGCGCGCTCCAGCGCGTGGCCGTACGCATCGGCGAGGATCTGCACCGCCTTGCGGCCCTCGATGGTATACGACGCGATCATCTGCGGGACGCGCCGCACCGCTCGGGCCCCGAGCCGCTGCGCCGCTTCGGTGACGATGCGCGCAACCTGGCCTTGCGTGAGCGGCTCGAAGTACACCGCGGCGCAGCGCGAGCGGATCGCGGCGTCGATCGCTTCGGGATCGCGTGTCGTCGCGCCGATCAGCACGAAATCGGCCGGCGCGCCGTCGCGGAAGAGCTTCTTCACGTAGGCGGGGACGTTCGGGTCGTGCTCGTCGTAGTACGACGAATCGAACGTGACGCGCTTGTCCTCGAGCACCTTGAGGAGCCGCGTCTGCATCGCCGGGTCCATCTCGCCGATCTCGTCGATGAAGAGAACGCCGCCGTGCGCGCGCGTGACGAGCCCGAGCTTCGGCTCCGGGACGGCGCTCTCGGCGAAGTCGCGGCGCGCGCCCTGGTAGATCGGATCGTGGACGCTGCCCAGCAGCGGGTTCGTCGCCTCGCGGTCGTCCCAGCGCAGCGTCGTCCCGGCCGCCTCGACGAACGGCGCCGAGGCGGCGAACGGCGCGTGCGGGCGCGCTTTCGCGAGCTCGAGCGCGAGCCGCGCGACGGTCGTCTTGCCGACGCCGGGCGGCCCGTAGAGGATCACGTGCTGCGGATACGGCGAAGCGAGCTTCGCGATCAGCGCCTTGATCGCGGCCTCCTGGCCGACGACCTGCTCCAGCGCCTTCGGCCGCAGCACGTCCAGCGCGGCGCGCGCCAAACCGCGCGCCTCGAGCGCTTCGAGCTCCTGGAGCCGGTGCTGCGTCGCGGCGGTTTCGGGACCGGCCTCTTCGCGGAGCGCCTCGAGCTTGAGCTCGCGCAGGTACTCGTGATGGCGCTTCACCATCTTGGCGTTGACCTTGGTCTCGAGCGCGTCGCCGACGGTGCGCTGCGCGAGCAGATCGGCGAGCCGGTCCTCGATGTCGGCGATGACCTTCTTGTACTGCGCTTTCGCCGGCCGCGTCTCGAGGCTGGGATCCTCGAAGACGAGCCGCTGCAGCGCCAGCAGGCG
>DASWSC010000128.1:0-15792 GCA_036402855.1 Candidatus Elarobacter sp. | reverse complement strand
GTGAAGACGCTGGTGGCCGCATGGATCCGCGGCATCGAGGACGTCGCACCGGCGACCATCCTGATGATCGGCATCGGCATGCTGCTCGTCGCCGCGAAGCAGCCGCAGGTGCAGGACGCCGTGAAGCCGCTGATCGCCGCGGTTGCGCCGCGCACGCCGCTCGCGTACGTGCTCATCTTCGGCTTGCTCTCGCCGCTCGCGCTGTACCGCGGCCCGCTCAACCCGTACGGCGTCGGCATCGGCGTCTACACGGTGCTCGCGGCGCTGCACGTGCTGCCGGCGATCGCGCTGGTCGCGGCCGTCATGGCGGTCGTCCAAGTGCAGAACGTGTGCGATCCGACGAACACGCAGAACGTCTGGGTCGCGAACTTCACCGGAACGGGGGTCGAGCGGATCACGCGACTGCTCCTCCCGTGGCAGGTCGCGGTCGCGACGCTCGCCGTCCTGGCGACGGTGCTGTTCGGAGAGGCCTTGTTCGGCGCCGCGCCGTTCCCGCCGCGCGCGGCCGCCGCGGCGACGCTGCCGCCGGTGGGCCTCTTCGCGCCGCCGTCCGCGGCGCGCGCCGTCGCCGTCCTGGACGACGGCACCCCCGACGGCGCGCGCGCCGCACGTGAGGTGGCCGAGGCGATCGCGCGCGGCTGGCCCGGCTACCGCGTCGCCGCGGCGCACGCCGACCCCGCGGCCGACGATTGCCGCGCGAAACCCTACGCCGCGGTGATGCGCCTCAGCGTCACCCAGCTCGGGCGCGACGGCCGCGACGTGGGCCTGGAGCTGCTCGACTGCGCGGGCTGGAGCGTCGACCAGTGGCACGCGCAGGGCGACGTGCGCGGCGCCGCGCTCGGCGCGCTGTTCCGCGTGCGCGTCTGGTCGCGCGAGCACCCGGCACTCGCCGCCGAGGTCTTCGAGCGCGGCCTCGCCTTCGATCCCGCGACGGCGCAGCCGACCTACTTCTACGTCCTGTTCAAGCCCGTCGACGGCTACATGCGGGCGCTGGTCCGGCCGGGCGGCCCGGCGTATCTCGCGGGCTTGCGGACCGGCGACGTGGTCGACAAGCTCGACGGCCGCTTCTGGTGGGAGTACGGCACCTACCAGACCCAGCTTCGCGCCTATGACGGGAAGCCGCACAGCTTCGACGTCGAGCGCGGCCGGGTCGGCGGCCCCGCCGGTCATGTCGATCTCGGAGCCCCGTTCACCGGCGGCTGAGCCGCAAAAAGATTTGGCCGCGCCTCTTGACGGCGATCTGTTCCTGAGCTATTGTACTAGCACACTAGTACGACAGCACAACAGTTCAGACTTGAGAGGTCGCCATGTACGCCGCCGCCCCCAACCCGAAGCCCTACCGCCCCAGCACCAGCCCCTTGCCGACGATCGTCCGCCGCCCCGCCGACTCCGGCCTGTTCCGCGGCTGGGGCCCGACGCTCTGAGCCGTTGCCCGCCTTCTTCGCGGTCGATCCCCACGGCGGACCGCCGATCTACATGCAACTGGTCGAGCAGATCAAACGCGCCGTCGCCGTCGGCGCGCTCGCTCCCGGAGAACGCCTTCCGACCGTGAAGAGCTTGGCGCACGACTTGAAAGTCAACCCGAACACCGTCGCCCGCGTCTACCGCGAGCTCGAGCGCGACGGCATCATCGACACCGCGCCCGGCCGCGGCTCGTTCGTCCGCGAGAACGGAACCGTCGCGCAAGCGCGCCGGGTCCTCGGCGACGTCGCGGCCCATGCCGTCGACGCCGCCGTGCGCGAAGCGCGCTCGCTCGGCGTGAGCGAGACGGAGCTCCGCGCGATCGCCGACACCGCGATCGCGCGCTGGTACCCGGAGGAGCGGAAATGATCGCGATCAGCGGTCTGACGAAACGCTACCGCGGCGTCGTCGCGGTCGACGATCTTTCGCTCGAGATTCCCTCGGGCTCGGTCTGCGGACTGCTCGGGCGCAACGGCGCCGGCAAGACCACGGCGTTCAAATGCCTGCTGGGTTTCGCGCGCCCCGACGCCGGAACGATGCTCTTCGACGGCGAGCCGTTGAGGCCGCAGGTCTTCGAGAAGCTCGGCTACGTCCCGGAGCGCCCGCAGCTCTACGGCTGGATGACGGTCGGCGAGCACCTCGAGCTGATCCGCCGGTCGCATCCGAAATACGACGCGGCACGGGCGAACCAGCTCATCGACATCTTCCGCCTCGAGCGCCGCAAGAAAGCGAAGCGGCTCTCGAAAGGTCAGCAGACGGCGCTCTCGCTGATCGTCGTCCTCGCGGCCAACCCGTCGCTGCTGATCCTCGACGAGCCCGCGAGCGGCCTCGATCCGGTCATGCAGCGCGCCGTGCTCGACCTGCTCATCGACGCCGCGACGAGCGGCGCGACGATCCTGCTCTCCTCGCACCAGATCGGTCAGATCGAACGTGCCGCCGACCGCGTCGCGATCCTGCGCGACGGACGCCTCGTCCTGAGCGGTGAGATCGACGATCTGCGCGCGGCCTCGCGCATCGTCGAGGCGACGTTCGAGACCGCGATCCCGGAGCTCGGCGAGCTTCCCGGCGTCTCGCGCGTCGAGCGCGCCGGCACGACGGTGCGCGTCTTCGCCGACGGACGCGCCGGCGCCGTCGCTTCACGCCTCGGCGAGCTCGGCGGCAACGGCGTCCGCATCACGGACCGAACGCTCGAAGACATCTTTCTCGACGCCGTCGCGGACGGAGATAGCCCCTGATGCAGTACGCAGAGCTCTTGCGCGCACGGCGCGCCTTGATATGGTACGGATCGATCTTCCTCGCCTGCGCGGCGCTGTGCGTGGCGCTCGTATCGAAGGACGGATCGCTCGCATCGCAGATCGCGCGCAGTCGCACCCCGGTCGTCCCATTCGTCGCGATCCTTGCCGGGAGCGGGTTCGGCCCGATTCTCTTGGCCGGTTTCATGGCGGTCGGCCTCGATGCCGAGTTCAAGACGGCCGCCATCGCGTGGACGCGCCCGGTCGCCCGCCTTCGCATCGCCGCCGCGTACGTCGCGGTCGACGTCGGAACGCTGCTGGTCGCGTGGCTCTTCACCGTCGCCGTCGCGCTGCTGGGGATCGTTCTGCTCGGGCTGGCACCGTATCTCACGCTGACCGGCGCGGGCGACCTGCGCGGCCTGCTGCCGCTGACCTTCGGCGTCGCGCTCATGTGGTACGGCCTGGTGGTGCTGGTCACGATGCTCATCCCCGGCCGCGGCAACGCGATCGTCGGAGCGAGCTGGGGGTACGCGCTCTTCGTCCCGGGGCTGGCCGCCGCGCCGTTCCCGTCGGCGCTGCACCAAGTGCTGGTCGCGCTCAATTACCTGAACCCGCTCGCGTATCTCTCCAACGACGGGCCGCACCGCCGCGGAACGATCTCGATTCAAGGTGACGGCGGCAGCACGCTGCTGGGCGGCTCGGCGACCGTGCACACACTGATCCCGTGGACGATCGCGGTCGTCGCCGTGCTCGTCGCGACGCGGCTGTGGGCCGAGCGCGAGGTGCCGGCATGACGATCTTCGCAACGCACTTCGCGCTCGTACTGGGCGCCTGGCGGCTGCGCGTCCGCATCGACCTCGACGAGCCGAAAGAGGCGGAGCTGCGAGAATCACGCGAGCCCGCCGCTCCGCCTGCGCAGCCCGTCGCCCAGCCGGTCTCTCCGCCGCACGCGGCGAGCTGGGGACGCGGATGATCGTGCGGCCCCAGGCCTGACCGGCCGGCGAGGAACCGGGTTTCCGCGCGGCGCGAACGGTGACGATAGCGTCGCCATGAAACGATCCGCCGCCACGCTCACGCTCGCAGCGCTCTGCGCGGGAACCGCCCTCGCGCAGAGTGACGTCCCGCCCGCGACGCCGTCCGCCCGCGCCGCCGAGCGCGCCGTCGTCGCCTACGTCGTGCAGGACTCGGTCGCCGAAGTCCAGATCGCCCGGCTCGCAGCCGGCAAGACGTCGAACGAGGCGGTCCGGGCGTTCGCGCAGCGGATGATCCAGGACCACAGCGCCGCGGCGCAGCAAGGCGTCACACTCGGCAAGCAGATCGGCGCGGCAGATGCCCGGATGAAGCCGTCCGACGAGGGTCCCATCGAGCTGCAGCATCTCAGCCGCTATTCCGGGAAGCAGTTCGACGACGAGTACCTCAAGGGCAGCGTGAAGTCGCACGAGCACGACATCGAAACGGTCCGCGACGCGCTCGAAGGCAGCAGCAACCCCGACGTCGTGCAGTTCGAGCGGACCGTCCTGGCGCAGATGGAGGACCACCTCCGCCTCGCCCACCGCAGCCTGGACGCGCTGGCGCGCTGAGCCGCGCGGCATCCGGGCCGGGCACGGCGAAGCAGCCGCCATGCTGGCCCCGCATGCCGACGCCCTCATCGGCCACGTTCGCGCGAACCGCGACCGCTATCTCGACGAGCTGAAGGCCTGGATCGCGGTTCCGTCGATCTCGGCGCAGCCCGATCACGCCGCCGACGTGCGGCGCTCCGCCGAGCACGCGGTCGAGCGGATGCGCGCCGCCGGGCTCGCGGACGCAGCCGTTTTGGAGACGGCCGGCGACGGTCACCCGGTCGCCTACGGTGCGTGGCTCGGCGCCCCCGGCGCGCCGACGATTCTGATCTACGGCCACCACGACGTGCAGCCGGCCGACCCGGTCGAGCTTTGGACGTCGCCGCCGTTCGATGCGACGGTGCGCGGCAACAAGATCTACGGCCGCGGCGCCGTCGACGACAAGGGCCAGTGCCTCATGCACATCGCCGCGATCGAAGCGCACCTGCGCGTGAACGGCAAGCTGCCGCTGAACGTCAAGGTGGTGATCGAAGGCGAGGAAGAGATCGGCTCGCCGCACTTCGAGGAGTTTCTCGCGCGCGAGCGCGAGCGGCTGGCCTGCGACGTCGTCGTGGTCTCCGACACGGCGGTGTTCGCCGAGGACGTCCCGTCGCTCACGACGTCGCTGCGCGGGCTGGTGCACTGGGAGATCACCGTGCACGGTCCCGACAGCGACCTGCACTCCGGGTACTACGGCGGGATCGTGAAGAACCCGCTGGAGGCGCTGGCGCAGATCATCGCCTCGTTCAAGGACGCGCACGGGCGCGTCGTCATCCCCGGCTTCTACGATGGCGTTCGCGAGCTTTCGCCGCACGAGCGCGCCGAGATCGCCGCGCTTCCGCTCGATCCGGCGCGCGTCGCGCACGAGCTCGGCGTGACGGAGCTCTCCGGCGAGACGTCCCGCCTGCCGCTCGAACGGATGTGGTTCCGCCCGACGCTCGAGCTCAACGGGATGCACGGCGGCTACCAAGGCGCCGGCTCGAAGACGATCGTGCCGTCGTTCGCGAAGGCGAAAGTCTCGGCGCGGCTGGTGCCGCATCAGGAACCCGAAGCTGTGAAGCACGCGGTGACGACGTTCATCCAGCGCGTCGCGCCGAAGGGCGTGCGCGTCGAGGTGGAGGCGCACGGCGACGTCCGGGCGGTGGAGACGTCGCGCGATCATCCCGCGGTCGCCGCGGCGGCGCGCGCGATGGAGCTCGGATTCGGGAAGCCGCCGGTGTTCATCGGAACGGGCGGGACGATCGGTCCTGTGTCGTCGTTCGACCGCATCCTGCACCTCCCGCAGGTGCTGATCGGCGTCGGCCTCCCCGACGACGCGATCCACGCGCCGAACGAGAAATTCGATCTCGGCCAACTGTTCGGCGGGATCGAGACGATGACGTATCTCTACGACGAGCTCGCCCAGGCGCTGCAATGAGCTTCACCGGGCGGTTCTCGGACCGCGCCGGCGACTACGCCGCCGGACGCCCGTCGTACCCGGCGGCCGCGATCGACCTGCTGTTCGAGGGGCTCGGCGATCCGCGCGAGGTGGTCGCGGCCGACCTCGGCGCAGGGACCGGGATCTCCTCGCGGCTGCTCGCCGAGCGCGGCGCGCAGGTCTACGCGGTCGAGCCCAACCAGGCCATGCGGGACGCCGCCGAACCGCATCCGCGCGTCGAGTGGGTCGCCGTGCCCGCCGAGCACACGGGCCTCCACGAGGCGAGCTGCGACCTGGCCGCGGTCTTCCAGGCGTTCCACTGGTTCGACCAGCGCGCCGCGCTCGACGAGATCGTGCGCATTCTGCGCCCGGGCGGGCGCGCCGCGGTGATCTACAACGAGCGCGACGAGCGCGATCCGTTCACCGCGGCGTACGGCGACCTCGTGCGGCGCTATCAGACCGACGAGACGGAGCGCCGCCGCGCCGACGCGCTCGACGCGTTCGCCGCCTTCGAGGCGTGGCAGGCGAAGCGGCGCATCGAGGTGCCGAACGAGCATCCGATGGACGCGGAGGGCGTCCTCGCGCGCGCCCGGAGCACGTCGTACTTGCCGAAGGACGGCCCCGCCGCCGAGGCGCTGCATCGTGAACTGCGCGAGCTGGCCGGCCGCTTCGCGCGCGGCGGCCGCCTCACGATGGCGATGCGAACGATCGTCCTGGCCTGCGACATCGGCACCGCGGGCGGCTGAGGTATGGACACGCCGCGGCAATCGGACGATCATCTCGCCGGGATGGACCTCGTGATGAGATGGCACGCATGATCGAAGACTACGCTCCCCGTCGCTTCAGCGTCGAGGAGTTCGACAAGATGATCGCGGCCGGTATCCTCGCGCCGGACGAGCGCGTCGATCTCGTCGAAGGACACCTCGTGAGCTACGCGCCGCCGCACGGTGCCGCTCATGCCGGCACGGTCTGGGCGTTCACCGGCCTGCTCTCTGCGCGCCTTCGCGAGCGTGCCGTGCTGTGGTCGCAGCTTCCCGTCGTTCTCCGCGAAGGAACGGAGCTCGAACCGGACGTCGCTCTCCTCAAGACGAGCGAGAGCTATCGCTCCACGCTTCCGCGCGCTCGGGACGTTCACGCCGTCATCGAAGTCGCCGATTCCTCGCTCTTTCGCGACCGCGTTCGAAAGCGGAGGCTGTACGCGGCAGCGGGGATCCCCGAATACTGGGTCGTGGCGATTCGCCAGGCCCGAATCGAGATCGCTCGTGAGCCGCGCAACGGCGCCTATGCCTCGTATCGCTCGGCCGTTCGGGGGGATACGGTGACCTTCGAAGCGTTTCCGGACGTCGTCTTCACGGTCGATGAGCTTCTCGGCTGAAGCGCCGATCCCGGACTGAATGCTGCGCATCGGGATCGACGTCGGCGGGACGTTCACCGACGTCGTCGCCGTCGACGCGGCGTCGCGCGCGCTCGTCGCCTCGGTGAAGGTTCCGACGACGCACGATCATCCGGACGGCGTCGCGGCCGGGATCGTCGCGGGGCTCGAGCGGCTCCTCGGCGAGCACCGGGTCGAGCCGGCGTCGATCGCGTTCATCGCGCACTCCACGACCCAGGCGACCAACGCGCTGCTCGAAGGCGACGTCGCGCAGGTCGGCGTGGTGACGCTCGGCGGGGCGCTGCAGCGCTGGTTCGCGGGGTTTCGGCCGTTCGCGCTCGCCGAAGGCGTCCGGTTCGCGCCCGTGTGGCTCGACGGGCGGAAGCCCGGCGTCCTCGAGCGCGCGCGGGAGGCAGGGGTCGAAGCGCTCGCCGTGAGCGGGGCCTTCGCGGTCGATCGGCCCGAGCGCGAAGCCGCGCTCGTCGCGGCCGGGAGAGGTGCCGGGTTCGCCGCCACCAGCGGCGCCGAAGTGTCGACACAGTACGGGCTGCGCGCGCGCACGCGAACCGCGGCGCTGAACGCCGCCATCTTGCCGCGGATGCTGCGCACCTCGCAGGTGACGGCGCGCGCGGTCGGCGAGGCGCGCATCCCCGCGCCGCTGATGATCATGCGCAGCGACGGCGGCGTGATGGACGTGAGCGAGGTCGAACGGCGGCCGATTCTGACGATGCTCTCCGGACCGGCCGCCGGGATCGCCGGCGCGCTCTTCCACGAGAACGTCACCGACGGGATCTTCATCGAGGTCGGCGGGACGAGCGCCGACTGCTCGGTGATTCGCCGCGGGCAGCCGCAGATGCGGCCCGCGCGCATCGGCGGTCACCGCACCCTGCTGCGGACGCTCGACGTGCGCACGATCGCGGTCGCCGGCGGCTCGCTGGCGCGGATCGCGGGCGGCCGCGTCGTCGACGTCGGACCGCGTTCGGCACACATTGCGGGCTATCGCTACGCCGCGTTCAGCGACGCGGCGCTGCTCGCGGGCGCACGCGCCGATCTGGGCGGCGGTGTGGCCGCGCTGGTCGCGCAGGACGGCACGCGCATCGCGATCACGCCGACCTGCGCGGCGAACGTCGTCGGCTCGCTCCCGCCCGGCGCGTTCGCGCGCGGCGATGCGGTGTCGGCGCGACGGGCGTGTCAGCTCGCCGGCGACGCGCTCGGCCTGAGCGCGGACGCGCTCGCGCACGCCATCCTCGATCGCGCGACCGAACGGCTGCGCGCGACGATCGAGGAACTGATCGCGGATTACGCGCTCGAGCGCTCGCGCGTGGTTCTGGTCGGCGGCGGAGGCGGCGCGGGCGCGCTGGTCCCGTACGCCGCGCAGCGGCTCGCGTTCGAGCACCGTATCGCGCGCGATGCCGAGGTCATCTCGCCGCTCGGCGTCGCGCTGGCCCTCGTGCGCGACGTCGTCGAGCGAACCGTCGTCGATCCGACCGCCGCCGACCTCGCGCGGATCCGGCGCGAGGCGATCGACGCGGCCGTCGCGTCGGGCGCGGCGCCGGACCGCGTCGAGGTCGTGGTCGAGGTCGACACGGCGCGCAACCGCGTTCGTGCGACCGCCTCGGGCGCGACGGCGCTCGTCGAAGGCGCGCAGACGGCCGGCAGCGCCGGCGAGCCGGCGCGGGTCGCGGCGGCGGCGGCGCATCTGCGCGACGGCGCGGGCGGCGTGCGCGTCGTCGCGCGAACGAGCGGACTGATCGTCGCCGCCTCGGGCGCGGAGTGCGCGGTCGTCGACGCGCGCGCGGTCGTCCGCCTGACCTTGGCGGGCGCGGCGACGTATGCGACCGCTGCGGAACGGGCCGGCGCGCTGCTCGCGCGAGCGGTCGACGACCACACGACGTTCGGCGACGTCGGGCGCGCGCTCCCCGACGTCTTTCTGCTGCGCGGTTCGCGGATCGCGGCGTTCGCCGGGATGGCGGAGGCGGCGCAGATCTGCGGCCTCGCCGGCGAGGAGCTCGCCGGCGTCGCCGGCGACGAAACGGTCGTCGTCATCGTCGTTCCGAAGCGCGCCTAGCGAAGCGCTCGGCGAGCGCCCGCCCGCGCGTTCGCCGGACGCGCGGGGAACGCTGGCCCGGTCTGGCGAGCAAGATGCAGCCGCGTCCCGATCACGGCGAGAGCAGCTACCGCGGCTCGTCGCGGCTCACCGGGCGCAAAGCTTTGATCACCGGCGGTGACTCGGGGATGGGACGCGCCGCCGCGATCGCGTTCGCGCGCGAAGGCGCGGACGTCGCGATCTGCTATCTCCCCGCCGAGGAGCCGGATGCCCGCGAGGTGGTGCAGCTCATCCGCGCCGAGGGCCGCAAGGCGGTCGCGCTGCCCGGCGACATTCGTAGCGAGGAGTTCTGCCGCAAGCTGGTCGCCGACGCCTTGGCGGGACTGGGCGGGCTCGACATCCTGGTGAACAACGCGGCGCGCCGGCATTCGCACGACGCGATCGCCGAGCTGAGCACCGAGGACTTCGACTGGACGTTCAAGACGAACGTCTACGCGATGTTCTGGATCACGAAGGCGGCGCTCCCGCACATGAGCGCCGGCGCGAGCATCATCAACACCGCATCGGTTCAGGCGTACGACCCGAGCCCGAACCTGCTCGACTACTCGCAGACGAAAGCGGCGATCGTGGCGTTCACCAAATCGCTGGCGAAGCAGGTCGCGAAGCAAGGGATTCGCGTGAACGCGGTCGCTCCGGGCCCGATCTGGACGCCGCTCCAAGTCTGCGGCGGGCAGCCCGAGTCGAGCCTGCCGTCCTTCGGTGCCAACACGCCGTACGGGCGGGCCGGGCAGCCGGCCGAACTCGGTCCCGTCTACGTCACGCTCGCGTCGGCGGAGTCGAGCTATTCCACCGGTCAAGTCTTCGGCGCGTCGGGCGGGAGCGGAAACCCCTAGCGCGTCGACAAACCTCCGCGTCGTGGCGGAATACGACGTCCTGATCGCCGGCGGCGGCAACGCCGGCTGCGCGGCCGCGCTCGCCGCGGCGCGCTGCGGCGCGCGCGTGCTGCTCGTCGAGCGCTACGGGTTCCTCGGCGGGACGGCGACGGCGTCGATGGTCGGGCCGTGGATGACCTTTCATTCCGGCGACGACCGGATCGTCGGCGGGATCGCGCAGGAGATCGTCGAGCGGCTGGTGCTGCTGGGCGGTTCGCCGGGCCACGTGCACGACGCGTCCGACTACGTTCCGACGATCACGCCGTTCGATCCGGAGATTCACAAGGCGCTGCTCTTCGAGATGATGCGCGAGAGCGGCGTGGAGCTGCTCTTGCACGCCTGGTTCCTCGACGCGCTGATGGACGACCGGCACGTCGCCGGGGGCCGGTTCGCGACGGTCGGCGGCATCCGCGAGCTGCGCGCGAAGCGGACGATCGATGCGACCGCCGACGCGTACGTCGCGGCGAGCGCCGGCGTTCCGACGCAGCAGGGCGACGCGCGCGGGCGCGTGCAGCCCGCTTCGCTGATGTTCCGGCTCTCCCACGTCGACGTCGCGGCGCTCTCGCACTACGTGCGGCAGCATCCCGACCAGATGCGCAGCTCGCTCAAGGCGCACGAGCGCACGCCGGACGCGCTCACCGCGGTCGCCGGTCTCTACGAGTTGTGGGACGCGGCGCGCGAGCGCGGCGCAGTCACGGTCCCGCGCGAACTGGTCTCGTTCTTCGCGACGCCGTACGCCGACGAGGTGACGGTGAACATGACGCGGGTCGTCGACGTCGACCCGCTCGACCCCGCCGACTTGACGCGCGCGGAGGTCGAAGCGCGCGCGCAGGTGATGCAGCTCCTGGCGTTCTTCCGCAAGGACGTGCCGGGGTTCGCGAGCGCGCGGATCGCCGCGACCGCGACGCAGATCGGGGTCCGCGAGTCGCGCCGCATCGTCGGCGAGTACACGCTGACGGCCGAGGACGTGCTCGGCTCGCGCGCGTTCGACGACGCGGTCGCGCGCAGCGCGTACCCGATCGACATCCACAATCCCGCCGGGAGCGGGACGACGACGCATCGTCTGCCGCCGGGCGCCTCGTACGAGATTCCGTATCGCTGCCTGATCCCGAGGAACGCGGAGAACCTGCTGGTCGCCGGCCGCTGCATCTCGACGACGCACGAAGCGCTCGCGTCGACGCGGCTCACGCCGACCGTCATGACGCTCGGTCAGGCGGCGGGGACCGCCGCCGCGCTCAGCGTGCGGCGCGGCGTCTCACCGCGCGCGCTCGACCCGGCGCCGCTGCGCGAACAGCTCGTCCGCGACGGCGTCGACCTGCGCCGGCCGCAGCCTGCCGGTGCCTGACCCCCGCGCGCTGGCCGCCGCGTACGGCGTCCGCGTCGAGCTCGCCGATCTCGGCGACTGGGCCTCCGTCGATCTCGTCGCCGAGTACGACCCCGACGGCCCGGTGATCCGCGTCAACAGCCGTGCCTTGCGGCGCATCCTTCGACAAGCTCAGGATGACAAAGTCGCAGCGCCCGACCCGGCGGGTGGCGTCGTCGTCGGCGGAGACGTCGGCGTCGGCGGAGACGTCGGCATCGGTGGACATGTCGTCGTCGGTGGACATGTCGGCGTGGGTGGAAATGTCATCGTGAGCTTGTCGAGTGTCATCCTGAGCTTGTCGAAGGATGGGCGGGCGGGGCGGTGGGTGGACGAGGCGATCGGGCACGAGCTGTATCATCATCGTGAAGCGATCGGGGACGTTCCGCGCATCGCGGACCGCGGGGCGCGCGAGGCGGCGGCAGACGCGTACGCCGGCGCGCTGCTCGAGGGCGGTGCGGCGTGAAGTTCGTCGCGGGGATCGACGGCGGGCAGTCGTCGACGACGGCGGTGATCGTCGACCAGAACGGGCGCGTGCGCGCGCGCGGCGCCGCCGGGCCGGCCGACCACGTCGACGAGCCGCCGCGCTCGCGCAAAGCCGCCGACGCGTGCGCCGCGGCGCTCGGCCGCGCGCTCGCCGACGCGGGGCTGCCGCGCGACACGCGCTTCGAAGCCGTCCACGTCGGCCTCTCGGGCTACGACGACGACTTCGACGGCGCGCTCCCCGACGTGCCGGCGCGCGTGGTGCGCGTGCAGCACGACGCGCCGGTCGCGCTCGCCGGCGCGGTGCATGCGCGTCCGGCGATCGTGGTCATCGCGGGTACCGGATCGGTCGCGTACGGCGAGGACGGATCGGGCCGGTCGGTGCGCGTCGGTGGCTGGGGCTATCTGTTCGGCGACGCGGGCAGCGCGTTCGCCGTCGCGCGCGACGCGCTCGCGCACGCGATGCGCGAGGACGATCGCGGGGTGCGCAGCCCGCTCGGCGACGCCGCGCTCGCGTTCTTGGACCGTCGAACGCTGCGCGAGCTCGCGACCGCGGCGCTGCAGGGACGGCTCACGCGCGGTGAGCTGGCGGCGTTCGGCCGGGTCGTGCACGACGCGGCGCGCCTCGGCGATCCCGACGCGTCGGCGATCGTCGCGGAAGCGGCCTCGGAATTGGCCGCGCTCGCCGCGGCGGCGATCGCGCGCCTCGACCTGGACGAGCGTACCGTTCAAGTCGCGTTCAGCGGCGGCGCGTTCGCCAGCGCGCCGTTCTTCGCGCGCACGCGCGAACGGCTCGCCGCGCTTGCGCCGAACGCCCGCGCCGTCGCGCCGCGCTACGACCCGGCGGTCGGTGCCGCGCTGCTCGCGTTCGCCGATGCCGACCTCGCCTTGCCCGACCGGATCGTCGAGGCGTGACCGCGGGCGGCGCGGTGCTCGACGCGCTGCGCGGCGGGCTGATCGTCTCGGTCCAAGCCGAGCCGGGATCGCCGCTGAACGACCCCGCCGCGATCGCGCTGCTCAGCCGCGCCGCGGTCGCCAACGGGGCCGCCGGAATCCGCGCCGAGGGGCTCGCGCGGCTCGGCGCGGTGCGGCGCGCCGTCGCCGTTCCCCTCATCGGGATCGTCAAGCGCGCCTACGACGGGTTCGAGCCCTACATCACGGCGACGGTGCGAGAGATCGCGGAGGTGCGCGCGACCGGCGCCGAGATCGTCGCCTTCGATGCGACGGCGCGCCGGCGCCCGGACGGAGGAGACGTCGAAGGG
The DNA here is from genome assembly GCA_036402855.1 of Candidatus Elarobacter sp. Classification (GTDB taxonomy): domain Bacteria; phylum Vulcanimicrobiota; class Vulcanimicrobiia; order Vulcanimicrobiales; family Vulcanimicrobiaceae; genus Vulcanimicrobium. The sequence goes on along the minus strand of DASWSC010000128.1, from coordinate 2,628 downwards.
GTGATCCGCTCGATCCGCGCGCGAGGCGCGCTCGCCATGGCCGACTGCGCGACGGCCGCCGACGTGCGGCGAGCCGCGGCGGCCGGAGCCGAGATCGTCGCGACCACGCTTTGCGGCTATACGGAAGAGACGCGGGGCGCGGCGCTCCCGGCGCTCGACCTGGTCGCGGCCTGCGCCGCGAGCGGCGCCTTCGCGATCTGCGAAGGAGGGGTCGGCTCGCCAGACCAGCTTCGCGCGGCGTTCGCCGCGGGTGCGGCGGCCGTCGTGGTCGGTACCGCGATCACCAACATCGACGTCCTCGTCCGGCGCTTCGCAGCGGCCGCACCGCGCGCTCGATGACGGTCCGGAACGAGCTCGGAAGCGACCGAGCGCGTGCATCCGATAGAAGTCCGCGCCTCGGGTTCACAAGGTCTTCATACTAGGAAGTCGTCACCGACCCGAGCGGCGAAAGCGCGGGACCGTCCCCCGGTGGGGAAGAGCGTCCAGAGAGGATCAGTTGGCACAGCGAGTCGTCAAGCCCAAGACGAACCTCGGTCCGGGGTTCTGGCCGGTCACCGCGCTGATCGCGGTCGTTTCGATCGTCATGGTCTATCTGGTCTGGACGAGTCCGCTGCCCATCGGGCTGGAGCAGGCCGGAGCTCCGGCCGGCTCGATCGACGAGCTGTTCCGGTTCCTGGGCGCCGTCGCGGCGGTGATCTTCAACATCGTCGTGATCTACACGGTCTATTTCGGGATCGTGTTCGCCCGGCCGAAGAACGCCCCGCCGAACACGATCGGCGTCCAAATCCACGACGCGCCCGTCCTCGAGTTCTGGTGGACCGTCATCCCGACGATCCTGGTCATCATCCTCTCGATCTACTCGGTGAAGATCTGGGCCGATCTGCAGAACACGCAGGGCGACGTCCTCACGGTCGAAGCGATCGGATACCAGTTCGGGTTCCAGTTCCGCTATCCCAAACTTGCGAATCCGGTCACGAACGAGCTGCACCTTCCGCTCAACACGCCGACGACGATCCACGTCACCTCGCGCGACGTGATCCACGGCTTCTGGATCCCGGAGCTGCGCATGAAGGCCGACATGGTCCCGGGGCTGATCAACACGATTCGGGTCACGCCGACGAAGGCCGGGACGTACCGCATCGTGTGCACCGAGTTCTGCGGCGTCTTGCACGGCGGGATGAAGGCGACCGCGGTGCTCGAAAGCCAGCAAGACTTCGCGAAATGGTTTGCCAAGCAGGGCGGCGCGACGGGCGGCGGCGGTGGTGCCGGCGGCGGCGGAACCTCGGGCGGCTCCGCGATCCCGCTGAACTCGGGAACCGCCGACGCCGGGCAGAAGCTGTTCGGTCAGAAGTGCAGCGCCTGCCACTCCGTCGGCCCGTTCGATCAGAAGCAAGTCGGACCGGGTCTCGGAAAGATCTTCAACGATCCGGCGCATGCCAAGCTGGTCAACGGCGCGGCCCCGACGCCGCAGAACGTCGCGGCGATCATCCAGAGCGGCTATCAGGGTGACATGGGCGTCATGCCGAGCGCGCAGGTCAACCAGTTGTCGAACAGCGACATTGCGAACCTGGTCGCGTACCTCGTGAGCCTCTCGAAGAAGTAACGGAGAAACAAGCTTTCATGGCGACGATCGCACCCGGCGTGCCGACCGGCCCCTACCACGCGGTTCTCGATCACATCCATCCCGAGCCGACCAGCTTCATCCGGAAGTACATCTTCTCGATCGACGCCAAGGTCATCGGGATCCAGTACATGATCACCGGCGCGATCTTCTTCGCGATCTCGGGGTTCTTGGCGGAGCTGATCCGCACGCAGCTGCTTTCGCCGAACGGCGCGATCGTCAGCCCGGCGACGTACAACTCGATCTACTCGATGCACGGCTCGTCGATGGTCTGGTTCGTCGTGATCCCGCTGCTGACCGGCGCGTTCGGGAACTTCGTGATGCCGATGCAGATCGGCGCGCGCGACGTCGCCTTTCCCTGGCTGAACCTGGTCGCGTTCTGGATGTTCCCGGTCGCCGGCGTCATCCTGTTCTCGTCGTTCCTGGTCGGCGCGCCGGATGCAGGCTGGACCGAGTACCCGCCGATCTCGCTGCAGGGGCCGCCCGGAACGAACCTGTGGTGCATCGCGGTCTTCCTGATCGGCGTCAGCTCGACGATGACCGGGATCAACTTCCTGGTGACGATCTACAAGATGCGCGCGCCCGGGATGACGTTCACCCGCATGCCGCTCTTCGTCTGGGCGCAGTTCGCGACCGCGCCGCTCTCCTTCATCGCGACGACGGCGCTCGGCGCCGCGCTCGCCGCGCTGTTCATCGAGCGCGTCTTCGGCGTCCCGTTCTACGACCCGAAGCGGGGCGGCTCGCCGGTGCTGTGGCAGCACATGTTCTGGTTCTATTCGCACCCCGCCGTCTACATCATGATCATCCCGGGCTTCGGAATCATCTCCGAAGTGCTTCCGACGTTCGCCCGCAAGCCGATCTTCGGCTACAAGATGATCGCCTTCAGCTCGGTCGCGATCGCGCTGCTGAGCTTCTCGGTCTGGGCGCACCACATGTTCACCTCGGGGATGGTGCCGTGGCTGCAGCTCCCGTTCATGATCATCACGATGGTGATCGCGATCCCGACC
>DASWSC010000127.1:0-30502 GCA_036402855.1 Candidatus Elarobacter sp. | reverse complement strand
CGTTCGCGATCTCGTGCCTCCGCGAGCCGGGGAAGAGGATGATCCCATCGTGCGCGTCGTCGCTCGGCGGATCGCCGTAGGCGCCCGCCGCTTCGCCGAGCGCGCCGTCGATCGCGAGGTTGCCGACGATCCGGATGCGGTCCGACGGCGTTCCCCAGCCCTCGAGCTGCGCGCGGTTCGCCGCGTCGACCGCGAAGACGCGGGCGAACGTCCGGGCGTACTTCTTGCGCGAGAACTTGTACGAGCTCGCCACGCCGCCGAGTCGCCCGTGGACGCGCGCGGCGTGCGAGAGATCGCCGCCCAGGTACTGCACGCGGTCGAAGTCGCGCGGCAGCCCCTCGACGCCGCGGCCGAGAGCGAGGCGCACGTACTGCGACGGCGGGTACGCGTGAATGCCGGGGAAGAGCCGGCCCGCGTACTCGGCTTCACGGCCGGTCGCGAAATCGTCCGGGACGCAGAGCACGTGCAGCTCGGCGGACGGGTCTTGCGCGCGCAGCGCGGCGACGAGGGGCCGCACCCAGCCGGCGAACTCGCCGGGCCCGTTGGCGGTGATCGCGATCCGCACGCTAGCGCGACCGGATCGTCGCGACCAGGTCCGTCGTACTGCGGCCGGGCTGGTGCGGCGCAAGCACGATGCGCCCACCGTGCGCCTCGACGACGAAACGTTCCGGCAGCTCTTCGAGCGTGTACTGCGCGCTCTTGACGTGGACGTCGGGCCGGATGCGGTCGAGCAGCGTCTCCGGCGTTCGCTGGCGGAAACCGGTGACCGCATCGACGCTGCGCAGCGCGGCGACGACGCGCGCGCGGTCGTCGTACGGGACGAGCGGACGGTCCGGGCCTTTTCCGAGCAGCCGTACCGACTCGTCCTCGTTCAGCAGGACGATCAGCGCATCGCCTTGCGCGCGCGCCCAGGCGAGGTACGCGACGTGCCCGGCGTGGACGAGATCGAAGACGCCGTTGGTCGAGACGACCCGTCGCCCGGCCCGGCGCTGCGCCTCGCGCCACGCGATCGCGTCGTCGTCGTGCAGGACGAGGCCGGCGAAGTCGTCAGCCACCGGAGTCTCCCGGCGCGGCGGCGTGCTCGCCCATCAGCTCGACGATCTCGCGCGGCGTCGCGGTCGCCGTGCCGAGCTTCTCGACGACCGCTCCGGCGGCGAAGTTCGCGAGCTGCGTCGCCGTCTCGGCGGGGATCTGCGCGGCGAGCGCGAGGGTGAGCACGGCGACGACCGTGTCGCCTGCGCCGGAGACGTCGTAGACGGTGCGCGCGACCGCGGGGACGTCGAAGCGCTCGCCGTCCGCGCCGAAGAGCGACATCCCGTGCTCGCCGCGCGTCACGAGGACGTACCGGCAGCGCAGCGCGTCGAGCAGCGCGCGCCCCGCCCGCTCGAGCGACGCGTCGTCGCGGATCGTGACGCCGCTCGCCAGCGCCGCTTCGGCGGCGTTCGGCGCGATGCACGTGACGCCGGCGAACAGCGCGACGTTCGCCGGCTTCGGATCGGCGACGACGACCGGCGCCGCGAGCGCCGCCTCGACGATCTGACGCGAGAGGAAGCCCTTCGCGTAGTCGCTGAGAACGACGGCGTCGGCGTCGCGCGCGATCCGCCCGGCGTGCTCGACGATCCGGTCGCGATCCTCCTCGCGCAGCGGCGCGGTCGACTCCCAATCGGCGCGCACCACCTGCTGGCTGTGCGCGACGACGCGCGTCTTGCGCGTCGTCGGACGGTCGGTCAGCGTGACCAGCCCGCGCGCATCGACGCCGAGATCGTCGAACATCGCGCGCAGCCGCGCGCCTTCCGGATCGTCGCCGATCCCGCCGACGAACGCGACGCGCGCGCCGAGTGCGCGCAAATTGCTCGCGACGTTCCCCGCACCGCCGAGCGTGAACGTGTGCTCGCGCACCGCGACGACCGGAACCGGCGCCTCCGGCGAGATCCGCGAGACGTCGCCCCAGATCCACTCGTCGATCATCGCGTCGCCGATTACGACGACGCGCCGCCCCGACATCCGCGCGAGCAGCTCCGTCGCCCGCGGCGCCGCGATCACCTCAGCCACCCCGCACCACCGCGTCCCCAGCCACCGTGTCATCCTGAGCTTGTCGAAGGGTGCGCCGCCGCACCACCCATTCGGCAGCGTCCAACAACGTCGCCGCACGATAGTCCGGCTCCGGTCCGTCGTACGGATACGGCCCGGGCAGCAGAATCCCGGGGACGCCGACCGCGTGCCCGAGCGCGACGTCGCTCCCGCGGTCGCCGGCGACGGCGCCGCCGTCGAGCGTCAGGCCGTGCTCCTCGACGGCGCGCCGCACCAGCCCCGGCGCCGGTTTCCGGCAGTCGCACCCTTCGTCGTAGTGCGGGCACCAGTACCATGCGTCGATGGCGACGCCGTCGTTCGCGAGCCGCCGCCCGATCTCGGCGTTCACCGCGCGCACCGCGTCCTCGCCGAAGTACCCGCGCGCGACGCCTGACTGGTTCGAGATCACCACCGTCGCGAACCCGTGCTTGCGCAGCAGGCGCAGCGCGGCGGGGACCGCCGGCAGAATCCCGACGCCGTCCGGATCGTCGAGAAACCCCTTGTCCTCGATGATCGTCCCGTCACGGTCGAGAAAGACCGCCGGGCGTTTCGCGGTCACGCGAAGAGAAGTTCCTGCTCGACGAGATCGCAGATGATGTGGCCCATCGTGATGTGCACTTCCTGGACGATCGCGCTGTAGCCGTCGGGGCCGATCAGCGCGAGGTCGGCGATCGCGGCGACCGGGCCGCCGCCGTTCCCGGTGAACGCGATCGTCGTCGCGCCCGCGGCCTTTGCGGCTTCGAGCCCGCGCACGACGTTCTTCGACGTTCCGCTGGTCGTGATCCCGACGACCGCGTCGCCCGGCTTCGCCAGCGCTTCGACCATCCGCGCGAAGAGGTGCTCGTAGCCGAAGTCGTTCGCGATCGCGGTGACCGCCGAGGTGTTCACCGTCAGCGCTTCGGACGGCAGCCCTTTGCGCTCGCGCAGAAACCGCCCGCTGAACTCCGCGGCGAGATGCTGCGCATCGGCGGCGCTCCCGCCGTTCCCGAACCACAGCACCTTGTTGCCGTTGCGGAACGCGGCCGTCAGCGCGGCGACGATCGCCGTCACCTGCTGTGCGTAGTGCGGTTTGTCGAGCTGCCCTGCGCGGTCCGCGAGCAGCTCGGCGAAGCCGCGCCGGCCCTCGATCACGGTTCGATCCAAAACAGCTCCTGTCCGAGCGAGACCAGCTCGCCGTTCTCGACGAGGATGTTGCTCACCACGCCGGCGTGATCGCTGTTGATCTCGTTCATCAGCTTCATCGCTTCGAGGATGCAGAGCGGGTCGCCGACCTGCACGCGGCTGCCGACCTCCACGAACGAATCGGCGCCCGGCGAGGGCGAGCGGTAGAAGACGCCGACGACGGGCGCGGTGATCTTGCGGACGTTCGCGGCGGCGGCCCGCGCCGCCGGCGCCGGCTCAGGGGTTGCGCCGTCCGAGCCGGACGCCGGAGCGAGGCCGGCCGGCGGCGCCGCGTAGGCGATCGCCGGCATCGCGTGGACCGCCGGGTCGCGCCGCACGATCTCGATCTCGGTCTCGCCGGTCCGCACGCGGATCGCGTCGAGGTCGAACTCCGCGGCGATCTCGCCGAGCGCGCGGACGCGCGCCGCCTCGTCCTGCTCCATCACCCCGTCGCTTCGACAAGGAGGCGCGCGACCTCCGTCGCGTCCGAGGAGATCGGCAGCCGCCGGTCCTCGCGAGCGAGCAGGTCGCGCAGGACGATCTCCCCCGTCACCAGCTCATCGTCCCCGAGAATCACCGCCCATCGCGCGTGGTTCCGGTCGGCGGTCTTGAAGTGCGCCGTCAGCTTGCGGCTCTGCCAGTCGGCGAAGGCCGGCTGGTCGCCGTGCTCGCGGAGCGCGCCGACGATCGCAACCAAGCGCTCGCGCGCGGCGTCGCCGAGCGCGATCGCCTGGATCCCGCGCCGAACCGGCTCGTGGTCGCCGGCCAGCTTCTCGACGGTCATCAGGAAGCGCTCCAGCCCGAGGCCGAACCCGACCCCGGGCGTCGGCGGGCCGCCGAGCTCCTCGACCAGGCCGTCGTAGCGGCCGCCGCCGCAGACGGTGCTCTGCGCGCCGAGGACGCTCGAGACGAACTCGAACACGGTGCGCGTGTAGTAGTCCAGCCCGCGCACGATCCGCGGATTCACCGTGTAGCGCAGACCGAGCGCGTCGAGGCAGCGCAGCAGCGCCGCGAAATGCGCGCGGCACTCGGCGCACAGGTGATCGAGCATCGCAGGCGCGCTCGCGACGAGCGCCGCATCCTTCGGGTCCTTCGAGTCGAGGACGCGCAGCGGGTTGCGCTCGAGTCGCCGCTGCGAGTCGGCGCTCAGGCCGGCCGCGTGCGGGCGGAAGTGATCGAGCAGCGCCTGCCGGTACGCGGGGCGGCACGTCGCGTCGCCGACGCTGTTCACGTTGAGCGCGGCGTCGCCGATCCCGTACCGCCGAATGAGCAGCGCGGCGATCTGGATCACCTCGGCGTCCGCCTCGGCGCCCGGCGTTCCGAAGGACTCGACGCCGAACTGGTTCGCCTGGCGATAGCGCCCCGCTTGCGGGCGCTCGTAGCGAAAGAACGGGCCGATGTAGTACAGCCGCTGCGGTCCTTGGGCGAGCAGCTTGTGCTCGAGCACCGCGCGCACCGCGCCGGCCGTCAGCTCCGGCCGCAGCGTCATGCTGCGCTCGCTCTTGTCGAGAAACGTGTACATCTCTTTCTCGACGATGTCGGTCGTCTCGCCGACGCCGCGCGCGAACAGCTCGGTCGCCTCGAAGATCGGCGTGCGAATCTCGCCGTAGCCGAATCGCTCCGCGATGTCGCGGCAGTCGGCTTCGAGCTTGTTCCACTTCGCCGACTCGGGCGGGATGATGTCGCGGGTGCCGCGCGGGGCGCTGAGCGGGTTCACGTCGACCCGACGGCTTCGGCCTCTAGGTGATCGGGCCTTCGCGCGGCTCGAGCAGTTCGATGGGGATCCCGTTCGGATCTTCGACGAACGCGATCCAGCGCGTCCCGCTCGGCGACTTCTTCGGTTCCTTGACGATCTTCACGCCCTGCGCGCGGAGCGTTTCGACGACGCCGGGGAGATCGCCGTCGACCTCGAGCGCGAGGTGCTCGTAGCGGTTGCCGGTGTCGTACGGCGGGTGGTCCTCCAAGTCGTAGACCAGCTCGATGTACGAGTCCCAGTTCGAGCCGACGAACGCCATGTCGGCGTTGCCCGGGTAGTGCAGCGGCCCGTCGAGCAGCTTCAGCCCCATCTTGTTGGTGTAGAAGTCGATCGACTCGCCCATGTCGTCGACGAAGACCGAGGTGTGCAGAACGCGCGGCATGATCGAGAGGCTACGCGACGGGCGAACCCGCTTCCCGCGTCCGCAGCCCGGGGAGCGGGACGAACGTGACGGCGAGCGCGCAGCACAGCACCGCGCCGCCGGCGACGGTGAGCGGCGACCACGGTTCGTGCATCGCGAGCGACATCGCGACACCGACCGCGAGCGCGGTGTACTCGGCGCCGATCGTCGCGACGCTGACGCCGAGCCGGCGGACGGCTGCCGCGTACGTCGTCTGCGCGATGACGGTCGACCCGAGCACGATCTCGCCGAAGAACCACCATGCGACCGTGCTCGAGTCGGCGGCGTGCGCGATCCCGCCGCCCAGCCCGAGCGCGAGCCCTGGGACGAACAGCACCGCCATCGAGATCGTCCCGACCAGCGCCATCGTGATGACGCCGTTGAGCCGCGTTCCGACGACGCGCAGCAGGCAGGCGTACGCGGCGAACGCGGCGAGCCACGCGACCATCAAGAGATCGCCGATGAGCGCGGAGCGGTCGGCGCTGTGGGTCGACGCGAGAATCGCGACGCCGATCACGCCGAGGCCGAGCGCGAGCCACTCGCGCCGTTCGAGCGCGGTGCGGAAGACGATCGCGGCGACGACGGTGTTCACGACCGGCGTGAAGCCGACGAAGAACGAGATGTGCGCGATCGACGTGTACTGCGCCGCCATGGTGAACACGACCGAGACGACCAGCCCGAAGACCAGCGCCGCCGCGACGACCGCGGCCCAGCGCTTGCCGTCGAGCCGCGGCGGGCTGAACCGCCACGCCGGCGCCAGCGCGAAGAGAAAGATCGGGAGCGCCCACGCGGCTCGCGCCACCGCGACGGTGAGGCCGTTCCAGACGCCCGGCTCCGCGGCGTAGAGCGCTTTGCTGGCTGGTCCGAAGAGCCCCCAGCCGAGCCCCGTCAACACCACGAAGACGACGTTCTGAACCGGTTTCGGCATCACAACCCCGCCACGCGGGCGCAGACGAAGGGCGCCGTGACGGCCGCACCCGCGAGATAGCAGCCGGCGAACACCGCGACCGCACGCAAGCGCCCGGCGCCGAGCAGCGCGAGGACGACCGGCGCGACGAGAAGCGCGGTCAGGCTCAGGTCGTGGAAGTGTTGCAGCCGCCGGACCCCGTCGAGCCCGAGGTTCGACCAGAGCGTCTCCATCACGCGCGACGCGACGCCGAGGAGCAGCGCGAACGCCACCAGGCGGACGACGAACGCGACCAGCATGCGGGGCGCGGCTTCGCGGGTCTCCCGGTCGCTCCATGCATGCCGTCCGCTCGCACGGCGGGTTCCGCCCCCCTCCGCCGAAGAGGAGCCGGACCCTGCCGGAGATCGTGCACGTGCACTCGTCATCGACGGCCGCGCTCCACGCGTGGGCCGATTTCTACGTCATCGTCGGCTCGTCGGCCGCGGCGCTCACCGGGCTCATGTTCGTCGTGATCACGCTGGTCGCCGGTATCCGCGCGCAGACCACACGCGAAGGGATCGCGACGTTCAGCACGCCGACGGTCGTGCACTTCTGCATGGCGCTCGGGATCGCGGCGGTCCTCACCGCGCCGTGGCCGCGACTCGCCTGCCCCGGCACACTGCTCGCCCTGACGGGAGTCGGCGGGATCGTGTACGTCGTCCGCATCATCCGGACCGCGCGCCGCCAAACCGACTACACGCCCGACCTCGAGGACTGGCTCTCGTACATGCTCCTCCCGCTGCTCACGTACGTGGCGACCACCGGGTTCGCGCTGCTTCTCATCGTACGCCCGGCGACGGCGCTGTTCGGTCTGGCCGCGGTCGCGCTGCTGCTGATCTTCATCGGGATCCACAACGCCTGGGACGTCGTCGTGTACGTCTCGCAGCGGCTGCAGCGCGACGACGCCGCCGGCCCCGGCGACTCAGTGTAGGAAGTAGCGGTAGGTCGAGAAGACGAGCGCGATGTCGCGCTCGTCGGCGGCGGCGATCACCTCGGCGTCGCGAATCGACCCCTGCGGTGCGATGACCGCGGTGCAGCCTGCGTCGGCGGCGGCGATCAGCCCGTCGGCGAACGGGAAGAACCCGTCGCTGGCGCACGCCGCGCCGCCGACGAACTGGTGCGCGCGGTGGGCGGCGATCTGCACCGCGCTCACCCGGTTCGTCTGCCCGGCGCAGATCCCGCGCGAGACGCCGTCGCGCGCGATCACGACGCCGTTGGACTTGACGTGGCGCACGACGTCCCAGGCGAAGAGCAGATCGCGCCATTCGCCGGCCGCGGGCGCACGGCGCGAGACCGTCGTCCAGCGTTCCGGCGGGGCCTGCGGGTCGTCGTCCTCGGCGAGGACGCCGCCGAGCGCACTGCGCACCCGGAGCTCGGCGGCGATGCGCTCCGGCGTCCCCGCGCGGAAGCGCATGATGCGCAGGTTCTTCTTCCGCCGCAGCCGCGCGAGCGCGTCGTCGGTGAACGACGGCGCGGCGACGATCTCGAGAAAGAATCCGGCGAGCTGCTCGGCGGCCTCGAGATCGACGGTGCCGTCGACCGCGATGATCCCGCCGTACGCGGAGACGGTGTCGGCCGCGAGTGCCTCGCGCACCGCGTCGGCGACGTTCGCGCGCTCGGCGACGCCGCACGGCACCGTGTGCTTCACGATCGCGGCGCGGCGGAATCCGTTGGCGGAGAGAGGCGGCGCGTCGGCGCCGCCGGCCGCTCGTCGAAGGGCGAACGGCGCGCGCACCAGGAGCCGCAGCGTCGCGTCGAGGTCGAGCAGGTTGTTGTACGAGAGCGCCTTGCCGCCGAGCTGTTCGGGAAGCTGCGCCTCGCGCGCCAGGTAGAACGCCGCGCGGTCCTGCGGGTTCTCGCCGTAGCGCAGCGGCTGCTCGATCGGGATGGTGAGCGCGAGCGATCCGGGCAGCTCCTTGGTGAGCAGCCCCGACTCCAGGTAGCGCGCGATCGCGCTGTCGTACTCGGCGGTCCGCTCGAACGCGCGCGTCGCGTAACGGCGCCGGGTCGAGCGGTCGAGCCCGCCTTCGTTGAGCGCGACGACGAACGCCTCGTATTGCGAGGGATCGCTCAGGACCGTGACGTGGTCGAAGTTCTTCGCCGACGCGCGCAGCAGCGAGACGCCGCCGATGTCGATCTGCTCGACCGCCTCCTGCAGCGTCGCCGACTCGTTCGCGATCGTCTCTTCGAACGGGTACAGGTTCACGACGACCGTCGCGATCGTCGGGATACCGTGCGCCTCGGCCTCGGCGAGGTGCTCCGGCTTGTCCCGGTCGTGGAGGATCGCGCCGAAGACGTTCGGGTGCAGCGTCTTCACGCGGCCGTCGAAGAGCGATGGGTATCCGGTCAGCTCGCCGACGTCGTATGCCTCGACGCCGTGCTTGCGCAGGTGATCGCGCGTTCCGCCGGTCGCGTAGAGCGGGACGCCGCGGTCGGCGAGCGCCCGCGCGAGCTCGACGACGCCGGTACGGTCGTAGACGGAGAGTAGGGCTCCCTCAGCGCTCACGCCGAACCGGCGACGGCGGGCTCGCGCTCCGGCTGCTCGACCGGCGGCGCCGTGACCGGGCGATCGTCGAGCGTCGCGCTGACGACCGAGCTCACGCCGGGCTCCTGCATCGTCACGCCGTACATGCGCTCCGCCAGCTCCATCGTCTTCTTGTTGTGCGTGACGATCAGCATCTGCGAGGTCGCCGACACCTCGCGAATCTTGTTCGAGAGCCGCTCGACGTTCGCGTCGTCGAGCGCCGCGTCGACCTCGTCGAGCAGGTAGAAGGGCGACGGCTTCACCGCGATCAACGCGAAGATGAGCGCCGAGGCCGTCATCGCGCGCTCGCCGCCGGAGAGCGCGGCGAGCGCGGTCATCTTCTTGCCGGGCGGCTGCACGGAGATCTCGATCCCGGTCTCGCTGAGGTTCTCCGGGTTGGTCTGCCACATCTCGGCCTGGCCGCCCGGGAAAAGCTGCGCGAAGACCCGGCTGAACTGCGTCTTCACCGCGTCGAACGTCTCGTTGAACTGCACTTGGCACGAGGTCTCGATCTCGGCGATCGTCGCGAGGAGCGTCTCGCGCGCCTTGTGCAAGTCGTCCATCTGCTCGCGCAGGAACCGCTCCCGCTCGGTGAGCTCGTCGCGGTCGGCCTCGGCGTTCAGGTTGACGTTGGCTTGCAGCCGCACGAGCTCTTCGCGCAGCCGCGGCAGCTCGTCGACGATCTCGCTCGGTTCGCTCTCGTAGCGCGCCAGGACGTCGTGCTGCTCCTCGGCGGTCGCCGGGTTCTGCGCGAACGTCTGCTGCAGCATCCCGAGCTCAGCATCGATCTCGGCGAGCCGGCGCCGGCCGTACTCGCCGGCCGCGCTCGCTTCGCGGTCCTCGCTCTGCGCGATCCGCTCGTCGGCCTCGCGCTGCGCCGCCTCGTCGGCGGTCGCCTCGCGCTCGCGCCGCGCCGTCTCGACCGCGCGATCCGCCGCGGCGACACGCTCGCGCGCACCGCCGAGCAGCGACTCCAGCTCGGCCGCGCGTGCGCGCAGCGTTTCGAGCTCGCGCACCATCGACTCGCGCGCGGCACCGGCGCGCTCGGCGTCGGCGTCGAGCAGCCCCAGCCGGCCGGCGGCGGCGTCGTGCTCGGCGCCGAGCGCCGCGATCTGCTCGCGCAGCGCGCTCGCCCCGGCCGCGACCTCGGTCTGCTCGCTCTCGGCGGCGGCGATCCGCGCGCGCGCTGCGCCGAGCTCCGCTTCGAGCGCGCCGCGCTGCTCGGAGAGATCGACGTGCTGGTCGGCGACGCGCTCGAGCGCGTGCAGGCGCGAGCGCACCTCGTGCTGCTGGACGACGAACGCGTCGATCCGTGCGCCCGACGTCGCGGCCGCGGCGTCGAGGCGCTCGATCTCGGCGACCAGGCCCTGGACCTGGGTGCGCACGTCGCGCAACGCCACCTCGGCGTCGTTCGCCAGCTTCGTCGCCAGGTCGCGCTCGACGCTCGACGCATCGAGCTCGGCTTTCGCCGCAACGCCGTCGCGCTCGGCGCGCTCCAGCTCGGCGCGCAGCTCGGGGATCCGCGCTTTGAGCGTCTCGGCTTGCGCGCGGCGCGCCAGGATCGAGCGTTCTTTGCGGAAGCGGCCGCCGGTGATCGCGCCGCCGCCCATGATCTGGTCGCCTTCGAGGGTGACGACCGAGTCGCGGAAGCCCTCGCCGCGCGTGAGCTGGATCCCCGTCCGCAACTCGTCGACCACCAGGATGCGGCCGACCAGGAACGCGACGATCCCGCGATAGCGCGGCTCGGCACGGACCAGCGTGTGCGCGTAGCCGACGACGCCGGGCCGCCCGCGCAAAGCGCCGAGGTCACGCCCCTCCCGCTGCGCGAGCGTGTCGAGCGGGAGGAACGTCGCGCGGCCCGCTTCGCGCTCGCGCAGGTAGGCGACGGCCGCCTCGGCGTCTTCCGATGTCTCAGCGATCACGTTGGAGAGCCCGGCGCCGAACGCGACGTCGAGCGCGCGGGCGTAGCGCTCGTCGGTCGAGATCAGGTTCGAGACGACCCCGTGCAACCCGCGCAGCAGCCCGCGCTGCGCCGCTTCGACGACCGATTTCGTCCCGTGCGCGTGCCCTTCGAGCGCCGCCTCGAGCTCTTCGATCGTGTGCAAGCGCGACTCGGCCGCCGCGATCTCGGAGGCGACCTCGCGGTGCCGCCGCTGCAGCTCGGCGACCCGCTGCGCGGCCGTCTCGCCGCGCTCGCGCGCGACGCGCGCGCGCTCGCGCTGCGCCGTCGCTTCGGCTTCGTAGCGCGCGATGAGGAGCTCGCGCTCCGAGAAGCGCCCGCGCGCCTCGTCGGCGGCGCGCGCGTGCGCGTCGCGCTCGGCGACCGCCATGGCGTGCTCGCGATCGAGCCGGTCGATCTCGCTGCGCGCCGACGCGATCTGCGCGCGGCGCTCGGCTTCGTTCGCCGCGCGCTCGGCGGCGAGCGCCTCGACCGCACGCAGCTCCTGGTACACGGCGTCGAGCGCGCCGCGCGCTTCGGCGACGGCGGCCGATGCGGCCAGCTCGCGCTCGCGCGAGCCCTCCGTCTGCGCGCTGAGCGGGGCCAGCCGTTCCTCGAGCGAGGCGATCTGCTCGCGCAGCGTGACGCGCTCGCCTTCGACGCGGTCGCGATCGGCGACGACGGCGCTCGACTGCCGCTCCAGCCCGTCGCGGCGCGCGACCGCCGCGGCGAGATCGGCTTCGATCCGCGCGAGCTCGGCGCGCGCGGTCTGCGACTCGGCGCGGTGGTTGTCGAGCTCGAGCTCGAGGGTGTAGAGCGACTCGCGCAGCGCAGAGAGCTCCGCGCCGAGCAGCGCGGCGCGCGCGGCGGCGGCGGCGCGCTTGTTCTCGTGCTGCTCGAGCTGCGCGGCGACGCCTTCACGCTCGGTTCGCCGCGACGCCGAGGCGCGCAGGAACGCGAGGATCTCGAGGTCGCGCACGCGCGCGGTGACTTTGCGATAGCGCTTCGCGCGGCGCACCTGCGACTCGAGCTCCGGGACGCGCCGCTCGAGCTCCGCGATCAAGTCGTTCACGCGGATCGCGTTCTGCTCGGTCGCCTCGAGACGGCGCAGCGCCTCGTGCTTGCGGGCCAGAAACTTTCCGATCCCGGCGGTCTCTTCGAACAGCGCCCGGCGCTCGGCCGGCTTCGAGGAGAGAATCGCGTCGATCTGGCCCTGCGAGACGATCGCGTACGAACCGGGGCCAAGACCCGTCCCCATCAGCAGCTCGTGGACGTCGCGCAGCCGGACCGGCTCGCGGTTGATGTAGAACTCCGACTCGCCGGCCCGGTACGCGCGGCGCGTGATCTGCACCTCGGCGAAATCGAGCGGCAGCACGCGCTCCGTGTTGTCGAAGGTGAGCGCGACTTCGGCCATCCCGAGCGGCTTGCGCGTGTTGTTGCCGGCGAAGATGACGTCTTCCATCTTCTGCGAGCGCAGGCTGCGCGTGGACTGCTCGCCGAGCACCCAGCGGATCGCGTCGACGAGGTTCGACTTTCCGGAGCCGTTGGGGCCGACGACGGCCGTCGTGCCGTCGACGAAATCGAGCGTCGTCGCTTCGGCGAACGTCTTGAAGCCGAAGACTCTGAGGGACTTGAGGCGCATGAAGTTAGAGGGGCGCTCCGCGGTCGGGCTTGCGAGGGGAAGGGGTACGACGACGACGCTTGTCGAGCGCGATCACCCGGTCGCCGTGATTCGACGCCGGCGGCGCCGCCGCTTCCGGATGACGCGAGCGTAACGTCGAGAGCGCCATCGCGGCGGCGCTCTGCTGCGCCGCCTTCTTCGAGGGACCGATCCCTTCGCCGAGGATCTCGTCGCCGACGCGTACTTGGGAGGTGTAGCGCCGGTCGTTCGGCGGACCTTCGGCGCGCTCGAAGTAGAGCGGCGTGACGCGCAGGATCCCTTGCGCGAACTCCTGCAGATCGGTCTTCGCGTCGCGCTCGCCGCGGTTCAGGTGATCGAGCGGCTCCAAGTGCGCTTTCTCGAGGAACCGCCGGACGTGGTCGAGATCGCTCGCCGCGTAGAGCGCGGCGAGAAACGCCTCGAACGCGTCGGCCAGGATGCTCTCGTTCTCGCTCCCACCGGTGCGGTCCATCCCCGCGCCGAGGACGATCAGGTCCGGGAACCCCAGCCGCCGCGCCGTCTCGGCGCACGCGGCGCCGCTGACCAGGTGCGCCTTGCGCCGCGTCAACGCGCCTTCGGTGAGGTCCGGATACTTCGTCATCAGCCAGCCGGAGGCGACGAACCCGAGGATCGCGTCGCCGAAGAACTCGAGCCGCTCGTTCGACGACTGTCCCGCGCTCGCGTGCACGAACGCCGCCTCGACCGCGGTCGCATCGAGGTCGGGGACACCCGCGGTCTTCAAGAGCGCGCGCAACCGCGCCCGCCGCCGCTCGCCGCTCACGCGCGCCGGCCTCGCAACGGCATTACCAACGAATCACGATGCGGCTGCGCTCGGTCCATCACCGCTGTGGTGCCGGCCGAAGACGACCGACGTGTTGTGACCGCCGAAGCCGAAGCCGTTCGAGATCGCGACCTCGACCTGCGCCTTGCGCGCGACGTTCGGGACGTAGTCGAGCCGGCATTCCGGATCGGGGACCTCGTAGTTGATCGTCGGCGGCAGGATCCCGTGGTGGAGAGCGAGCGCGGTGGCGATCCCTTCGATCGCGCCGGCGGCACCGAGCAGGTGCCCGTGCATCGACTTCGTCGACGACACCGCGAGCGCGCCGCTCGTCGCGTGCGCGCCGAAGACCCGCTCGATCGCCTGCGACTCGGCCGCGTCGCCGAGCGGCGTCGAGGTCCCATGCGCGTTGATGTACCCGACCTGCTCGGGCCGGACGTCGCTGCGCTGCAGCGCGCGCTCCATCGCGAGGATGACGCCTTTCGACTCGGGATCGGGCTGCGCGATGTGGTACGCGTCGGCCGATTGCCCGTACCCGAGCACCTCGGCGTAGATGCGCGCGCCGCGCGCGAGCGCGAAGTCGCGGTCCTCGAAGATGATGACGCCCGCGCCTTCACCGAGGACGAAGCCGTCACGCTCCTTGTCGAACGGACGCGAGGCGCGCGCCGGCTCGTCGTTGCGCGTCGACATCGCCTTCATCGAGGAGAACCCGCCCATCGCGGTCGGGATCACCGCCGCTTCGCTGCCGCCGGTGACCACCGCGATCGCTTCGCCGAGGACGATCTTGTCGAACGCGACGCAGAACGCGTCGTTCGCGCTCGCGCAGGCCGACGAGATCGCGAAGACGGGGCCGCGCAGCCCGTAGTTCATCGAGATCTGCGCCGACGCCGCGTTTCCCATCAGCATCGGGACGAAGAACGGCGAGACGCGGTCCCACGCCTGCTTCGGGCCGATCTCGAAGGTGGTGTCCTCGATGGTGATGATCCCGCCGATCCCGGTCGCCACGATGGCGCCGGTGCGGTCACGCACGTCCGGGTCTTCGGGGAACTTCGCGTCCTCGAGCGCCTCGCGCGCCGCGGCCATCGCCATCTGCGCGTAGCGGTCCATCCGGCGCGCGTCGCGCCGTCCGAACAGCGCGTCGGGGTTGAAGTCCTTGACCTCGGCGGCCATCCGCGAAGGGAGCTTCGAGGTGTCGAACACCTTCGTCAGACCGACCCCGCTGCGGCCGGTGGTCAGCCCCTCCCAGAACGCTCCGGCGGTGTTGCCGAGCGGCGTGATCGCGCCCAGCCCCGTGATGACGACGCGGCGTTTCTCCAAAACGCAATCGGGTTCGGAGACGCGCGGAGCGCCCCTCCCCGCGGGCCTTCGCTTGCTCGGGCCGCTAGACCGCGCTCCGCACGTAGTCCAGCGCGAAGACCGGTTTGAACCCGCCTCCGGCATCGGCGAAAAGTGACCAGTGGTAGAGGTCCGGGGAGCGCCGCTCGACGTCGACCCGGAACGGCGTCGAACCGGGGTGGCCGGCGATCGCGCCGTCGGAGGTGAAGGTCATCGACCACCGCTCGCCGTCGAGGGTGACCGGACCCTGGGTGAGCGCGCCGTGCGCGTCCACGTACCACATCCCGAGCCGCTTCGCCGCCGCGTCGAAGTACAGCGCGCCGGTGTAGCCGTTCGCGATCGAGCCGTCGGGCTTGACGAACGCGCTCGCAAAGAGGATCACGCCGGTCGGCGCGATCTCGTAGCGCGTCTCGATGTCCTTCATCCCGCCGGGGAGGCCGCTCAGATCGGCTCGCCAGATTCCGCCCGCGAGCCATCGGAACGGAACGAGTTGCGGCGCGAGCGGCATCGGCACGGGCGTCGCAGCGGCCGGCGGCGCCGCCGCGGAGCGCGCGGGGACGGCGAGAAGCGCCGCCAGGACGAGCCCGGCGGCGGCGCAGCGCGCGGCACGAACGAGGACGGCCGTCACCGGCGCGGCGAGGCGAGAGATCATGGTCAGCTCCGTTTCAGCGAGTCGAAGTAGGCGCGCAGGTGACGGACCGCGTCGTCGAAGCGCGCGATGTCGCGCTCGGCGGTCGCCTGCATGACGCCGCCCTCCATCACGGTCAGGACGAACGAGGCGAGCGAGTCCGCATCGACGCCGTCGCGCAGCGCCGGGCCGGCGTCGCGGACGCAGCCCGCGACCGCGCCGCGCCACTGCGCGAAGTTCCGGTTGATCAGCTCGCGCGCGCGTTCCGAGGCGTTCTGCATCTCCAGCGCGAGGCTCCCGATCGGGCAGCGGTACCGGTAGCCGGTCACGAGGATCGCGCGGCGGTACCCGTCCATCACGGCGAAGACGCGTCCGATCGGGTCGTCGCTCGCCGCGAACGCCGGGTCCATCACCTGCGGTGCGAGCCCGTCGAGGTACGCCTCGAGGACGGCGACCAGCAGCTCTTCCTTCGTCTTGAAGAAGTGATAGAGGCTGCCGGAGCGCACGCCGGCCGCCGCCACGATCTCCGCGATCCCGGTCCGCTCGTAGCCCCGCTCCCAGAACAACCGCATCGCCTCCCCGACGATCCGGTCCCGCGTCCCCGGCTGCTGCACCCGATGTTTCTTGGTTGGTCGATCAACCAAGACCTTTTTTCACGGGGTGACAAAGCGCGTCGGCCGGAGTAGAACGATGAGATGACCGCGTCGCGCGTTCCGGCGGGGCCGTCGGCGCTCTCGGCGTTCGGCGGGATGGCGAGCTCGGGGAGCCTCGCCGGGGTGCCGGCGTTCCTCGCGCGGGTCGCGCGCGACTACGGTCCGGTCGCGTCGTGGCGGATGCCGCGCGGGCGGTTCTGGTTCGTCGACGAGCCGGCCCTGATCGAGCAGATCATGACGGCGAGCGGCTACGACGTCATCAAGGGACGCGGGCTGCGCCGGATGCGCCGGCTCCTCGGCGAGGGTCTTCTGACCAGCGACGAGCCGCTCCATTTGAAGCAGCGCCGTCTCGTCCAGCCGGCCTTCCACCGCGACCGCGTCGCGGGCTACGCGGCGACGATGATCGATCTGACGCGCCAGGCCGCGGACCGCCTCCAGGACGGCGAGACGCTCGCGGTCGACGCGCTGATGAACCGGCTCGCGCTGCGCATCGCCGCCGCGACGCTGTTCTCCGCCGACGTCGACGACGACGCCGATGCGATCGGCCGCGCGGTGACGCAGGCGATGGAGGCGTTCCCCGCCAGCCTCTCGGCCTTCGGCGAGCTGCTCGATCACATCCCGTGGCACCCGGCGACGCGCCGGTTCCGCGCCGCGCGCACCGGCCTCGACGCGGTCATCTACCGGATGATCGGGGAGCGCCGCGAGGAGGCGCGCGACCGCGGCGACCTGCTCTCGATGCTGCTCGCGGTCCGCGACGAGAACGGCGAACCGATGCCGCTCGAGCTCGTTCGCGACGAGGCGCTCACCCTGCTTCTCGCGGGTCACGAGACGACGGCGAACGCGCTCGCCTGGACCTGGGACGCGCTGAGCCGCAACCCGGCCGCGGAAGAACGGCTCCATGCCGAGCTCGACACCGTCCTCGGCGACCGGGACCCGGTTCCGGGCGACGTCCCGCGCCTGTCGTACACGCGCGACGTCGTCGCCGAAGCGATGCGGCTGCGTCCGCCCGCCTGGATCCTCGGCCGGCGCGTGATTCGCGCGTTCCGGCTCGGCGAGTGGGACGTCCCGCCCGGCGCGGTGCTGTTGACCTCGCAGCTCGTGACCCACCGCAACGCGCGCTTCTGGCGCGAGCCTGAGGCCTTCCGCCCCGAGCGGTGGTCGAACGGCGAGACCGCGTCGCTCCCTCGCTTCGCCTACTTCCCGTTCGGCGGCGGGAACCGCATCTGCATCGGCGAGGCCTTCGCGTGGACCGAGGCCGTCCTGGTGGTGAGCACGCTCGCCCGGCGGGTGCGGCTGCGCGGCGTCGACCGGTCGCCCGTCCCGCTCGAGCCCTTGGTCACCCTGCGGCCCGGGCGGCCGATTCGCATGCGG
This sequence comes from Candidatus Elarobacter sp., assembly GCA_036402855.1. GTDB lineage: Bacteria > Vulcanimicrobiota > Vulcanimicrobiia > Vulcanimicrobiales > Vulcanimicrobiaceae > Vulcanimicrobium. The sequence goes on along the minus strand of DASWSC010000127.1, from coordinate 13,281 downwards.
GTCGAGTTCCGCCGCGCCGCCGTCTCCGTTTGACCGGGGCCCCGGCGCTCTGGTATAGTTCTCCGGCTATGTTCCGGTTCGATCTCCAACTCTTCGCGTCCAAGAAGGGCGCGGGCTCCACGCGCAACGGACGCGACTCGAATGCCCAGCGCCTCGGCGTGAAGCGCTACGGCGGCGAGCTGGTGATCCCCGGCAACGTCATCGTCCGCCAGCGCGGGACCAAGTTCCACCCCGGCCACGGCGTCGGCATCGGCCGCGATCACACGATCTTCGCCGTGGTCGAAGGCCACGTCACGTTCACCAGCTCCCGCAACAGGAAGCACGTGAACGTGGTGCCTGCGGCTGTCTGACGGCGCGCTCCTCGTGAGTTCCGGAAGAGCCGTCACGACGGCTCTTTTTGCTTTTCCGGCCTGATGCAGTTCATCGACGAAGCAGTCATCAGCGTGAGCGCCGGAAACGGCGGCGACGGCGTCGTCGCGTGGCGGCGCGAGAAGTACGTCCCGAAAGGCGGACCGGCCGGCGGCGACGGCGGCCGCGGCGGCGACGTCGTGCTGCTCGCCGATCCCGAACTCGGGACGCTGGTCGACTTTCGCTTCAAGAAGCAGTTCGGCGCCGATTCCGGTAAGGCGGGCTCGACCTCGAACAAGTCGGGGAAGGCCGGCGACGAGCTCGTGGTGCGCGTCCCGGTCGGAACGCTCGTCACCCGCACCGAGCTCGACCCCGAAGGGAATCGCGGGCACTCGCGGCTGTTCGCCGATCTCAGCACGCCGTTCGAACGCGTTCGCGTCGCGAAAGGCGGGCGCGGCGGGCTCGGCAACCAGCATTTCGCGACCGCGGCGCGCCAAGCGCCGCGCTTCGCGGAGAAGGGCGCGCCCGGCGAGCGCTGCGAGCTGCGCCTCGAGTTGAAGCTGCTCGCCGATGCCGGGCTGATCGGCTTGCCGAACGCCGGAAAGTCGACGCTGCTCTCCGTCGTGAGCGCGGCGCGGCCGAAGATCGCCGACTACCCGTTCACCACGCTCGAGCCGCAGCTCGGCGTCGTGCGCGTCGCCGACTACGAGTCGTTCGTGCTGGTCGACGTCCCCGGGCTGATCGAAGGCGCGCACCAAGGCGCGGGCCTCGGCGACCGCTTCTTGCGCCACGTCGAGCGCACGCGCGTGCTCGTGCACCTTATCGCCGGCGACACGTCGCCGGACGACGTGCTGCGCGACAAGGAGACGATCGAGAACGAGCTGCGCGCGTGGAACGCGGCGCTCCTCGACCGCCCGGCGATCGTCGTGATCACGAAGCTCGATCTTCCGCAAGCGCGCGAGACGTTCGAAGCGCTGAAGGACCGCATCCCGGGTCTGCGCGGGATCTCCGCCGCGACCGGGGACGGCGTGCGCGAGCTGATCTACGCGACCTGGGAGACGATTCGCGCGACGCCGATGCCGGAGATCGCGCAGCCGGAACCGGCGCAGATCGAGCTGACCGCCGACGAGCCGTTCGCGATCGACATGGACGACGGCGTGTACGTCGTCAGCGGCGAGCGCGTCGAACGCCTCGCGCGCATGACGGACTTCGACTCCGACGAAGCGCTCGCGCGCTTCGAGCAGATCCTGGCGAAGATGGGCGTCGACAAGAAGCTGCGCGAGCTCGGCGTCCACGAGGGGGACACCGTTCGCATCGCCGGCGTCGAGTTCGACTACAGCTAGATGCGTCTCGGCGTCTTCGGCGGCTCGTTCGATCCGATCCACAACGGACATCTGTTCGTCGCCGAAGCGGTGCGCGACGCGTGCGCGCTCGACCGCGTGGTCTTCGTTCCGACGCGGACCGGTCAGCATTATCGCGACGGCGCGCTCAGCGCCACGCCCGCGCAGCGCGCCGCGATGATTCGCTTGGCGATCGCCGCGAACGTCGCGTTCGCGTTCGACGACAGCGACCTCGATCCTGAAGCGACCGGGTACACGGCCGATCTTCTTCCGCGGCTGCAGGCCCGCTATCCCGGCGCGGCGCTGACGTTCATCGTCGGCGCCGACTCGCTCGTGCGCTCGCGCTGGCAGCGCCTCGACGAGGTCGTCGACGCGCTCGACGCGCTGATCGTCGCGCCGCGCGGCGAGGTGACGGTCGGCGATCTCGATCGCGTGCTCGCCGCGCTCACCCCGGAGCGGCGCGCGAAGGCGCGGATGCTCGACCTTCCCGTCCTCGCCGAGTCCGCGACGCTCATCCGCGCGCGGCTGCTCGAACGGAACAGCGTGCGCTATCTGGTCCCGGAGCCGGTGCACCGGTACATCGGCGAGCACGGGTTGTACGCGCCGTGACGGACGCAACGCGGGAGGTCGACCGGTCGCTGGGCGGCGTCCCGGCGCGCGAGCTGGCCGAGACGTACGGCACACCGCTCTTCGCGATCGACCTCGACACGCTCGACCTGGAGATCGACCGCTTCGTGCGCGCCTGCGAGCCGCACGGCATCACGGTCGCGTACGCAGGCAAAGCCTTCCTGTGCGCGGCGTTCGCCGAGCATCTCGCGGCGACGCCGCTCCGCCTCGACGTCTGTTCGCTCGGCGAGCTGGTCACCGCCGAGCGCGGCGGGTTCCCGGCGGCGCGCATGTACTTCCACGGGTGCGGCAAGACCGACGAGGAGCTGCGCGCGATCGCCGGCCGGCGCGTCGCATTCGACGTCATCGACAACGCCGAGGAGCTGGAACGCCTCGCGGCGCTCACCGGGCCGGATGCACCGGTCGACGTGATGCTGCGCGTCAACACCGGGATCGAAGCGCACACCCACGACTACATCCGCACCGGCGGCGAGAACACCAAATTCGGGATCCCGCTCGACCTGCTCGAGCCGGTCCTCGGCCGCATCGCGCAGCTCCCGCACCTGCGTCTGATCGGGCTGCACGCCCACCTCGGGTCGCAGATCTCCGAGCTCGCGCCGTACCTCACGAACCTGGACGAGCTGCTCGCGGCGACCGAGCGCGCGCGCGCCCTCGGTCTCCCGGTCGCGGAGCTGATCTGCGGCGGCGGGATCGGGGTCGAGGAGCGGCCGGACGAGCCGCACCCGCTCGACGTCGCCGCGCTCGCCGGGGCGCTCGCCGCGCGCGCCCGTGGCCGCGGCGTTCGGCTCGCGATCGAGCCCGGCCGCGCGATCGTCGCCCGCAGCGGCACGTCGCTCTACCGCGTGATGGCGGTCAAGACGCAGGGCCGCCGCCGCTTCGTGATCCTCGACGGCGGCCTGAGCGACAACCCGCGGCCGATGCTCTACGGCGCCCGTCACTTCCCCGAGGTCATGGCCGCCTGGGCGCTCGGGGAGGACGAGCCCGCGACGCTGACCGGGCGCTCGTGCGAGAACGACGAGATGGGCGACTACGTCCTCCCGCGCGGCCTCACCGCCGGCGATCTCGTCGCGCTGCGGACGACGGGCGCCTACACCTACAGCATGGCGAGCAACTACAACCGCTTCGGGCGGCCGCCGGTCGTCTTCGTGCGCGACGGTCATCACCGGCGGGTCGTGCGCGGTGAGAGCGCGGAGGACGTCGGCCGGCTCGACGTCGTCTGATCTGCGCCGCGTCACATGTCGGTACGGAACCGCACGCATTTTACGGGAAAATATTGTGTTCGGCCGCGACGCCACGTACACTGAACCCATCGCACACGCAACGCCTCTCGAATCGATCGCGCTGGCGAGCGCCTCTCCCCGGCGGCGCGCCTTACTCGCGTCGCTCGGTTTGCGTGTCACCGTGATCCCGAGCGCGTACGCCGAGCTGCCGCTGCCGGGGCTCGCGCCGGCGGAGATCGCCTTGCGCCACGCGCGCGGCAAAGCCGCCGGGGCCGCGGCCTCCGACGAGCTGATCGTCGCGGCCGACACGGTCGTCGACGTCGACGGCGAGGGCCTCGGCAAACCGCACGACGTGGCCGACGCTCGTGCGATGCTGCGGCGGCTGTCGGGGCGCTGGCACAACGTGCACACCGCGTTCTCGCTGCGCGACCGGCGGACGGCGGCCTCGTTCGACGAGGTCGTGTCGACGCGCGTCCGATTCGCCGATCTGGATGAAGAGACGCTCGCCGCGTATGCGGCCGGCGGGGACGGGCTCGACAAGGCCGGCGCGTACGGAATCCAGGGCTTCGCGGCGACCCTCGTCGAGCGCATCGACGGCGACTATTTCACCGTCGTCGGCTTCCCGCTCGCCGCGTTCGCCAAAGCGCTCCCGCGGATCGGCTACCGGCTGGTCCCGCGGCACCAGCCGTCCGAGGTGTTCGCACGATGAGCTTGACCGGGGCGCTCAGGGCGACGTTCAGTCCCGACATCGGTATCGATCTCGGCACCGCGAACACGGTCGTCTACTCGCACGACCAGGGAATCCTAGTCAGCGAGCCCTCGGTCGTTGCCTATCGGACGAGCGACGACGCGATCATCGCGGTCGGCCAGGCCGCCAAGGAGCTCGACGGCCGCACGCCGGGCCGGATTCGCGTCGTGCGCCCGCTGCGCGGCGGGACGATCTCCGACTTCCGCGGCGCGCACGCGCTGGTCAAGACGGTCGTCGACCGCGCGCTCGCCGCCCGCCCCCGCGTCGCGCCGCGCGTCATCGCGTGCGTCCCCGGCTGCGCGACCGACATCGAGTGCAAGGCGGTCGAAGAGGCGATCCGCGCCGCGGGACCGCGCACGACCGAGTTCGTTCCGCAAGCGGTCGCAGCGGCGGTCGGCGCGGGGCTCGACATCACGAGCACGCGGCCGGCGATGGTCATCGACATCGGCGGCGGCACGACCGAGATCGCGGTGCTCACGCTGTGCGGCGTCGTCGCGCTGAACTCGATCAAGGTCGGCGGCGACACGTTCGACGCCGCGATCGCCGCCCGACTCCGGCACGAGTACTTCGGGATCGGCGCGCTCACGGCGGAGCGGCTGAAGATCGAGCGCGGCTTCGCGGGCCGCGCGCTCGGGCGAGAGCCGTATCTGGTCGCCGGAACGGACATGCGCAACCTGCGTCCGGGGAAGCGCGTCGTGGCGGAGTCGTTCGTCGGCGAGGCGATGCTCGACGGTATCGACCGCATCGCGCGCGCCGCTTGGGCGATCCTCGAAGCCTGCCCGCCGGATCTCGCCGGCGAGCTGCTCGAAACCGGGATCGTGCTGACCGGCGGCGGCGCGCTGATCCCCGGGCTCGCAGGCGAGATCGGCGTGCGCACGAACGTGCCGACGACCGTCGCCGACGACCCACTCGGTTGCGTGGCGCGCGGCGCCGGCGAGATTCTCGCGTCGCCCGGTTTGCTCGAACGGCTGCGGCCGCACGCGGACCGGCTGACGAGGTGGTACCAATCGTTACGAATCGGGATGAGAGAAAGCTATTCGCGATAATCGGGGCGGTCATCGTGGCCGCGCTCGTCGCGCTCCTTCAGCTCGATTTCGCGCGCGCGGGTAGAACCTCGCCGCTCACGATCACCGTGACGGCGGTGAGCGCGTACCTGCAGCTCGCCGCCGCGACGGTCGTGCACGGCGTGCAGGGCGCCTATGACACCGTCGTCCGCACGCCGGGACTCGCGAACGAGAACGGGACGCTGCGCACCGAGAACGCAGCGCTGCGCGCCCAGAACGACGAGCTGCAGGAGCGGCTCGCGCGCGCACCCGCGGCAGGCGACCTCGCTGCGGCGAGGCTCGCGCATCCCAACGGGATCGCGGCGACGGTCATCGGGTACGATCCCGAAGCGGCGACGCACGTGATCACGATCGACCGCGGTGCGAAGGACGGCGTCCATCGCGACGACGGCGTCGTCACCGGACGCGGCGTCGTCGGCCGCATCGTCGAGCTCGGACCGCTGTCCTCGAAGGTGCTGCTCGTCACCGACGCGACCTCGAAGCTGCCCGCGGTCGTGCAAAAGGGCCGCTGGTGGGCGATCGCCGTCGGGACGTCGACGCGCGTAAAGCTGCAGTACGTCTCGCAGGACGCGAAACTGCACGTCGGCGACCGCGTCGTCACGGGCGAGGGGCGCTCGTTCCACGCCGGCGTCCTCATCGGCCGCATCAAGCAGCTCGAGCCCGTCTCGGCGGGCGCCCTCGACCAAACCGCGATCGTTCAACCCGCCGCCGACCTGAGCGCGCTCTCGCATGTCGTCGTTCTACCGTAGGAAGTACCGCAGCATGGAGATCTCGGTCGGCCCGGCCTACTGGCCGGTGCTGGGCTGGACCTCGCTGCTCGCGTTCGCGCAGACGGTCGCCGCGCCGCTGGTCGCGTTCCGCGGCGCCGTCCCGTCGCTCGTCACGATCGCCGTCGTCCTCTACGCGATGCGCGCGGGCGCGCGCCGCGGCGTGCTGCTCGCGCTCCCGGCGGGACTGCTCGAGGATATCTTCGCCGGAACCGGCGGCGGCTGGACGATCGCGACGACGATCGTCGCGCTGCTCGCCGGCGGGTTCTCGCGGCGCATGTTCGCCGAGGGCGCGCTCGTGCCGGCGCTGCTCTGCGGGTTTGCGGTGCTGGTCCGCGATCTCGTCTTCTGGTGCGTCATGCGGGTCGAGGGCTTCCCGCCGGGCTTCGCGACCGCGCACGCGCACACGGCGCTGTGGCGCGCGGCGTTCACGGCGATCGTCGCGTTCGCATGGCTCTTCGCCCGCGGACGGCTGGTGACCGACAAGACGAAGATCGAGCGGTACGGGTACACCTGATGGCCGCGATCGAACGTCTCCCCGGCGACAACGACCGTCCGATCCTCCGCGTGCTCGCGTTTGCGGGCGTGCTCGCGCTCGCGCTCGTCGCGATCGTCGTGCGCCTCGCCGACGTGCAGCTCGTGCAGGGCGAGACGTTCGCCGCGCAGGCGCGCGCGAACCAGATTCAAGTCATCCCCGTCGCGGCGCCGCGCGGGCTCATCGTCGACAAGCGCGGTGTCGTTCTGGTGCGCTCGCGCCCCTCGTTCGTGTGCGCGCTGATCCCCTCGGAGATCACCGACGTCGAGAAGACGCTGGCGACGCTCTCGGAAGTTCTCGGGATCCCTGTCGGCAAGCTGCGCCAGCGGCTGTACCACCATCACGGGAAGAACTACGACGACTTCGCGCAGGTGCAGACGTACGAGCCGTACGGCCCCGTGATCCTGGCGAGCGACTTGACGCCGGTGCAGACGGCGCGGCTCGCCGAGTCGCAGAGCGACCTGCGCGGCGTCGACATGGAAGAGCAGCCGGTGCGGAACTACCCGTACGGCAAGATCGGCTCGCACCTGTTCGGCTACGTCGGGATCATCGACGAGGACGAGTACACCGCGCGCAAGCGCGACGGCTACTCGCCGAACGACGTCACGGGCAAGGACGGGCTCGAGAACACGTACGACCGCTGGCTGCACGGCCGCGCCGGCGGGCAGCAGGTCGAAGTCAACGCGTCGGGCGCGCTGGTGCGGCGGCTCAAGCCGCTCGATCCGGTTCCGGGCAACACGCTGGTGACCACGATCGACTGGCGGCTCCAGAAGATCGTCGAGAAGAACTTGCACGCGCAGCTTGCGCGGTGGGGGAAGGCGCGCGGCGGGCTGCGGCTCGCCGGCGCGGTCGTCGTGCTCGACCCGAACACCGGCGGCGTCCTGGCGCTCGCATCGGCGCCGGAGTTCGATCCGAACGCGTTCGCGACACCGATCGACGAGAAGAGATACTCCGCGCTGCTGCGCGACAAGCTGCACCCGCTGTACGATCGCGCGATCGGGGCCGCGTCGCCGAGCGGCTCGACGTTCAAGATGGTGACCGGAACCGGCGCGATCAGCAGCGGCGTCATCAAGCCGCATCAAGTGCTCTACGACTCGGGCTCGTGGTACTGCTACGGCACGACGTTCGTCGACATCGCCGCCGGCGGACTCGGCAGCGTCGGCTTCGAGCGTGCCCTGGCCGCGTCGTCGGACGGGTACTTCTACCAGCTCGGCTGGCGGCTCGGACACGACCGCCTTCGCTACTACGCGACGCAGTTCGGTCTCGGCACGCGGCTCGGCGTCGATCTGCCGGGCGAGTATCCCGGCAACTGGCCGACCGAGGAGTGGGTGCAGGCGACGTTCGGCAAGGGCTATCATCTCGAGAAGAGCGACGCGTGTCAGCTCGCGATCGGGCAGGGCTCGATGCAGGCGACGCCGCTGCAGATCGCCAGCGTCGCGGCGACGGTCGCGAACGGCGGCACGCTGTACAAGCCGCACATCGTCGCCGAGATCCGCTCGCCGCGCGGCAGGGTCGTGCGCCGCTTCGACCACGAGGTCATCCGCCAGGTCCCGGTGACGAAAGAGGCGATCAAGGAAGTCCAAGTCGGGATGGGCGCGGTCACGAAACCCGGCGGAACCGCGTACGGCCTGGAGATCCCCGGCCTACCGTTCTCCGGGAAGACCGGCACCGCGGAGACGGAAGGCGGTCACGGACCGAACACCACCTGGTTCGTCGCGTGGGCGCCGAGCAATCACCCGAAGATCGCGCTGGCGGTCTTCATGGAGAAGTCCGGCGGCTACGGCGCCTCGGTGGCGGCGCCGATCGCGCAGCACGTGATCGCCGAGTACTTCGGCCGCAACATCCCGCCGATCTGAGACCGGCGCGGCGGCGCTACACGCCGGAGAGGATCGGGAGCACGCGCCGAATCTCGTTCGCGCGCGCGTCGGTCCGTCCGGCGAGGCTCTGGTCGACGAGATCGTCCCGCTTCGCGCGGTGCAAGCCGTACGCGGCGGCGAGCGCGACGGTGCCGTCGGTGTCGCGCAGCGCGCGCTCGAGCAGCGCGACGTCGCCGCGCCGCGACGCGCCGTCGATCGCGGCATAGCGCTCGGCGATCGCGTACGAGGCGTACGCGCGCTCGAGCGTGGGGGCGACGACGTCGCCGTCGCAGCCGCCGAGCGCTTCGATCGCGGCGACGCGCAGGTCGCCTTCTTCTTCGTCGAACGCTTTCGCGAGGATCCCCGCGCACCACGCGTCGCCGACGATGCCGAGACCGTCGATCACCCGCCGGCGCTCCGGGTCGTCGAGCTCGCCGGCTTCCGGATCCACCAGCGCCGGCCACGTGACCGTCCGGGAGAACACGGCGACCGGACCGGTCGACGCCGACTCCCAGGCCGGGTTCGGGCCGAGCGGCATCGTCTCGACCGGCGAGACGGCGGTGACGACCGGCTTCTTCGAGTGCGGCCAGAACACGGCCAGCGTGTAGAGCGTGATCCCGATGACGCCGAGGATGACGCCCGGGACGAGGAGCTCGCCGACGTACCCGAGCAGCAGCCCGACGACCACGCTACGCTTTTGCGGCTGCCGCTTCGAGCGCGTCGCGCAGCGCGAGCCGAAGCTCGCGAAGCGCCGTGTCGAGCGCGGCGTTCTGGGTCCCGGCCAGCACGCGGTGGAACTCTTCGTTGGGCAGCGCCGCAACGTTGGTGAACGTGTTGATCAGCGCGCTCCGGTACGTGTTCATCGCTTCACCGCCGCGCGGCACGACGAACGACGTCGGCAGCAACTCGGCCAGGATCAGCCACGGGCGCGCGCTGCCGAGCGGATCGGACTCGAGCGACGAGATGTGCGGCATCAAGCGCGTGACGTCGATCGGTCCTTCGAGCAGCACCGTGACGTCGCCGGGATCCATCTCTTCGGCGGGCTTCGCGTCCTGCAGCGCGCGGACGAGCTCGCCGAGCGCGGAGCGGCTGCTGCGATCTTCGAGATCCTTGCCGGTGAGCGCATAGCGCGGCATCCGCATCTTGATGAAGAGCCGGTCGACGACGCCGCGCAGCGCCTCGCGCTCGGCGGCCAGCTTGCCGGGGATGTCGCCGTTGAGCCCGACGAACGCGGTCGGCAGCAGGGTGCGGATCGCGAACAGGTGCGTGATCAAGCCGCCGTAGTCGGACTGCTCGAGGAACATGAGGGCGCGTTCGAGCGCGTCGCGCGCGAACGCGAGGCGCACGCGGCGCACGATCGCGACCGGTTCGGGCGGCGCTTCGGGGGCGGCCGGCGGCGCGGCTTCGGCGACGGGCTCCTCGACTGCGGGCGGGGCGGCCGCTTCGACCGGGGAGGGCGGTTCAACGACGGCCGGCGCCTGCGCGGCGGCGATCTCGTCGACGTGTTCGGGCGCCTCGGGGAGCGGCGCGACGGCGCCCGCGGCGACGTCGGCGTCGGGCATCGCGAGCTCGGGCTCCGCCTCGGCGGGCTCCGGCTCGGTACGCTCCGGCTCGGCGGGCTCCGCGACGGCTTCGGCGATCGGCTCCGCTACCTCGAGTTCCGCCGCAGCAGGCTCGGCGGTGACCGGCTCGGCAACGACGGGCTCGGGCTCGGCGATCGCGGACTCCGCCGCGACGGCGGGCTCGACCGGCGCCGGCGGCGGCGGCGGCTCGGCGGGCCGGGGCGGGCGCGGCGGCGCGAGCTGCGCCAGAACGGCTTCGAGCGCCGACCGCGTCGCCGGCGGCGGCTCCGGCGGCCGCGCCCGCTCGACGCGCGGCTCGGGCCGGACGGGCTCAGGGCGAACCGGCTCGCGGCGCGGCGGTTCGGCGACCGTCGCTTCGGCGCGCGGCTCGGTGAAGATCGGTCGCGGCGGAGGCTCGGCGACGGCCGGCTCGGCGGCGACGGGTTCGGAGACCGCCGGCGGCGGTTCCGGCTGAACGGGTGCGGGCGCCGGCGTGAACCGCGCCTCGATCGCCTCCTCGTCGTAGCGGAACGTGGCGCGCTCGGGCGGCGGAGCCGCCGGGGGCGGAGGCTGCGGCGGCGCGACCGACTTCGCGACCGGCGGTTCGGGGGCGGGCGCCGGCGGCGGTGCGGGCGGCGGCTCGAGCGTCGCGGGCGGCAAGGCCGCCATCGGGAGCGGGGGGAGCTGCGTCTGCGCGGCGCGCCGCTGATCGGCGATCTCCTGGAGGACGTCGGCGGTCCGCGGCGCGATCCCCGAGACCGAAAACGGCAGCCCGGTGGCGCGCACGGCGAAGGCCGGCGTCGAGCGCACGCGGACCGCCGGCGACGAGACCGCCAGCCCGCCGCCGCCGTCCCAGCCGAGGTCGGCGTGGGCGTCGACGAGCGTCCCGGCGGCGAGCGGCGTGTTGACCACGGTGCCGTACCGCACCACGACTTCGACGCCGGGATCGACGTCTTCGAGAACGAGCCCGGCCTTCGACCAGAGCACCGAACCGCCGTCGACGTCGAGCAGCGGGACATCGTTGACGGCCGTCGTCCCCGGCAGGTACGCGGTGTGCGGGGGAAGCTGCGCGCGGACGAGCAGCCGGTTCGCGGCGCCGTCGCCCGTGTTTCGCACGGTGAGCCGAACGTAGAGCGGTTCCCCGGCGTCGACGGTCTCCGACGGCTGCGTCCGCAGCGTCGCACCTTCGTCGAAGCGCGGCTCCGCGTTGGTGGGGATCGTGACCGGCGCGAGCGCGAGCGGCAGGAGCCCCACGGCTTCCAGCCGCCCGTTGACGGTGATCGTCGTGCCGCGCGCGACGAGCCGCGCGAGCCGCAACCGGATGACCGCTTCCGCGCGCGCGCCGGGCTGCACGTCGCCGAACAGCAGCGTCGTCCCGACGCGCGTCGCGCCGTCGACCGCTTCGATGCGCGCGTCGGCGGTGATGTCGAGCTGGAGGCGAGCGTCGCGCGCGACGTCGGTCCCTTCGTTAAGGACCGCGACGTGGACGTCGCCGTGACCGCTCGGCCGCAGCGGCTCGCCGGCCGGGTAGGCGAGGCTCGACGTCGCGGGCGCGAAGCGCGGCCGCGAGCGAACGGTGAGCTCGATCTGGCCCAGCGGCGCCGGTGCGGTCTGATCGTTCTCGAGCCGCGCGCGCAGGCGGATCGCGGCGCGGTCGGCGATCGGCGACGCGACGGTACCGGTCAGCGTGAACGTGCGGGTCGCGCCCGGCGGCAGCGTTCCGACGTCGATCCCGGCCGGCTGCACGCGCGCCTCACCGCCGTCGTCGGAGTAGCGCAGAAGCTGCAGCGTCGGATCGGCCTCGATCGCGATCCGAACGCCGGTCGCCTGCGCGGTGCCGTCGTTCGCGATGCGAATCGTCGCGCGCACCTCGCTCCCCGGCGTCACCTGCGCGGCGCCGTCGAGGGTCAGGACGTTGCGCGTGTCGAGGAAGCGCGGCGAGGAGCGGACGATGAGCGTGCGCTCGAAGGGGCGTGCGCCGGTCGACCACTGCAGCGACGCGTGGACCGGAAGCGGCGTGCCGTCGACCGCGGGCGAGACGACGTAGGCGTCGACCGCGGCTTCGACGCGGCGGCCCGCATCGATGCGGGCGAAGACGAACGCGCCCGGCGTCTCGGTCTCGGTCGCCGAACGGCCGTCGATCGCGCGCGAGCCGGGTGCGTACCGCAGCCCTTCGGGGAGCGTCAGCCGGACGCGGACCTCTTCGGCGGCGCAGGTCCCGGCGTTCTCGGCGATCAGCGCGACGCGGACGCGTCGCCCCGGCTCGACCTCGCTCGGCGCGTCGACGACCAGACGGGTCGCCTCGGTATCGAACCGGCTCGCGCTGCGGACGGTGAGCTCGGCTCGGGCGAGCTCGAACTCGGCGGTCTCCGTCGATGCGACGGCGCCGCCGAGCACGATCCGCGTGTTGTCGTCGAGCGGCGTGTCGATCCGCGTGCGATACTCGACGACCAGCGTCGCGCCGGGCGCGAGCGCGCTCGATGCGATCGTCGCGTTGCCGAAGCCGAACGGGTCACCGCCGCGCTCGTCGATCGCGACCTCGCGGCCGTCGATCCGCGCGCTGCCTTCAATATAGGACGTCCGATCCGGGACCGGGAGCACGACGACGACGTCGTGCGCGGTCGCGTGCCCGCTGTTGTGGACGCGGGCCGCGACGTGGATCTCCTCGCCCGGCTCGGCGACGCGCACCGCCTCGAGGGAGGCGACCGTCTCGGGGTTCTCCAGCTCCGGCGCGCTGACCGCGATCAGGTGCGCGACGTTCGAGCCGATCACGTCGGTCTCGTTGCTGGCGAGCGCCGCTTGCAGGTCGAGCGTCGCGCCGTTCTCGATGGTCGGGGCGACGACGTAGGTCAGCGCGATGCGGCGCTCGACCCCGGGCGGGACCTCGCCGACATCGGCCCCGTTCGGCCCGAGCAAGGTCGTCTCGCCGCGCGCGTCGTCGAGCGGACGGTCGTCGACGCGGGCGCTCCCGGGAACGTAACGCAACCCCTCGGGGAGGTTGAAACGGACCCGTAACCCGGTCGCGGCAGCCCCGCCGAAGTTGTAGAATGCGAACGTTGCACGAACCGTCGTCCCAGGTTCGACCGTGCGATCGGGAGAAACGACGAGGGTTCGTAGCCCTTCGGGTAACGACGGCGCGCCCGGCGCGAAAACTTCCGTCAGGGTCCGCATCAGTTCCGCCCCCGTTCGGCGATCCCGCGTCGCCGACCTCGCT
>DASWSC010000126.1:0-5014 GCA_036402855.1 Candidatus Elarobacter sp. | reverse complement strand
TCGAGAACCCGCGCGGCGGCGACCTGACGCGCGCGGCCGGACCGTTCATCGGCGGCGAGAGCTCGAACTTCGTGCGGCTGAACCGGAACAAGCGCAGCCTCGCGCTCGATCTGAAGGCGGACGCGGGAAAGCTCCTGTTCCGGCGGCTGGTCGCGAGCGCCGACGTCCTCATCGAGAACCTCCGCCCGGGGACGATGGACGGACTCGGGCTGGGCTACGCCGCGCTGGCGGCGGAGTCGCCGCGCCTGATCTATCTCGCCGCGACCGGGTTCGGGAACGACGGTCCGTACGCGCGGCTGGCCGGGCTCGACATCATCGCGCAGGCGATGTCGGGGCTCATGAGCATCACCGGGGAGCCCGACGCGCCGCCGGTCAAAGTCGGCGTGCCGATCGCCGATCTCACCTGCGCGCTCTACGGCACGATCGCGGTGCTCGCCGCGCTCCGCGCGCGCGAGCGCGACGGCGTGGGGCAGTTCATCGACGTCTCGCTGCTGGAGTCCGCGGTCTCGCTCGCGGTATGGGAGGCAGGGCGGTACTTCGCGACGGGTGAGGTGCCGAAGCCGGCCGGCTCCGCGCATCAGGCGATCGCACCGTATCAGGCCGTGCGCTGCTCCGACGGCTGGTTCACCTTCGGCGCGAACACCCAAGCGCACTGGCTGCGCGCCTGCGACGTGTTCGGACTCGGCGAGCTCGCCGAAGACGAGCGCTTCGCGACGAACGAACGACGGCTGGAGCACCGCGCGGCATTGATCGCGGAGATCGAGCGCGTCACGTCGGGACGGCCGGCCGCGCACTGGACCGAGCGGTTGAGCGCCGCCGGCTTGCCGTGCGGCCCGATCCACACGTTCGATCGCGTCTTCGCCGATCCGCACTTGACGCAGCGCGCGTTTTTCGTCGATGCGCCGCATCCCGCGCTCGGCGCGGTGCGGCAGATCGCTTCGCCGATGCGCCTCTCGCGAACGGCGCCGCGGATCACGCGGGCCGGACCGCCGCTCGGCGCCGACTCGGCCGGCGTGCTGCGCTCGATCGGCGTCGCCGGCGAGGAGCTGGAGCGGCTCGTCCGCGACGACGTGGTGGCGCTCGGATGATCCGGGTCGAGCCGCGCGAGCGCGGGATCGTCTGGGTGGTCGTCGACCGGCCGGAGGCGCGCAACGCGATGACGTTCGCGATGTGGGCGCGGCTGCGCGAGATCGCCGGCGAGCTCGCCGCCGACGCGACCGTCCGCGCCGTCGTCCTGACCGGCTCGGGGACGGGCGCGTTCGTCGCCGGAACCGACATCGCCGAGTTCCGCGCCTTCCGCGGCGCGGACGACGGCGTCGCGTACGAGTCGCGGATGGACGCCGTGATCGGCGCGCTCGAAGCGATCCCGGTCCCCACGATCGCCGCGATCGCGGGCGCGTGCACCGGCGGCGGCGTCAGCATCGCCGCGACCTGCGATCTCCGCATCGGGGCTCCCAACGCACGGATCGGCGTCCCGATCGCGCGGACGCTCGGCAACTGCATCTCGCTGCGCAACGTCACCCGCGTCGCCGAACTGATCGGCGCCGATCGCGTGAAAGCGCTGCTGCTCACCGGGAAGCTGCTCGACGCGAGCGAGGCGCTCCACGCAGGCTTCCTGACCGAGACGGTCACGGAGGACGCCGCGCTCTCCACGCGCGCGCAGGAGCTCGCCGAGGGGATCGCCGGGCTCGCGCCGCTCACGCTGCGCGCGAGCAAGGAGATGGTTCGGCGCCTGCGCGCCTCTGAGCGGCTGCCCGACGACGACGATCTGATCCGGCTGTGCTACGGCAGCGCGGATTTCCGCGAGGGCTTGACCGCGTTTCTCGACAAGCGGCCCGCCCGCTGGCGCGGAGCGTAGCGCGGCTCAGCCCGCGGCGGAGGTTCCCGGCTTCAGCTCGGGGACGAAATACTCGCCGGAGGGGACTTGGACGTCGCTGATCAGCACGACGCCCGAGCGCCGGTTCAGGAGCGGTAGGACCTGGTCGAGGATCGGATCGACGTGGTCGCGCGTCACGACGGTCACCATCAGCACGATCCCGTCGCGGTGCGGGCCGTGGTGCCCGAGACCGGTGACCTCCGGGACGACGGTATAGCCGGTCGCGTGCCGGCAGACGATCGCGCAGACCGCGTCGATCTGGTCGCGCTCCAGGACCAGCTCGATCCGCTTCATCGTGTTGAGGAGGCGCCGTCGCATAGGCCGGGATTCCCGGCGACGAGGCCCGCCTCCGCTTCAGGCGCCCGTCGCGCGACGCGGGTCAGCCGCCGCCGGTGCCGCCCGGAATCGTCACCGCCTGCTGGAGAAACTCACGCCACGCGGCGTCGACCTGATCGGCGGAGAGCGCGTGCGAGAGGTCCGGGCCGCTCCCCTTCTTCATCATCTTCTCGGGTGAGATCGTCTTGCAGACGAGGCCGCTCTTCGCGCCCATCATCATCGCGGTAGGCTTCTCGTTCGCCGCCGCGGCGCGGCAGACCATCGTCGCCATCTTCGAACCGCCCATCGCGTCGTCGGCGAGCGCGAGCACGGGCATCGCGAGCGCCGCGCACGTGAACGCCGCGGCCAGCACACTCTTCTTCATCTCTTCTGCTCCTTCGGTCGGGACGCGTCGTCGCGTCCCCGACCACGGTAGCCGAACGCCGCGCCGGATGCCGTAAGCCGGCTTACGCGGCGGCGTGAGAACGCGCGCTTCGCGCCGAGAACGCTGGTAGCGGGCCGCTCACCACACCGTCATCGCGCCGGCGAAGAGCTCGGCGAGCTCGGCTTCTCCGACCGGGCGCGGCGCGTTCGCGAGCAGCCGCTGCTGCACGAACGCGCCGGCGACGAGCGACGGAACGTCGCCGTCCCCGTAGCCCAGCGCGCGCAGCCCGTTCGGCATCCCGGTGACGCGCATGAGCCGCCCGAGCTCCACCGCCAGCACGTCGCCGACCTCGTCGTCGTTCTTCGTCCGCTCGGCGCCCAGCACCATCGCGGCCTGGCGGTGTTTCTCCGGCGAGGCGGCGGCGGTGAAGCGCGCGACGGCGGGCGCCGAGACGATCACCGACATACCGTGCGGGACCATCGCGTGATCGGCGTCGTACCCCGGGGGGAAGAACCCGTGCACGAGCCCGGCGACGGCGTACGCCATCCCGTGCGGCACGTGCACGCCGGCGTTGCCGAAGCCGATCCCGGCGAGCGTCGCGGCGTACATCACGGCCTCGCGCGCAGCGTCGTCGCCGGCGTCGTGCACCGCGCGCTCCAAGTACTCGCCGAGCAGCCGCAGCGCTTCGACGCAGGCGAGATCGCTGTACGGGTTCGCGCCCTGGGAGAGCGGCCGCGCGAGCGGCGTCGCGGGGCGCGGGCGCTGCGTGTACGGGCGCGCCGTGAACGATTCGAGCGCGTGCGCGAGCACGTCGAAGCCGCTCGACGCGACGACCGCGCCGGGGAGCGTGCGCGTGACGTCCGGATCGACGATCCCGAGCGAAGGACGGAGCCGGCGCGACGCGATCCCCGTCTTCACGTCGTGCGCCTCGAAATCGAAGATCGCGATCCCGGTGCACTCGCTCCCGGTCCCCGAGGTGGTCGGGCACGCGATGTGCGGGGCGAGCGGACCGGGAACCGGCGCGCCTTCGCCGAGCGGCGCGTTGACGTAGCGCTCGAACGGCGCCGGGTACGTCGCGTAGAGGTTCGCCGCCTTCGCGGTGTCGATCACCGAGCCGCCGCCCACCGAGACGTAGCCGTCGGCGCGGGCATCCTGCGCGAACGCCGCCGCCTCGCGGAACGACGCATCGGTCGGCTCGATGCGCACGCGGTCGAACTCGGCCACCTCGACGCCGGCCGCGCGGAGCGACTCGCGCGCGCGCTCGACGAAGGGAAGCTTCGCGAGCCGAGGATCGGTGAACAGCGCGACGCGGCGGAGTCCGAGCGCCGCCGCCTCCGCCCCCACCTCGGCGAGCGCGCCCCGGCCGAACTTGACGCGCGGGGCTTCCACCTCGAGGATCGTCTCGTGCTCGTGCGGGGCGGCGTTCATCGTTCGTGGAAGTCCCGCTCGTGGCCGAGCCGATCCTCTCGACGCGCGACGTCGTGAAAGTCTACGCGGGATTCACCGCGCTCGACGGCGTCTCGCTCGACGTGGCCGAAGGGACGATCCACGCGATCATCGGACCGAACGGCGCCGGGAAGACGACCTTCTTCAACGTCCTCTCGGGGTTCGCGCCGGCGACCCGGGGCAGCGTCCGCTTCGCGGGGCTGGAGATCTCCGGCCTCGATCCGGCGGCCGTCGCGCGGATGGGGATGGTCCGCAGCTTTCAGATCAACAGCGTCTTTCCGCACCTCTCGGTCCTCGACAACGTGAAGATCGCGCTGCAGGCGCGAACCCCGCTCTCGCGCCGGTTTCTCGCCTCGCCGCGCGTCACCGCCGTTCTGGACGACCCGGCACGCCAGGCCCTCGACGCGGTCGGGCTCGACGACGAACGCGCGACGGTGGCGGTGAACCTGCCCTACGGCAAGAAGCGCTCCCTCGAGCTCGCGATCGCGCTCTCGCAAGACCCGCGCGTGCTGCTGCTCGACGAGCCGACCGCGGGGATGGGGATCGAGGACATCGACACCACGGTCGCGCTCGTGAAGCGCATCGCGCCCGGCCGCACCATCGTGCTCGTTGAGCACAACCTGCGCGTCGTCGCCGACCTGTGCGACCGCGTCACCGTGATGCAGCGCGGCAAAGTGCTGGTCGAAGGGACCTACGACGAGGTGCGCGGCGATCCGCGCGTCGTCACCGCCTACCTGGGCGGTGGGACGCACTGATGCTGGCGTTGCGCGACATCCACGCGTACTACGGCGAGTCGCACATCCTGCACGGCATGACGTTCACCGTCGAGACGGGGCAAGTGGCGACGCTGGTCGGGCGGAACGGCGTCGGCAAGACGACGACGCTGCGCACCATCATGGGGATCCTCGCGGCCCGGCGCGGCGAGATCGTGCTCGACGGCGCGTCGCTGACCGGGTTGCCGTCCGACCGCATCGCGCGCCGCGGCCTCGGCT
>DASWSC010000125.1:0-2617 GCA_036402855.1 Candidatus Elarobacter sp. | reverse complement strand
CGAGCTGCGCGTCGACGGCGGCGCGTCGGCAAACGACCTCGTGATGCAGCTGCAGGCGGACGTGCTCGGCGTCACGGTCGTCCGGCCGGCGTGCGTCGAGACGACCGCGCTTGGTGCGGCTTACCTGGCCGGCTTGCAGTCCGGCTTCTGGCCCGATCTCGACACCGTCGCGCGGCAGTGGCGCGCAGACGCGCGCTTCATCCCGGCGCTCGGCGGGCCGGTGCGCGACGCGCGCCTCGCGCGCTGGCGCCGCGCTGTAGCGGCGAGCCGCGGCTGGGCCCTCGGCTGAGCGCTTCGGGCTCCAAACGGGAGCCGCGCGCGTCGCCGCAGTAGCACGAACCGCCCGTCTCTTCGGAGGTGCCGATGGCCGACCACACCGCGTTCGCCGAGCTGCTGCGAGCCCTCGCTCGCGAGCACGCGCGCACGCTCGTCGTCGGCGGGCTCGCGAAGAAGCTGCACGGCGAGCAAGCCGACGCGCGCGATCACTGCCTGTGGTACGACGCCGACGACGAGAACGCGGCGCGCGTCTACCGCGCGCTGTCCCGCGTCGGCGCGCCGCTCGACGGGATCGAGGTGCCCGACCTCGCTGACGTCGACTACGAGTTCCGCCACGGCGAAGGCGACGCCGAGATCTGCCTCTTCGGCGGCCTCGACGGCGTGACGTTCGCCGACGCCTGGGTCGAGCGCCTCGAAACCCACTGGAACGACGTGCCGATCTGCGTCATCGGCCGCAACGCGCTGCGCGCGACGGAGCTCGCCGAGCGGCCGTAGGATCGCCACCGATCGCGATCCGTAGTACTACGGACGCGCGGGCCGGGCCGAAGACCTACAGTGGCCGCATGGGAAATCGCCTCACGTTCGCCCGCACCCTGGCGTCCGGAGTGTGCGGCATCATCGACGCCGTCGCCGTGGTGATCATCCTCAGCGCCCGTGAGATGGTGCCGGCTTGCGGCCCGGGATCGGTCGAAGGCGCCATCTTCATCGGCTATCTCCTGTCAGGCGGGATTCTTCCCGTCTTCCCTGCGCTCGGCGGGATCGCGATCGCAGCGCTCTTTCCACGGCTGCGTTCGGCCAGGCTTTGGCTCGCATCGGCCGCCGTTCTGTCCTTTTTCGCATGGGCGGCGCTGCAGGCCGCGACGACGATCCCTCGTGGTCCGTCAAACGGCTTCTGCGCGTTCTGAGCGCCGTTCCAGATCGTCGAGCAGCGAGCGCGCTTCGGCGTCGGCCTCGGCGAAGGTGGCAGCGCCGTCGAAGGGCGCGGCGGATCAGAGCGTCGTCTTCCCCAGCGCGCTGAGGATCAATTCGACGGCGAGGATTGCGGTGCGGTTCTCGCTGTCGAGGATCGGGTTGATCTCGGTCACTTCGAGCGAGCCCAGCGTGCCGCTGGCGGCGACGCCTTCCATCAGCAAGTGCGCTTCGCGGTAGGTCAGGCCGCCGCGGACCGGCGTGCCGACGCCGGGCGCCTCTTGCGGGTCGACGCCGTCCATGTCGAAGCTGATATGCACCGAGTCCTCGCCCTCGGCGACGATCGTCAGCGCCTCATCGACGACCTTGCTCATCCCGAGCCGGTCGACGTCGGCCATCGTGAACGCCTTGACGCCGAGCTCGCGGATGACGCGCTTCTCGCCCTCATCGACGTCGCGCAGGCCGATGAACACCATCCGCGACGGGTCGACCGCATGCGCCTCCAGCGCGAAGTGCACCGGCATCCCGTGCACGTTCCCGGTCGGCGAGGTCAGCGGTGTGTTGATGTCGCCGTGCGCGTCGACCCAGATCACGCCGGGCGCCTTGCCGCGCGCGCGGGCGACGCCGGCGATCGTTCCCATCGCGATCGAATGGTCGCCGCCGAGCACGAGCGGAAAGCCGCCGCCGGCGATGACGTGCTCGACCGTCTCGGCCAGCTCGTCGCAGACCGCCTTGATGATCGGGAAGTACTTCGCGTTCTGGTCGGCGACGCTGGCCGACTCGGGGACCGGGACGCGCAGGTTGCCGTAGTCGGTCACCTCGATCCCGAGCTTCTCGAGCGACTCCTTGAGTCGCGCGTAGCGAATCGCCGAGGGCCCCATGTCGACGCCGCGCCGGTCGGCGCCGAGGTCCATGGGGACGCCGACGACCGCGACCCGCTCGACCGCCTTGCGGTTGGGGACGAAAGCGGGCGTCGCCGCCGGTTGCGTGATCACGGAGGAAAGCTTCGCCGCGCGGACCCGTCCGCTCCCGTGACGAAGGCCGCCCGCGCGTGTCCATGATCGACGTCCTTAGCTACGCGGGCTACGTCGCCGCGCTCCTCACGGTCGCGGCCTTCTTCATGAAGGACACGGTCCGGCTGCGCCAGATCGCGCTCGCCAGCAACATCGCGTACGCGCTGTGGGCGGGCGCCTCGCACCTCTGGCCGACGCTGCTGCTGCACTGCGTGCTCTTCCCGCTCAATGCGTTCCGGCTGCTCCAGCTGCTGCGCGAGCGGAAGATGATCGAGCGCGCGCTCTCGGCCAGCGAGGTATCGCCCGCCTGGCTGACGCCGTTCATGGAGCGCCGCAGCTACGCGCCGGGGACGGTTCTGTTCCAGCAAGGCGATCCGGCGGACTGCCTGTACTTCCTGGCCGAAGGCGGGCTGCGGCTC
>DASWSC010000124.1:0-6642 GCA_036402855.1 Candidatus Elarobacter sp. | reverse complement strand
GCGCAGCCGCCGAGCCGGTCGACGACGACGTCGAGCTAAGGCCGCTCACGTCAGGCGGTCCGGTCCACGACGGCGCCCGCGAGCTTGTTGAAGAACTGCGCGATCAGCACCATCGCCTCGGACGGGAACTGCGTGATCACCGCGCCCGTGTCCGCGTTCTTGAAGACGGTGACGATCTCGTTCGGCCCGACGACGCGGAACTGGACGGCGACGTGCGAACCGCCTCCGACGAGCTGCGAGAGCGCGTGGTGCAGCGTCCCGTCGGGGAGCTGCTGCAGCGCCGCCTTCTGCGCGGGATCGGGAAATGCCGGAAGGCCGACCTGTTGCGCCGGAGCGGCGGCCGGAACCGGCGCCGCCGCGGGGGCCGCGGCCTTGATCATCTGAGATGTGTCGATCGCTTGAACGTCCATGTTCGTCAACGAGTCCTCCTCGTGATGGTATCGGTCGCGGCGATTCGGCGGTTTAGGCTGATCGGCCGCGCTCAGGTCGCGGCGGCCGCCGGAGCGGCGGCGTAACCGCGCACGATCGCGCGGATCACGGCGTTCGGATCGAGCGCGGCGAGCGTCTCGGGCGGCGCGGGCCGCGGGCTGCGCAAGGCCTCGTCCCAGGCCTCGCCGAGCGCGCGGGTCAGCGCCTTCGCGTCGGCGGGATCGAACCGCCGCGGCTCGGTCCCCGGGATTCCGTAGCGGCGCCGGTCCGAGACGGCGAGCAGGGCGCCCGCGAGCGCGGCAGCGGCGAGGCGCGCCCCGCCCTCGGCGACCCAAGCGGCATCGACGACGACGGCCGCTGCCCGGCGGAGCGCGCCGGCGACCTCCGCCGCCGGTTCCCCGGCGGCGACGATGAGGTTCGGACCGCCGAACTCGCGCACGCGCTGCAGGTAGCTGCGGTCCGCGACCGGTCCGGCGACGACCAGCGGGATCGCGGCGTCGGCCGCGCAGCGCGCGACCAGGAGCTGATTTCCGAGCGGCCCGATCGGCCCGTGGACGAGCGCGAAGCGGTCCGGCCCCGTCAGCGCGCCGAGCGGCGCCGGACCCGCGCCGGCGACGAGCGGCGGGACGACCTCGACCGGGCCGCGGCGCCCGGTTCGCGCCCGAATCGACGCACCTTCTTCCGCCGTCGCCGCGAACACGACCGAGGCCTCGAGGAGCGCGGCGTCGGCCTCACTCGCCCCGGCGCCGGGCGGCGCATAGCGGACGCCGGCGCGCGCGGCGCCGACGGTGACCGCGCGGCGCGCGAGCATGGCGAGATAGGACCCCACCGCGCGCTCGTCGTCGCCGTACTCGAAGCAGAACCGGGTCACCTCGGCGCCCCACCATCCGCCAGCGGCCGGGTCGTCGTCGTGCGCGTGCACGGCGACCGGGA
This sequence comes from Candidatus Elarobacter sp., assembly GCA_036402855.1. Lineage (GTDB taxonomy): Bacteria > Vulcanimicrobiota > Vulcanimicrobiia > Vulcanimicrobiales > Vulcanimicrobiaceae > Vulcanimicrobium. Next base: position 5,280 of record DASWSC010000124.1, on the reverse strand, counting down.
TCCCGGCGCGGCGCGCCGCGTCGACCACCGACTTCGCTCTGCGGCCGTCCCGCGTTCCGATCAGGTGGACGAGGTCTGCGCCGAGCGCCTCGTCCGGCGACGTGGCGAGCAGCGCCTCGAAGCCTTCGGCGCCGAGCGCCGCGACCAGCGCGCGCGCTTCGTCCGTGTCGGCGCCCGGCGAGGCGAGCCCGTCGCCCCGTCCGAGCACCACCGCGATGCGACCCGCCGATCCGCCCGCGGCGCGGTGGTGCAGCACCGGGAGCGGGCGCAGCGGCGGCTCGACGGCGCGCACGACGGTGAACCAGCGGCGCACCGGACCGTCGGCCGCGTCGAACGAGATGAAGGCGTCGAGCGGGAGCGGTTCGACCACGTCGATGCGCGTCGTGCCGGTCGTCGTCCCGGGGCCGGGTTCGAGCTGCACGACGCACGCCGCGTCGCCCGGGTCGCCGCCGGCCCCGAGCAGCGCAACATCGGCGCGCCCGCTCGCGACGGGAGGCTCGCCGTACCAGGCGAGAGCCGCGCCGTCACGACGAGCTTCGGCGACCGCGACGTTTCCGGCGTCGCGCAGCAGCGCCCAGCCGCCGACGGCGTCGGGCGCGTCGATGCGCACCGTCCGTGCGCGCGCGAATCGCCGCGCATAGCGGTACGGCGCGAGCCGCGCGAGCGCGTCGCGCAGCGGCGCGGCACCGAAGCATCCCGCGCGGCGCGCCGCCTCGAACGCCGCCGCCGGTGCCAGGGTGAGCACGTGCTCAGCGATCGGTGCGCCGTCGAGCATCAGGTGCTCGAGATGCGGCACGATGCGCTGGGAGAGCGCCACCGCGAAATCGTCGCCGCCCGGCACGCCGTGCGGGAAGATCAGCGGATCGCGATCCCGTTCGATCACCGCGGCAGGCTCGACGATCACGAGGGGGATCACGGTGAGCTGCGCGCCCGCGGTGAGACACAGGTCGAGCACGAGGACCGGGCGGCCTTGGCGCGTCGCCGGCTCGATGCGCACCGCCGCGAGCCGCGCCGGATCGAGGACGGGCGCACCGGTGCTCCACGGCGCGATCGTCTCGTGCGTGCGGTGCGTCCTCATCGCGCGATCGCCGGCGTGAGCAGCGGGAGCGTGCGCGCGTCGACCGGCCGCGCGTTGTGGAGCGCCGCGCGCGCGTCGCAGGCGAAGGCGCACAGCGAAACCCCGGGTTCCAGCGCGGCGCGCCATGCGAGGAGATCGGCGACGCGCTCGACCCGCACGGCGAGCGTCGCTTCCATCGGCTTCCCGCTCGCGGCCAGCACCGCCCGGATGCGCGCGACCGCCTCGGCGGGTGTCAGCGTGCCGTCGAGGAGCACGTGGACGCGAACCGGTGAGCGAGCGTCGTAGGCGCGCGCCGCGGCCGCCAGAAAGCCGGCGGCGCGCTCGAGCTCGGCGGCGTCGGCGGCCGGGACGGCGATCGCGTACGCAGGCGCGATCGCGTCGGAGGCTGCAAGCGGCGTCGCGGAGACGAACGGGACACGGCGCGCCGGATCGAAGCCGCGCGCGATGGCGGCCGGATCGGCGGCCGGAACGGGCTGCTGCGCGTCGGCGGTCGCCGCCGCGCATTGCGACTGCGCCGGATCGAAGCGGTGCGCGAGCGCCGCATCGCAGCGCACGACGCCGTAGCCGGCCGCGCGCAGGCGCAGCACCAGATCGGCGATGCCGCGCCGCGTCGGCCCGTAGCGCGGATCGATTCCGCCGACGGCGTCGAGCGCCTCGCGCGCGGCGACGAACGCCGGGGTCACGGCGAGATCGATCGGCTCGAGCTCGCGTCCCCGTTCGTGCGCGCGCGCTTCCGCGGCGGTTCGCATTTCCGCGATGTCGGCGTACTGGACGTCGACGACGCCTTCGCCGCCGCTCGCGCCGGGGACGGCCGGAAACGCGGCGCCGAGCGACGGGATCTGCGCGAACGCGTCGCGCATCCGATCGAGCGCGCCGGCGGGGAGCAGCACGTCGCCGGCGAGGACCGCGACCAGATCGCCGTGCGCCGTGCCGAGCGCGCGGTTCAGGGCGCCGGCCAGCAGCGGGTCGACCGCATCGTCCTCGATGCGGACGTTCCCGTACGCCGCGACGGTCCGGCGCGCCGTGACGGCACCGGCGGCGCAGGCGGCGACCAGCTCGTCCCCGGGATGCGACGCTTCGATCGCCGCGCTCAGCGTCACGCGGAGGACTTCCGGCGCCGAGGAGGCGAGCACCACGATCGTCGCGCTGCGACGCGTGCGTGGCGGCGCAGCCTCGTTCGCGAAGCCCCGCGCGCGCACCGCACGCCGCAGGACGCGGGCCGAGGCGACGAGCGTGCCGATCGCGTCCGCGAGCGTCGCGCCGGCGGCGACGACGTGCTGCGGGAACCGCGCGAGCGAGATGACGACGCACCGGCCGTCGAGCGACCCGGCGTCGGGCGCGGCGAGCGCGACGAACGGTGCCGACTCGAGCGCACCGGCGAGCGCCGCGAATCCGGCGCGGTCGGGGAGCGACGACGCGGACGCGATCATCAGGTAGCGGTCGCCGCGCACCCGCATCTCGGCGCGGAGCGCGCCCGCCGCGTCGTCGGCGGCTCGCGCCGTCACGTGCGGGGCGAGGTCGCGCGCGCGGCGCAGCGCGCCCTGCGCGCCCGGGCCGTGCACCAGGACGGTCAGGTGCGGCATGGCGATCGGTACGCGCGTTCGGCGACCGCCGGTGAGGCGGACCTCGCGCTCGACCGTCCCGTGTTGAGACGCTCCGCGGGCCATCCTAGCCGAGGACGAAGGCGGCGAGCTTTCCGGCGTCGGTGAGACGGCCGGCCTCCATCAGCGCGGTGGCGAGACCGACGGTCGCGTGGCGCAGCATCGACTCGTCCGGCGCGCGCAGCGTGCGCACGCGCTCGAGCGTCGCGACCGCGCCGTCGAGGTCGCCGGACCGCCGCAGGATCTCGGCGCGCAGCGCGAGGGCCGCGGTGGCGTGCGAGTCCTCCGGCGCGACGTCGTCGAGGTGGCGCAGCGCCTCGTGGTCGCGGTTCAGCCGTGCCGCGGCGAGCCCGGCGTTGTACGAAAGGATCGCGTCGCGCGGCACGAGCTCGAGCCCGGCGCGCGCAGCGGCGAGCGCGTCCTCGAGACGCCCTTCTTCGAGCAGCCGGTGCGAGCGGCGGCCGAAGTCGGAGAGCCCGGTCATCGGGGCGTCGAGCTCGGCGACACGCAACCGGGTCGCTTTCGCGCTGTCTCCGCGCGCGTCGTAGAGATCTTGCAGGAAGCTCAGCGCGAGGCCGTTGCCGGGCGCCATCGCCAGAGCGCGCAGCGCGTACGGCTCCGGATCGCCGAGGCGCTCGTCGCGCGTCGCGGCCGCCGCCGAGATCAGCAGCTCGACGTACGTCGCGTCGGAGACCGCGCCCCGGCGCTGCTCGACGCGTTCGAAGGCTTCGGCGAAGCGCCGGCGTCGCATCAAGTAGTTCACGTACTCGACGAAGCCGCCCTCGGTACCGCGCTCGGCGCCCTCGCGGAACATCCGCTCGGCGTCGTAGTAGCGGCCGACCTTCTCGTAGGCGTTCGCGGTCAGCCCGCGCAGGAGCGAGGACTCCGGCTTGTTCGCCAATGCCCGCTCGAACCACGGCACCGCTTCCTGCATCCGTTCTTCGCGCGCGTACGCCGAGGCGATGTTGAGAGCCGCCTTCCAGAGGAAGATCTCGTCGTCGACCATCGCGTGGTGCGCGGCTTGGTCGCGCGCCGCGATCGCGCGCTCGTACGCCGCGCGCGCCTCGTCCCAGCGCTTCTGCATCGCGAGCATGTGGCCGTGCGTGAAGATGACGTTGGCGTGGCCGGGCCATTCGGCGAGCGCCGCTTCGATGACGGCGAGTCCCTTCGCCAGGTCACCGCGGCCCTCGGCATACGCGTACGCCAGCATCACCGAGGCGATCGGGAAGAACATGCGGCGCGGTCCCGGCATCGCGAACATCCGCTCCAGCACGTCGATCCCGGTCTCGTGGTCGCCCGCCGCGACGGCGGCGATTCCGAAGTTGAACCATGAGAACGCGTCGTCGGAGGCTTCCTGCAGCGCGCGCTCCAGCAGCGGCTTGTTGCGGGCGTTCTTCTCGCGCGCCGAAAGGATCTCTGCGGTGTAGCCCTTGTGGCGCACCGTGATCGGCGAGACGACGGCGATCACGTGCTTCGAGCCGTCGGCGACCAGGCTCTCGTGGATGAGGTTGCGGTAACGAATGCGCGGCGTCGTCGGGAACAGCCGCGGCAGGATGTGCGTCATCGTCGAGGCGGTCCCCGAGACGTCGTCGACGAGGTTTTGAATCTGCACGTAGACGCCGGTCAGCTCGGCGGGCGTCTCACGCAGCGCGCGCAGCAGCGCGACGGATTCCGGCGCGATCTCTTCGTCCGCGTCGAGCACCAGCGTCCAGCGCCGCGTCGCCATCGCGAGCGACTCGTTGCGCGCCCAGCCGAAGTCGTTGCGCCACTCGCGCTCGACGACGTTCGCTCCGAACGAGCGGGCGATCTCGATCGTGCGGTCGGTCGAGCCCGTGTCGACCACGTTAATCTCGTCGACGGCGTCCCGAACGCTCGACAGGCACTCGGCGAGGAAGCGCTCCTCGTTCTTCACGATCATGCACAGGCTGATCCCGGCCGGGAGCTGCTCACGCTCGCTCGCCGGGGCGGGCAAGTTGAAGAGCAACCCGGTCTGCGCCTGCGCGAACGCGCTCTCGCTGAAGTCCTCGACGATCTCTAACGGCACACTTCCACCTCTCTCTGGAGAGATATCGGACGAAGGCGCCGGGAAAAAGAGAAAGAGCCCGCCGGAGCGAGCTCTTTCCCTCTTGCCGAGACCAGGAGGTCTTTAGCGGAAGAGGCTGATGACCGACTGCGCGTTCTGGTTGGCCTGGGCGAGCACCGAGGTACCGACCTGCACCAGGATCTGGAGCTTGGTGTACTCGGTGGTTGCCTGACCGACGTTGAGATCGCGGATCGCCGATTCCGAGGCCGTCAGGTTGACCGACGCGACGTTGTCGTTGTTCGAGTCTTCCTGGAGCCGGACGATCGTCGCGCCGAGCTGCGAGCGCTGCGCGAGCACCGTCTGGAGGGCGTTGTCGATCTGCCCGATCGAGTCTTCCGAGGCGAGCGAACCGTTCGCGAAGTTCCCGCTGCCGTTGATCGGCCCGATCAGGTTGACGTTCGCGATGCGGAGCGAGCTGGTCGACGTGTTGATGAAGCCGACCTGGATCGTCGCGCCTTCCGCGGCGCCCGACTGGAAGTTGAACGCCGGCGAGTTCGGGTTCGACGCCGCCGCGACGT
>DASWSC010000123.1:0-2171 GCA_036402855.1 Candidatus Elarobacter sp. | reverse complement strand
GTCTCACGCTCGCCGTGACCGGTACGGTCAACGCACGGCTGTTCGGCAACGAGATCAGCGGTTCGATCGAAGGGTTCAAGGTCGCCCTGAGCGACGCGCGGACCCCGCTGGTGCAGGACGTGCCGATGACGTTCTCCGTGGCCGGTGCATCCAACCAGCCGGTCAAGCTGGGCCTGCTCACCGCCGGCCCGTGCCCGAGCTACGTCGACGCGGCCAAGCGCGGTACGCTCTCGATCTCCGATCCCAAGCAGAACGGCGTCCTGGCGGTGTCGTACAAGGCGTGCGGCGCCGTCGGGCTGCCGCGGTTCTTCGCGGTGCAGCGCTCGGTGCAGCTCTTCGGCGTGAAGCCGAGCGAGACGCCCGCGACTGATCCCGCGACGGGGACCGCCGTCACGAACCCGGCCGATCCGACCAGCGAAGGCCTGCTGCTCGTGTTCGACAATGTCGGCTTGGCTGCCGGCGGCATCGATACGCGCACGGCCGACTTCTACGTCATCCCGAACGGTGCGACGACGCTGAACGACCGGCTCTTTCAGCTCACGTCGGGGCGTTTCGGTGCGGCGTCGAGCTCGTGCAAGAAGGACGACCCGCTGACGCGGTGGATCTTCGTTCCGTTCGCGAAGGTCTGTCTCGCGCGCCTCGACATCACCAAGAGCCCGGCGTCCGACGAAACGGAGCTCGAAGTCTCCGGCACGATTCAGCCGCTGCGCGTCGTGACCGCGCCCGACCTGTTCGGGAGCTTCGACGCGGCGTACATGGCCGCGAAAGACGCATCGGGTCCACGGTTTCATCTGCACGCGGACTTCACCGGCGCGCAGATCAAGTCGGGTGACGAGACGATCACCGTCTCGAGCTTCGACATCGACTACCAGGACACGAAGCGTTCCATCGACGCCGAGGTTTCCGTCAGCTCGCAGGCGCTGAAGGGCGCGACGGTCTACGTTCGCCGGCTGGGGTTCGAAGAGACGCGCGCGAGCGTCAACGAGTCGCACTGGACGGGGAAGCCGGTGTTCGCGATCGACAAGGGGAGGACCAACACGTCGTTCGCGTACACGCTGCTGGCGAACGCCGCGACGTTGTTGTTCGCGCACTTCGTGAGCCCAATCAGGCTCTGAACGCGGCGCGCAGCGCCGCGGTCCGGGCTCAGGTCCGCTCGAACACCGCCGCGGTGAGCGCGAGCGCGATCATTCCGGCGAACGTCGTCGCGACGATCCCGCTGCTCGTGCCGGCGTGCACCAGAACGGCCGCGACCGCGACCGCCAGCGCGACCACGATCGGCGCGCGGCGCGAGTCGCCGGCGATGAAGCTCCAGATCGCCGTCGCGAGCTTCACGCGGGCACCGTGCGCGGCGCGCGCGCCGCGGCGACGAGCACCCCGGCGACCGCGAGGTAGAACAGCGCGAGCGCGAGCAGCGCGAGATCGCTGCCCCACCACGCGATGCCGAGGCCTTCGCCGGTCCAGAACGTTCCGAACGACGTCAACATGATGCCGACGACGAACTTCATCGCGTTCTCGGGGACGCGCGACGCCGGGTGCTTCAGCGCGAGCCCGGCCAGCGCGACGAGCAGCACCGCGGCGCCCGCGCCGGCCGCCGACCAGCCGAGCGCGAGCGTCGAGCCGGCGCCGAACGTCACCACGATGATCGCCACCTCGAGTCCCTCGATCAGCACGGCTTTGAACGCGGTCACGAAGCCGACCGCGTCGGCTTGCGCGTCCTCGACCGCGCGCAGCGCGGAGACTTCCCGCGCGAAGGCCGCATCCTCGTCACGCAGCGCTTTGCGGCCCGCGTAGCGCAGGATCGCTTTGCGAAGCCAGGCCAGACCGAACAGCGTCAGCACGATCCCCACGACCAGCTTGAGCTGGTCGATCGGCACGAGGTGCAGCAGCGGCCCGAACAGCGCGACGATCGCGGCGAGCGCGAGCAGCGCGAACGCGGTCCCGCGCAGCGCCACCGGCCACGACCGGGTGATCCCGACCGCCAGCACGATCGTCAGCGCCTCGACCGCTTCGACCGCGGAAGCAAGAAAGCTGGTCCCCGCCAGCGCCCATCCGTTCACGTGAACCTCAACCGCGCCCGCGGCCGTTCCGATGCGGCCTGCCGCGTAGCGCGGCCGGCTTCGCGGCTAGGCCGGGCGGGCTTCGAGGCGCCGACCGATCTGCCCCAGCCCGAA
>DASWSC010000122.1:0-6800 GCA_036402855.1 Candidatus Elarobacter sp. | reverse complement strand
GATGCATGCGGAATACGTGATCCCCGAGTCGGTCCCCGACGTGCCGGCGATGCCGGACGCGCCGCCGGACATGCCCGGGATCCCCGCCGATCCGACGCCGCCCGGCGGCGACCCGGAGCCGATGGACATCGCTGCCTGATTCTCCAGGAGGGGAACGTTGCGGATTATCTCTCGTATCTCGATCCTGGTCCTCGCGCTGTTCCTCGCCCTCGCTCCGACGCTGACCATCGCGCAGACGTCGGGTGGCGGCGGCGGCGGCGGGACGACCACCGGCACGTCCGGCGGCACCGGCGGGACCGGCGGCACGGCCGGCGGCGGCACGACCAGCGGCGCCACGACGGGCTCGTCGACCACCACCACCACGACCACCGATCCGAACGCGAACGGCGGGATCAACTGGACCTGGATCATCGTCGGCGCGGTCGTCCTCGTGGTCATCGTCGGCCTCGTCGCGATGTCGAACAACCGCTCGAGCTCGAGCACGACGATTCGGCGCGAATAGCGCCGCGCGGAAGGATTCGGCTGCGCCGATCCCATGAGAGCCGGCACGTGAGTGACCGGCTCTATCCGTATCTTCTCGAACCGAAGCTGACGCCGGCGATCTGGGGCGGAGACGCGCTCGTCCGGCGCTTCGGGAAGCACGGCGACCTCGCGCAGACCCTCGGCGAGTCGTGGGAGTGCTGGGACGAGAACCGCGTCGCGAACGGCGTCTTCGCGGGCCGCACGCTCGGCGCGCTTCGCGCGGAGCTCGGCGACCAGCTCACAGGGCCGATCGATCCGGGGCGCGTCTTCCCGGTCTTGACGAAGATCATCGACGCGCGCCTGCCCCTCTCCGTCCAAGTCCACCCGGACGACGCGTACGCGCAGCGCGTCGAACGGCAGCCCAACGGCAAGACGGAGTGCTGGTACATCCTCGACTGCGAGCCGGGCGCGCAGCTCGTCCTCGGCTGGACTCGCGATACGTCGCGCGAAGAGTACGAGCGGCGCGTCGCCGACGGAACCCTCGCCGAGATCCTGCGCAGCGTCCCGGTTCACGCGGGCGAGGCGTTCTATCTTCCGGCCGGGACGCTGCACGCGATCGGCGCCGGGATCCGGCTGTTCGAGACGCAGCAGGCCAGCGATCTGACGTACCGCATCTTCGACTGGAACCGCACCGGCGCAGACGGCAAGCCGCGCGAGCTGCACGTCGAGAAGGCCGCCGACGTGCTCGACTTCCGCGCGACGTTCCCCGGCGCGTCGACGCAGCTCACCTACGCGGACGGCGGGCTCGAGCGCACGCTGCTGATCGCCGAAGAGCGCTTTCTCGTCGAGCGCGTCGCGGTCACGCGCAACGAAGGCTACGTCGAGACCGACGGGCGACCGCTCACGATCACCGCGATGGATGCGCACCTGCGCGTCGATCTCGACCCGCGCGCGAGCGTCGTGCTCGAACCGTGGCAAAGTATCGTCACGCCGGCGGCGAGCGCCCGCATCGCCCTCGTCCCGGGCGGCGAGCGCACGAGCGCGTTCATCGTGCATCCGCAACCCGATCTTGCCGCGGCGCGCCGCCGCGCGCTCGCCGGTTGCGACGCGGTCGCCGTGGATGCGTTCGTCGCACAGTTTGCTGGGAAAACGGCTGCTTCGTCAGCCCGGCATTCCTGAGAGCGTCCTGAGACCGATTCTCATGTAGGGCTTAGCACTTCCCAGCCCCGTGGCGAGTATTCGAAGTACCGCCATGTTTACTTTGGAACGTCCCGCGACCAACGGCCGAGTCTCGACCGTCACCCTTCAAGCACCGCGCCGTCGCCCGCGGTGGTGGTTCGTCGTCGCCGCGATCGTCGTGATCGCCGCGATCGTCGCGTCGGTGATCGTCGTGCGCTCGCGCGCATCGGCCGTCACCTTCACGAGCGTCCCCGTTCAGAGCGGGTCGCTCGCGCAGACCGTGACGGCAAGCGGGACGCTGAATCCCCAGAACACGATCAGTATCGGCTCGCAGGTGTCGGGGATCATCTCCGAGATCGACGCCGACTTCAACTCGCACGTGACGAAGGGCCAGGTGCTCGCGAAGCTGGATCCGACCACGTTCCAGGCGTCGCTGGACCAGGCGCGCGCCTCGCTCGCGCAGAGCGCCGCGCAGGCGGCAGCGTCCGGCGCGACGGCGAGCGGCGGACCCTCGACGATCGCGGCGGCGCAGGCGAACGCCCAGGCGGCGGCGGCGAGCGCCCGTGTCGCGCAGGCGACGGCGGCGGCCTCGAACGCGGCGATCGCGACGGCGCAGACGAATGTGACGAAGGCGCAGAGCGCGCTCGCGCTCGCCCAGCAGACGGTGGCCCGTGACGGCCAGCTCCTCGCGCAAGGCTACATCGCGCAGAGCCAGGCCGACGCCGACAAGTCGGCCGAGGTCTCGGCGCAGAGCGCGCTCGACTCGGCCCGCACCGCGGTGACCCAGGCGCAGGCGCAAGCGCAAGCCTCGCAGGCGCAGATCGCTCAGGCGGACGCGCAGCAGCAGGCGCAGTCGGCGCAGTCCGGCGTCGCGAACGCGACCGCCGCGACACAGGCCGCGCAGCACGACGCGGGCGTCGCCGCGATCGGGATTCAGCAGGCGATGGTGAAAACCGCCGAGGCAAACCTGCAGCACACGATCATCACCTCGCCGGTCGACGGCACGGTCATCTCGCGCCAGGTGTCGATCGGGCAGACGGTCGCCGCGTCGCTGCAGGTCGCGACGCTCTTCACGATCGCCCAGGACCTCGGCAAGATGGAGCTCGACCTCTCGGTCGGCGAGCCCGACATCGGGCGCGTCCGGGCGGGCGACAGCGTCTCGTTCAGCGTGCTCGCGTTCCCGAACCGCACGTTCACCGCGAAGGTCGCGCAGGTTCGCCAGAACGCGACGACCGTCTCCAACGTCGTGACGTACACCGTCGTCGTCTACGTCGACAACAAGGACGGCGCGCTGCGCCCCGGGATGACCGCGAACGCGACGAGCACCGTCGCGCACGTCGACGGCGCCACGATCGTGCCGCTCGCCGCGCTCAGCTACACGCCGCCGGCCGGCTCGTTCAGCCGCAACCGCCGCGGTACCCGCGCCCAGGGTGCGCGCACCGGCGCGACGTCGGGTTCGCCGTGGGGCACGACCAGCGCCTCGAGCGGCGGCGCGGTCACGCCGGGCGCCACCGGACGGATCTTCGTCCTGCGCGCCGGGAAGCCGCAGCCGGTACCGGTCAAGGTCGGACTCGTCGGCGCGACGCAGGCGTCGGTCACGCCGCTGCGCGGCACGCTCGGCGAGAGCGACAGCGTCGTGACCGGCGACAACCGCTCCACCAGCGGAAGCAGCTCGCGCGGCTCCAGCGCGAACCCGCTCGGCGGGACGCAGCGTGCGCCGGGCGGCTACGGCGGCGGCGGCCGCGGCCAGGGGGGCTAGCCATGACGTCCGTCGTGGAAGTCCGCGATCTGTCGAAGATCTATCCGCTCGAAGGCGGTGAGGACGTCGTCGCCCTGCGCGGCGTCGACCTCACCATCGAGCCCGGCGAGTTCGTCGCGGTGATGGGCCCGTCGGGGTCCGGCAAGTCGACGTTCATGCACATCGTCGGTCTGCTCGACCGGCCGACGGCGGGGACGTACCGGTTCGCCGGTCACGACCTCGGCTCGCTCGGCGCCGACGATCTCGCCGATCTCCGCTCGCGCGCGCTCGGGTTCGTCTTTCAGGCGTACAACCTGCTCCCGCGCACCACGGCGATCGAGAACGTCGAGCTGCCGATGATCTACGCCGGCGTTCCGGCCGCGGAGCGGCGTCGCGCCGCGCTCGAAGCGCTCGACGCGGTCGGGCTCGCGAAGTACGCGCAGCACCAGCCGAACCAGCTCTCCGGCGGTCAGCAGCAGCGCGTCGCGATCGCGCGATCGATCGTGAACCAGCCGCAGCTCATCCTCGCCGACGAGCCGACGGGCGCGCTCGATACCGCGTCGTCGGAAGACGTCATGGCGCTCTTCCGGCGGCTCAACGCCGAGCGCGGCATGACCGTCATGCTCGTCACCCATGAACCGGACGTCGCAGCGCACGCACGCCGGCTCGTCAGCTTCCGCGACGGCCGCATCGTCTCGGACGAACCGGTGCGCGAGAAAGCACTCGTATGATCTCCTTCACGCAAACGCTGCGGCTCGCGCTGCAGGCGCTCATCCGCAACCGCTCGCGCTCGCTGCTCACGATGCTCGGCATCGTGATCGGCGTCGCGGCGGTCATCGTGACGGTCGCGATCGGCACCGGCGCGAAGACCTCGGTCGCCGACCAGATCAACGGGCTCGGCTCGAATCTCGTCATGGTGATTCCGGGGAGCGTGCAGACCAGCGGCGCGCGCACCGGGAACGGCGGGGCCTCGACGCTCACCGTCCAGGACGGCCTCGCGATCGCGAAGCTGCCCGGCGTCAGCGCCGTCTCGCCGAGCGTCAACGTGCGAACGCAGGTGATCGCGAACGGCCAGAACTGGCAGACGACCGCAACCGGCGTCGCGCCGACGTTCACGACGGTGCGGAGCTGGGACGTCGCGGGCGGACGGTTCTTCACGCAGACGGAGACCGACGAAGCGGCGAAGGTCGCGGTGCTCGGCCAGACGGTCGTGAAGCAGTTGTTCGCGGGCGGCGATCCCGTCGGTCAGACCGTGATGGTGAAGAACGTCCCGTTCACGGTGATCGGAACGCTCGCCGCCAAAGGGCAGAGCGGCGCCGGCCAGGATCAGGACGACACCGTGCTGATCCCGTACACCTCGGCGCTCGAGCGGATCACCGGCGGGACGAGCATCGGCTCGCTGATGGTCTCCGCCGCCGACGCGCAGCACATCGACTCGGTGCAGTCGCAGATCACCGGCCTGCTCGAGCAGCGGCACGCGATCACCGGCGGCCGCGCCGACGACTTCCAGGTGCGCAACCTCCAGGACATCGCGCAGGCCGCCTCGGCGACCGCGTCGATCCTCGGGCTGCTCCTCGCCGCGGTCGCCGCGGTCTCGCTGCTGGTCGGCGGGATCGGGATCATGAACATCATGCTGGTCTCGGTCACCGAGCGCACCCGCGAGATCGGGCTGCGCGTCGCGCTCGGCGCGCGGGCCGCCGCGATCCTGCGCCAGTTCCTGATCGAAGCGGTCGTCCTCTCGACGGGCGGGGGCGCGCTCGGCGTCGTCCTCGGCGTCGCGGGTGCGGCGGCGGTCGCGGTCCTCGCGCACTGGCCGGCGACCGTCCCGCTCGTCGCGGTCGTGCTCGCGCTCGCGTTCAGCGCCGCGGTCGGCGTGTTCTTCGGCTACTGGCCGGCGCGCAAGGCCGCCGCGCTCGATCCGATCCGCGCCCTGCGGTTCGAATAGCGCTCTACGCCGGAGGATCCTCGGCTCGAGCCGCAGCGGCGTCGCCGTTGCGGTTCGCGCCGTGGAGCACCGAGTCGATGATCCCGTACTCGCGCGCTTCGTCGGCGGTCATGTAGAAGTCGCGCTCGAGGTCGCGCTGGATTCGCTCCAGCGGCTGATGCGTCGTGCGCTCGTAGATCTGGGCGATGATGCGCCGCGTCGCGACCAGCTCGCGCGCGTGGATCTCGATGTCGGTCGCCTGGCCGCCGATCTGCCCGATCCACGGCTGGTGGATCAGGATCTTGCTGTACGGCAGCGCCATCCGCTTCCCGGGCGCGCCGCCGGTCAGCAAGATCGACGCGGCCGACGCGGCGAAGCCGGCGCAGATCGTGGCGACGTTCGGCTTGATGAGCTGCATGGTGTCGTACATCGCGAGCCCGGCGCTGACGCTGCCGCCCGGGCTGTTGACGTAGAGGTCGATGTCGCGGTCCGGGTCCTGACGCTCGAGGAAGAGGAGCTGCGCGATGACGGTGTTGGCCAGCGCATCGTCGATCTGTCCGGTGACGAAGACGATGCGCTCCTGCAGCAGGCGCGAGTAGATGTCGTACGAGCGTTCTCCGCGCGCGGTCTGCTCGACGACGATGGGAACCAGGTGGCTCATGCGCGCAGTATAGCGGCGGGCCCGGCGCCCCGGGGGATTCGGGCACCCGAAAGCGGCCGGGCAGCGAAAAGCGGCCACGGAGCGCAGGTCCGGCGGCGCGGGGCGCGCGAAGCGTCGGCCATGAACACGCTGACCGAGGCGCAGCGGGAACGCGTTCTGGCGCTGCTCCGTGAGGGGAAGACGCTGCGCCGGATCGAGCACGAGACGGGCCACCGCCGTGAGACGATCGCCGCGTACGGCCGTCGGGCCGGATTGATCGGCGCCGGCGTCGCCGACCTCGACGCGGCGCGCGAGCCGGCCTCGGTGTGCGAGCCGCACCGCGAGCGCATCGAGGAAGCGTTGGAGAGCGGCGTCTCGTTGCGTGCGGTGCACGCGCAGCTCGTCGAGCGGTTCGCGTTCCCGGGCAGTTACAGCACGCTCAAGCGCTACGTGCGCGTGAGCGTTGCGCCGGCGCGAACGTCGTCGACGCAGATGCTCGCGGCCTGAGCCGCGGGCGCCTCGCTCAGAGGCGTGCTTTGGCCTGGACGACGGTGATCGCCGCGGCGAGCTGCGCGTCGGCGGCGGGGTCGCCGAAGCGCGCGTGCGCGTTCTCGTTCACGCTGACGTCGGGGACGAGGCCGATCCCGTCGATGATGCGGTTGCGCGGCGTCAGATAGCGGGCCGTCGTGACCTTCATCGCCGAGCCGTCGCCGTTGTAGGTGATCTCCTGGATGACGCCTTTCCCGTAGGTGCGGTTCCCGACCAGCGTCGCGACGCCGGCGTCCTGCAGCGCGCCGGCCGCGATCTCCGAGGCTGAAGCGGAGTAGTGGTTGACGAGCACCGCCACGGGGCGCGTC